>PBTE01000073.1 GCA_002726515.1 Planctomycetaceae bacterium | reverse complement strand
CTTCTGGTTGTGATGGCGGTCATCGCGATATTAATCGCGTTGTTGTTACCCGCAGTCCAGATGGCACGGGAAGCGGCAAATCGGATTCAATGTGCGAACAACCTCAAGCAGCAGGCAATCGCGGTTCACAATTTTGTCACTGCAAACGACAGCGAGTTTCCCGAACTTGCCCGCATGACAGACGTGTGCTGTTCGAGTCTGCATCATACCTTGCTGCCGTTCATGGAAAGGCAGGATATGTACGATGAGACGATTCAACATTGCGGAAAAAACGGCGGTTCTCCGATCATGTGGGGCGTCGAAGGATTCGCAAAACTCCCCGGCCATCCAGAACTTCTCCAAGGTGAGTTCTGGTCGAAGCGGGGACGCGTAGATGCCTATCTCTGTCCCACGGATCCAACCACCCAGCGGACCACTGGCACCCACACCAGCTACGCTGTCAATTATCTGCTTTTAGGTCACAACCGCGCACATGAAGGGAGCCCTACGGACCACGGGTGGTGTTACTGGCGATGTGGCTCTTCGCGTAGTTGGAAAAGTTACTACACCGTGGAGACGGTTCCGGATGGGACAACCAATACGATCATGTTCGGAGAATACACAAACGGTGCGGACTACAATTATCCCGGCATGGCAAGCCCCAGCACGAACTCAGCGATGTTTGCACATATTGTGCCCCTCGATCACCCACATAAAAGTTACTACAAGGCTATGAATGATGCGTCGGGGAATGCCCTGGGGCCACCTGTTCCTGTGAGTAGTCCCCACAGGGGCCTGTTCCGCGCCAGCACCCACCATGCTGACGTGATGGTCGGAGCGCTCGCGGATGGCAGTGTGCGAAATTTCAGACTGGATATCGACGAAATTGCGGTCTGGACGAAGTTAATCCACCCGGACGATGGGCAAGCGATCCCACCCTATTAGCAGCTAAGCGGGTTCAAAGGCGTGCACCACACGGGGCGTTTTATTCGTTGCGGCTTTGGTGGTTTGCGCTCCAGGTGGTCACAAGGACAACCTACAGCTACATCGACCCGGCAGTCATCCATTTCTTATCCGGTGGGTCGTCCGATTGTGCGCGGGCCGTGTATCCACGCCAACCGGCATGGATGGAACAAGCTGTTCAGCGGGAAAAAAGAGAAGTTGTTTGCCCTACATTTGCTGTAATCTACGCAAATGTCTTGTGAATGAGGTGCCCCTGCCGGGCCTCCCCGTGGCAACTAATATTCGGGTTCTTGCAGATACTCACAGAATGCCTGTTCCGATTGAAATGTTTGTTCAATCCTTCCGTAGTCGCCGATAATCCCGGTGGCGTGACAAACGCTCGAAAAAATACTGCCAGGAATCTAGCGACCAGTAGGCGCTTGAAAAACTGCAGGTGTTTCACATAGGTTCGACAGGATGTCAAACGAACGGACGACAGGAGGTCTTTCGATACCATGTCTTCATACGGAGCAACACCACATGGCAGCACAAAAGAAATCCTTTCGCGTTGTTACACGTTTGAATGATGGAAAGCTGAGAATCAAAGACTATCCTTCCGAAGAACCTTTACAAAAAAGACATGCCCAGATTGGAGTAGACGATTGTAGCACGGATCTTTCCCTCAGAGGTTTGCCGGTCTTTCGTGGATTGGTGGGCCCCATGCCCGAGGGAAAAAGTATTGTTCGCTACGAATCACCGGACGTTTTTGAGACGTTGACCAAAGAATGGAGTGTGACTGCGCCGCCTCGAAGAACCCGCAAAAAATCTTCTACGAATGCTTGAAAACAAAAGAAGTCCGGCTGTGTTTTGATAGCAGCTTTTTCCAGGCCCAACTGTTTTTTTCAGTGGGCCTTTTTTTTGACACCCCGACTGCCTGGTCGCCACATCGCTCACCTCCTCACAGCGGTCGTCAGGGCACAGACTCCGTTGTCCAACTTTGGGAACGAGTATCAGGTTCGACCAAGGTTGTTAATAGATTCCACCCCAAGTTGCTTTGAAAATAAGTAGTCTTTGGGGGAATCTCCTGCCAGGCATTCCCTTAGCCCGTTGTGGAAGACGATCAGAGGGTTAAGGTGACAACTTGATTGCCAGAGGAGATGGAAAGCACTCGAATTGCGTTTAAAGTCAACGCGACGAACGTTGTTTTAAATACCGTTGATCCCTATCCTTTCCCCTGTCAATGGTCTAAAGTTTCGGTTCTTCCTTCCGGTCCGGATGTGAGGTTCAGGACCCGTGAAAATTGACATGCGGCACGGACCGAGATGTCATTTGTCACTCGAAAAGAGGTAACTCGTATGCCCCAAAAGACAATTTTCAAAAAAATCATTGACGGTGAAATTCCGGCTGATGTGGTGTTCGAAGATGATCACTGCCTGGCGTTTCGTGACATCGATCCCCAGGCTCCCACTCACGTGCTCGTCATCCCTAAAAAGGAGATAGCCTCTTGGTCTGACATTGCTGAGGAGGATCAGAAACTCATCGGCCACCTGGCACTCGTTATCCGGCAGTTGGCAGTCGATCTGGAACTTGGGGCCGGTTATCGCGTCGTTGTGAACAACGGGCAAGAGGGGGGACAGACAGTGGACCACCTGCATTTCCATCTGTTGGGAGGCCGCGGGATGTCTTGGCCGCCGGGATAAGTGAGCAACTGCGTCCGTGTGGCCCCGGTAGCGCCTCGGAGTTGGGAAGAATGTCGGGTAAGGGTTAACCACTTGGGGCGAAAACCGTGGGAAATGCTCTAGAACCAGGGAAACTTGCGAGTCCATCCTTTTAACTGTTCAAAGAATCCTGGTTCCTCAGCGGGACCTTTTTCCCCATTTGTGGGAATGATTTGTGGAACCCTATTGCGGTTTGCCATGCGAGACGGTGGCACTGTCACGTGTTGTTCGAGAAACCGAGGCCAGTAACTATCAAGAATGCGGGCGCAATCGCTAAAGTTTCGTACGCGCAGATGTTTGTCTGCCAGGGCGATCAATTTCGCGAGTTCATGCTGTTCGCTGTCTCGAAAAGACAGGTCGAAGGTTTGCACCTCATCGATCCAGATGTCGCCCGGTCCCATCAGATCAAATCCGACGCGCAGATCAGTAAGTCCCTCGAGTGGCAGGTCGTCGACAGCGAAGATGTATTCTTTCCAGTCTTCATGAAGTGGAATGGTTGTGTTTTTCCCAACCTCGGCGAAACGGTAATAACTGGCGCCTTTGTAGATAGCTTCCAGGATCAAACGTAGTTCAGGCTGTTCCTTGTCGTTGGCACATCGCAGAAAAACCCAGGTTGCCAGGCGGCCGGTACGAGGTGGTGCAAACGTCCTGCTATGACACCAGTTGGCAGCCCCGGACTCGGGGCGGTTCCACATGTGCAGGGCACTTTTGCCTTCATGAGAACCCTCAAACGCCAGCTCGACGCCCATGTTGCGTCTGGAGTTGTGAACCCAGTAGGGAATCACGTTGTCAAAGACAATGGGTTCCTCAAAACCTGAATTCGCAGGCCGCTTTAATTTGGGAGGCGACTTCAGGGACTGCCGTCGCGCGTGTAATTCTTCGATGCGGATTTTCATGTTGCGTTCAACATGTTCTGGAATCGTTGTACCGGAGGCCTGTAAGTTGATATCGTCAGCGGCAATCCAGCCTGCAAGTAACTGATAGGGTTCCAGTTCGATTTGCCACCAGGTTTGGCCGTTCCGGCTGGTCAGGGGTGGCAACTCGTTGGGGCCCAAAGATTCGACTGGTGTGGACGACGCAATATCGAGTTGAAGTTCCGTTTTTACTTTCCAGGGCGAATCGTTGACCAAATAAAGGCAAGTTTTTCCGGCGGCCATGAATTTACGGATGACCACGGGTTGAATACTGCCGCTGCGAACCGAGGTAAAATGAGCGGCCGGGAGTTGGCGGTACGTCTGGAGAAACTCGGTCATAGCAGGATCTAACACACAGGGAAGTCGAGTTCCTCCTTCCAGAATGAGTTGCGCATCGAGTCTGGCCAGGGACCGGGCGAAGCGGGAACGGTTATGCCAGCCGACCGACGAGATCCATGCGGGGGAGCGAAAGTGTGAACTAGCCGGACTGACTTCGAAAGTTGCCGACAAGCTTTCCTTGGGAATCTCCGCTGGTTGATGAATCGAGAAGCTTGCTGGCCACCCATTTCGGCCAAAGACGCGGTCGGCAACGGCCAATTCATCGATTTTAAATGGTACATCAGAGGACTGAGTTACCTCTAATGGCGTCGGGACTCTTGGGCGCACCAACACGATTTCCGACTGTTTCTGCATGTTTCCCATGTCGATGCCAAACTCCAGTAGTTTTTGCACCAAGGCATCTTCTCCCTTCACCGGTAGCGAAGGTCGCATGGCCTGGGTCATGGCCTGATTGCTCAGCAGATCAGAGGTCACGAGCAGAAGCTTGGTTTTGGGCCGCTTCGAGCTGGCAATCTGATGCATTCGTTGTAACAGGCTGGAAAGTTCAGCAGCACGCCAGGTAAGCCACTTGGATCGCACTTTGGCGTCGTTGCGCAGCACCGCTCCTCGCTCCGCATAGCGATTTGTTCCTTCCGCAGGCAATTTGATTGACGTTGCTTTTTCAAAGGACCTGATAGTGCGATCATCGAGTGCCCATTCGGCTCCCGGTAGTAGTGTGGTTCCGTTGACTGACAAATCAAGAGCGATCCCTCCGAACGACGAGTGATTGCCGTAGCGTTCAGTCAATTCACGAATGACGTCGAGCATCGCATTCTGAACTCGTGGATTCAGCGGGTTATAGCGCGGGTTGTGCTTGACGGGGAAGGAGGTAGCCGTGGCATCAGTTGGACCTGACGTACCAACCAGCTCAACGTTACTCTCCGACACCCCTAGCTGCCTGTTGGAGGGGCGAAGTGCTGTTAATTGGTTCGAAAAGCGAAATGCGGGTACCAGCTGAACTCCTTCCCGGTCGAACAGGTAAAACAACATCTCCAGCACGTCAGGGGTACCGATGGGAGACGTGGAGTTGGACGGGAGATTGCCCATGGGACCCAACGGCGAGTCGATCAAGCGACTTGGATAGAGGATACCGTCATCTCCGTCGACGGTCAAAATCGCGCGGCTATAGCCGGCCTGACGTAGAAACTGCGTCAAGCGGGTTCCAGCCTCATAAAATGTCCGCCAATCCCGGACGGGTGTGAGAGTCCCTTCTGCTTGTGTGGTGGTGGCGCAGAAATTTTCGACAAACGAATTGTTTTGAAAAAACGCCAACAGTTCACGTTGCTCAGGATACGGGTTCTCCCTGTCTTCCGTGTTCTTGCCCATGGGAAGTCCCGTCACCCGAATCTTTCCGAAGATTGCGGGCTGGGTTGCGTCGTCATTTGTCAGGACCACTTGGGGCGACTCGTTCTGTGGCCAAAAAACGAAGCGGTGCAGGAATTGTCGTCCTTGGTTGGAAACAGCATCTCCGGACACGTTCAGAACGGAGTGCCCCGTTGTCAAGTTGGTTTGTTGTGAACCTGATTCCGACACATAGATGGCCAGCTTCTGCGTGATACCTTGGGGGATAGCAATTTCGAGTACATGTGCTTTGCCTGGCCGGTCAACTTGGAGTGGATAGGTTTGCCAGCCCCGGGGTTCGAGTTGTAACCAAGCTTGATCTTGATAATGCAGGATGCTGGACTTGCCGTTATTTGCCGGTCCGGAGTTTCCCAGACGAGGTAAATTATTGAGAGGTTTTGTTAAAAATTCCCACCAACGAGGATTGGCCGGATCGATGTTGTCGATTTCGTTGTCCTCCTCATCCAAGTGGTTGTCACCGGGTCGATTCCGATCCAGGACGACGACTTGAATTTGTTGAGTTGCGAAAGTCCGTCTCTCAGATCTGGGAATGGCAAACCGTTTTCGTGGTCGTTCGTCCAGGCGAAAGATGAGGTCATAGATTCCCTCTTTGAAAGGTAGTCTCATTTCGTACGGTTTGAAGGGCGGAAGGTCACCCCGATAGTCTGCTTCGAGATTGACGTCTTTGCGCGTCAATGTCCGACTGCCACGAGCTTCCAGCAGTTCGGTAGTGAAACGAATGGCTGCATGCGGGGGTACTCCCGGCGAATTTGGAAAGACTTGCAGGGGGATCTCTTCTCCCGGTTCGAATATCAAGGTGGACCGACCGGTCTGTACCTTCAGCGTATCCCCGGGTGCACGCCGAATTTCCAGTCGGGTACCACGGTCATCGAGTCGAAATTGTTTGACTTCGGCTAACAGGTTTTCGACAGGTACCTCGATTGGCGAAATCGTATCGTGACTTCCCTGGTTTTGCAGTTGTAGGTATAGAACGGCTGTTCGTGGGGCCCGGAGATGTAAATCCACTCCGTTGCTCGTGGTTGGACTGGACTGCCGCAAGAAAAATCCATTGGGAGTCGAGCGTGTTTCCAAGGCGCCGTTTGTAGTCTCGCTGGTCGTCGGTGCTTGTGACACTGTACCCACGGACAACCAGATGCGACCTTCCCAGAGGATCGCCTTCGGTCCACTCCAGTGCAGGCGCAGATGAAGTGTGGACTCGGCGTTCACAGCGGCGACTGCAGTCAAACGCAGTACGAGTACCACCAACCAAGTTGAGTGACGAATCTTAGGCCCGCAGAGGTGAAAACTCAGCCAGCGCAATGAATACGGACTTCCTTGTCCGATCAACCTCATTCTCTTCAGATAAAAGAGTCAGCGAAGAGCATTTGTTGCAATGAAGGTGGGGATTATATACAGCACACTCAGGCTACTGCCAGTCCGGATTGAGTAAGTTGGTAGTCAATCTTGCATGCATGGTAGGTTAGGTTGCTAGCAACAGTCGCCGCCGCCGCAATTGGCCTCCAGAACAGGCAACTGGGTTTTACGGAACTCCAGCCCCTTGGTTTGACGTGGATGTCGCACCTCGCCACTATAGCTGTCGTAGGGCATGGCCTCTTCTTGCTGTACTTGCTGGTAAGGAGGCACGGGGATTACCTGTTCTGCATAAGGTGGCTGGGTGTAGATTTGAAATGTCTTGTCGCAAACGGCGGTTCGTCGGCCTCGCTGCAAAGTCCGTCCGTTGTCGTCCTGGACACTCTGCCAGGGGCCTTTGTAAATAACGGCTTGGTGGCAATCGACGCTCGGTTCCGTTTCGCCTTTGAAGGCTCGAACGGTGATGCTTCGAAATTCAATTCCCCGGACCGTCGCCCAGGGCTGCTCTTGGCGGGCGACGATTTCTATTCCATAGAATCCAGCTTTTTTAAATTCGTTCAGAAATTCGTCTTCGACAAATGCGCCGCTCATGCACCCACTCCACAGGTTCGGATCTTGCCGCAGGGTTTCCGGGACGACTTCGTCGCTGACGATGTCGCTGAGCACTACCCGACCGCCACTGCGGAGCACGCGATACATTTCGCCGAACAGTTTTTGACGAGCCTCGATGCTCACTAGGTTCAAGACGCAATTAGAGATGATAACGTCCACCGAGTCTCCCGCGATCATAGGGTGTTCGGAACGCATGCGATCCGCTTCCTGTTTTGCTTCCAACCACTGGTTGGCCTGGCTGATCGGCTGACGGGCAAGGTAGGTTTCGAAGCGATCGAGGTCCAGGGCGAGATCTTGAATGCGCCCCTTGTAGAATTCAACATTGTGGTGCCCGATGCGGTCACCTATTTCCTGACGATACCTGCGAGCAAGTTGCAGCATGTCGTCGTTCATGTCCACTCCCAGAACGCGACCGTCTTCACCAACGATCTGGGATGCGATATAGCAAATCTTGCCGCCGCCCGATCCCAGGTCCAGCACGGTTTCACCCGGCTGCAGATAGCGGGAGGGATCACCGCAACCGTAGTCGCGCTCGATGATTTCTTGAGGGATCACATTTAAATACTTGGCGTCATATTCGACAGGGCAACAGAGTGAAGGTTCCGTTTTTTGTGAGGCAGCCGAATACCTTACGCGGACTGCGTGTTCGACATCCAATTTCCTGGAAGTCAGCGAAGGATCAGTTTTCAGTACGTCACTCATAAGTAATCTCCCCTTTTTTCGTCTGTAATGGAGCCTGCATCCAGATTCTTGTTTCCGTTTCCATCGCTGGCAAGAGGGCTTGGAATTTCGAGGTTCGTGTCTTGTGAATCTGGGGGAATTGAAACTCAACCGAGGCAGCCGGCTTTGCCGGTCAGACAGGTGGTCGGAGCGGCTGGAAAACTTGTGACACTTGATTCGCGACTCGTGTGGACTCACCCACAGTGCGACGAGTTGCCTTCGACCACGAAAGCCTTGATATCAAAAGACTGTATTTTTTTGTTGTGTTCGATCCTCTATTCGCCTGGGCCGGGGTTCCTGTCCGCCGGTTGGCTTGCGTGCCCCGGCCCCTTTCTGGCCGGCCATTATGAATCAGGAATGTTCGAATAACCAGCGGTAAGGAGTGTGAAGAGAGTGGAGGTAAGTCTTTCCCGCACCTTGATAAAACCGTAAACTAACAGGTGGAAGGGGAAGACGGTGGACGTTTTGGGTCAGCGAGCCGATCGGCAATTATCGCCCCCCTTGTCTGCGCCGGGGTGGGACACGGAAGTGGCCAAAGGTCCGGCTCGCGCCTTGCTTTCTTTTTCGATGTGCATCGGCCTCATAATCTGCACATGTCTAGTGCTGCCTGGGTGTAGCGGGTGCTGGAAGCGATTGACAAATGCCGACAAGGAGCAGACTCAGGAGGAAAAGAAGAAAGAGCCGAAAAAAGATGTCGAGATTGACCGGCCGAAGATCGATCCATCGGACGAAAACACGAATCTGTATTATGCCAAACCAGGGCACTGGGTGAGCGTCACTCAAAAGATGAAGGCCAATAACTTTGACTTTAACGGCGAGATTCAGTCAACGACCGTCGACCACCAACGCGATCCTGTGCCACTGGAACGCACCTCGTACGTCATGCAGGGCGCCCGGCCTGCTGCCTTACCCAAAGGTCAAACGAAACACTTTGAAACTGTCTATTTTGTACCTGATAGCGAAATCAAACGACCTGCGTTGCTCAGCGCTCTGCGCTCAAAATCCGGAAGAAGGTTGATCCGTGAGGAGACCGAACTGGCCACGTTGATGCAGCCGTTTCATTTTTTCTTTGTGGTGTTAGCCCGTCAGGCGGAGACTTACGGCTATTTGAAGACAGGCAAACAGTCCATTCAGCCTCTGGATGACGAACTCGAACTGGATGGTCGAAATGTCCACTATCGGGTTGTGTTGCCCTCCGACACTCAACGGGTATCTCTTCCAGGCCACGAATTGACCTGGACCAGCATCGCTTATTTGTTGTGGGACGATTTTGAATCCGATTCCATCCGTAGCGATCAAGTGCAGGCACTCCTGGACTGGTTGCACTGGGGCGGGCAAATGATCGTGAGTGGTCCACAATCGCTGGATACTCTGAAAGGCAGTTTTCTGGCTGATTACCTGCCTGTGACTTCTAAGAAAACAAGACAGCTGAAAGCCGAATCCTTTGCGGAAATGAACAAGTACTGGACGATTGCCACCTCCTCAAAAGAATCGAATCATTTGCAGGTACTTGCCGATCAACCGATCAATGGATTGATGTTTGAGCTCAAAGAAGAGGGTCGTTACGTTCCGCACACCGGTGAACTGGTTGCCGAACGACGGGTGGGTCGTGGCCGAGTTGTAGTCACTGCTTTTCCCCTGGCACAACGGCAGGTGGTCAACTGGGTCTGCTTCGACAATTTTTTTAATGGCTGCCTGCTGAGGCACCCCGCGCGCCGCTTCACCCAGACAGCCGATGGGGGGCTCTATTCAACCTGGGCCAGGTACCCAAACATGCGCGACGATCCCCGCCTTCTCAGCAATCTGCGTTATTTCAGTCGGGATGCGCGATCGTCCGACGGGGGCTCTGTTCAGGGGGACCCGGATCGTGGTCATTTGTCACATCCTAAATCGGGTATCGCGGGATGGAACGATTTTAGTGCCGTTGCAGATGCGGCTCGGGCGTCGCTCAGGCGTGCGGCCGGAATCAGCGTCCCGCAAAAAGATTTTGTGCTAATGATTCTGCTGGCATACCTCGTCATCCTGGTGCCTGTGAACTGGGGCCTTTTCCATGCCCTGGGGCGTTTGGAATGGGCCTGGGTGGCGGCTCCCTGCATTGCCATTTTCTGTGCCGTGATCGTTGTGAAGCTGGCACAACTGGATATTGGATTCGCTCGTAGCCGCACGGAAATTGCGGTACTTGAAATGCAGCCAGATTATTCGCGTGCTCACCTGACTCGATACACTGCTTTGTACAGTTCTTTGTCGACAACTTACTCTGTCGAATTCGAAGACAACTCGTCTCTTGTTTTGCCCTTCGCCATGGATAAAGAGTTTAAGATGGTCGTCAGTCAAAATCACGACACGGTCTACTACCACCGTGGAACGACCGCAAAATTGTCAGGCTTTCGTGTCGACTCGAATTCGACAGGGTTGTTGCACAGCGAACAGTTGTTGGATCTGGGGGGAGGCGTGCGTCTCACGAAACCGCAAGACCGTCACCCGGTCATTACTAATGGCAGTGAATTAACCATTCAGGATGCAGCCGTTCTTCGTCGGCGAGAAGGAGGCCAATTCCAGGTTGCCTGGGTTGGTAATCTTGCCGCGGCCGACGCTCGCAGCCTGACATTTGCCTCGCCCGCCGAGAAAGGCCAGCTGCTGGCTGAGTGGGAGTCTTCACCAGCTTTCAGTGAGACGGCTGCCGGCGATTCATTGAGTTTGAGCCGACTTTTGAAGGTGGCCCAGTCGGAAGTTCAATTTCAGCCCGGCGATGTAAGACTCATTGGGTGGACCGATGCGCAACTTCCGGGGATGGAAATCAACCCTCGTTCCTCGCAACAAACCATGCGCACTCTGATTGTTGCTCACGTGCGGTACGGGGTTTTTGCAGATCCAAAATGTGACGTCAACCTTCCTCCTGACATCGGGCAATCCGATGAGGAACTCCCTTCATTCTCCTTGAACTAGGTGGGATAGCAAGATGGTGAATAGTCGACAAGCTGGCAAGGGACCATCTGTAGAGAACGGTTGCCCGTTTTGTCACGGTGGACCAGATACGATGACCCCTGGCGTCTCAAGCTTTTCCGGCTCCATCGTCTCATCTCATCAAACTAACAACGGATGACTTTCGAAAACCAACCATGATTGAGCTGATTGATTTTGGCAAGGACTACGGCGACTTTACCGCCGTCCAGCAAATAAACCTGAAAATTGAGGCTGGCGAAATGTTCGGCTTCATCGGTCCCAATGGAGCTGGCAAAAGTACCACCATTCGCTTCCTGGCGACGCTTCTTAAGTCAAGCCGGGGTGAAGGGATTGTGAATGGTTACAGTGTGACCGAGGATCCGATGAACGTACGTCGCAGCGTGGGATACATGCCTGACAACTTCGGTGTCTATGACGGCATGAAAGTTTGGGAGTTTCTTGATTTTTTCGCGGTGGCCTATCGCATCCCGCGAGTTCAACGAAAGCAGGTGATCGCGGATGTTCTCGAATTGCTTGATTTAGCCCATAAACGTGATGATTATGTCAGCGGCCTCTCCCGAGGAATGAAACAACGTCTTTGTCTGGCAAAAACACTGGTTCATGATCCCCCCGTGCTGATCCTCGACGAACCGGCCAGCGGATTAGACCCGCGTGCCCGCCTGGAAGTCAAAGCCCTTCTCAAAGAATTGCGGAAAATGGGGAAAACAATTTTGATATCCAGTCACATTCTGACCGAATTGGCCGACTGCTGTACTTCCATCGGCATCATTGAGCGCGGGCAACTGCTGATGCACGGCCTCATCGAAGATGTTTATCGCCGGATTCGGGGCAACCGTGTTGTGGAAATCAAGTTCACCGCCAACATGGATATAGGGCTTTCCGTACTTCGAAATAGTCCTTACACACGCGATGTTGTGGTCGACGATCATCAGGCAGTCGTTGAGTTGGAAACCGATGATCAGGGGGTCGCACAGTTGCTGAATGAACTGGTTGCCAATCAGGTTGGAATCCGCAGTTTTGGTGAAAAGGATCCGACCTTGGAGGACGTCTTCATGCTGGTTACCAAGGGTTTGGTTACTTGAAACAAGACGGATGCTGTCGTTCACTTTGCATCGGATTTTGCATTTTCCGTGTGATTCTATCAATTGATGCAGAAGGTTTTTTCAGTACGAAGTGGACGTCCCCAACTGGACAGTAAAACTTGTCCGTTCCGGTTCATACTGGCCTGCTATCAGATTTTCCTGCCCCTTCACCCGATTGTTTCCTGTAGGAAACGAGCTCCAAATTGATGAATTGCAACGAACTGCCAGCAGTTTTTGCAGACCCGTGAAAAATTCACCTTTCTACGCTGCTAAATTTCTCGCAATTTGCTACAAGCGGTACATGTTAAACCGCTAAAGGAGGCAAACGAAGTGTCATGCAGGTTGATAGGACCACGGTAAAAGAAAAAGTTTCAGCAGAAGAGGCGGGTGAGGAACTCATCAACGCGGTGATTCACGCCTTGGGCTGGATCTTGAGCTTATACGCAGTTTCCTTGCTGATTCGCGCAAGTTGGGGCGCTACGACGTTCAACCGGCTTGCTCTTTCGATCTATTCAGCGACTTTGATTTCGGTCTATTCTTTTTCCACTCTTTCCCATGCCATCCAAGATCCTCGTTTGAAACATCGCTTGCGAATCTGGGACCAAGCGGTTGTCTATTTCCTGATTGCCGGCACCTACACTCCATTCTTATGGCCTCTCTTGGACCAGCCGCTGAAACTTGGATGTTTGGTTTTGATTTGGCTTGCTGCATTCACCGGGTTCTATTTGAAAGTATTCCACGAGCACCGGATCAATAACTTCAAGACCCAAAGTTACATCCTGCTGGGATGGGGACCATCGTTGCTCATTTGCTCAACGATTTCTACCAACTGCCTGGCATGGGTTGCTGCAGGTGGTATCTGTTACACGGCGGGCACCCTGTTTCTCATCTTTGATAAACGCGTTCGCTACTTTCACGCGGTGTGGCATGCCTCCGTGATCCTGGGAAGTGCGAGCCACTTTTACGCGATCTACGGATTTCTGATTAGGCCCCAGGCAGGAACCTAGGATTTGAGCACTGCTACAGCAACAGGGCGTCCGGACCAGCGGAATCGTCGACGCAACAATCCAGTTTGCGACGTACTTCAGCGAGGCCAGCCATGCAGAGTTCGAACTGGTCACTCAAGCGTTCCAGCACGTCTTTGGAAGCCTTGTCCTGCGCCTTTTCTTCAACGGTTATTGTACTGGCGATGTAATACGATCGCTTTCCCTGAGCACAGTAATTGACAAGTAGATCTTTACTACGTGGTCCTTTCAGTCGTCTCAGCGCCTCAGGATAAACACCCGTCCAAAAAAGAATAAAATCTCCTATGTGGCGATGCACTTCGCGTCGTGAGGAGCCCACGCATGCGTCGCCCTCGATAACCATGTCGGCGACCTTCGTGAGTGGACGACCTGTTAAGTCGCGCACGCGATAAACGTTGTCGTTCCGGACGAAGCGTATCAACATGTCACTGAGATAATCCGTCAATGGTGGATCGGCGATGCCGAGGCGGGTTTGAAACGCGTATTCCGTAAGGCCCGCGAAAAATCGACTCGTCACCGATGTGGGTATCTTGGGTTGCATTCGCATCGCCCTTTAAATGGTTGGACCGCCTCAACTCAGATTTTGACAGCCGATCCAGAATCCGTTGAAAAACGGAAAGATGGTAGAATTACCGGGCTGTCTATTAAGTATAGTTTTGGGCGGTCAGGAGGGTCAAGTTTGTCCTCCGCAGAGTCGTCCCGAGTCTTTTTTACCCAACTTAAGTGGATGCAGTGTTTTACGCCCAGAACATTACGGAATTTTCGGAAACCCGCAATCGTGGTTGACAGGTCTTAACGGAGTGCCGTCATCAACTCAGAGACGTAATCCGAGATGCCGTCGAGCACCTCTTTCCGTGAACCGTTGGGGACTTGGCTTATTTGACGAACGATTGCAGAACCCACGATTAAACCGTCTGCCACTGGTGCCAGCACGCGGACGTGTTCCGCCTTGCTGATTCCAAAACCTACGCAGATTGGCAAATCCGTTTGTTCACGAAGCCACCCCACGTTTTCCACGATTTCACTGGGTAATTGGTCTCTTTCTCCGGTGATACCAGTTACGGAAACAAAATAAATAAATCCAGACGACGATTCCGCGATCCGAACGGCCCGCTCACGAGACGTTGTGGGTGTGACCAGTTGAATGAGACTGAAGTCTTCCCGAGTGCAAATTCGTGAAATCTCTGCGGATTCCTCGACCAGCAAGTCAGGAACGATCATGCCTGCTGCTCCGGCCTGTTTCGCACGGGTGACGAACTCGGCGTTGCCGTGGCGGTGTACGATTGCGTAGCTCACCATCATCACCATGGGCATTTGCAGCCGGGGAGTCAGGTCGGCAGTCATTTCAAAAATCTGCAGCAGCTTCAGTTGATTTTCCAGGGCTCGGGTATAGGAAGCCTGGATGACCGGACCGTCAGCAATCGGATCGCTGTAGGGTATTCCCAACTCGCAAAGCGAACATCCATTTGCGTCAAGTGTCAGTAAAAGGTCCTTCGTGAAATCCAGATCAGGGTCACCAGCCGTTACAAAAGGCATGAATGCCTTTCGTCCCGACTGTCGCAATTCCTGGAACAGCGTATCGATTGCAGACATGGATGAGTGGGTCTCGATTTATCGTTGTATGTGGGCGATTCTCAGTACAACACTATGTTTTATTCTTGTTGTTGCATCTATTCATTTTTGTCTGCGTTCACTTGTCGGTGGTTTCTTTCTTTAGTCGTGCAATTTCAGCCGCATCCTTATCACCACGACCTGATAAACAGACGATAATTCTCAGATCCTTGGGATGTTGGGGCGCAAGTTCAATCGCTTTGGCCACGGCGTGCGCGCTTTCGAGGGCCGACAATATCCCTTCAGTACGAGCCAGCAGGTCAAACGCTGCGAGTGCTTGCGCGTCGAGACAAACAGAGTATTTCACGCGCCCTGTATCTTTCCAATAGCTGTGTTCGGGACCAACTCCCGGGTAGTCCAAGCCTGCCGAGACGGAATGAACGTCCATTGTCTGTCCGTCTTCATCCTGCATGACGTAGCTGTAACTGCCGTGCAGCACACCTGGCTCGCCCCAGGACAGGGGGGATGCGTGGTCGCCCGGATGGCTTCCCCTTCCACCCGCTTCGACCCCCGTCAGTTGTACGTCGCGGTCTTCTATAAAAGGATAAAACATTCCAGCAGCGTTGCTTCCACCACCGACACTGGCAATTACCAGGTCGGGAAGTGTTCCAAATGTTTCTTGGCTCTGTTGCCGGGTTTCCCGTCCGATGACGGATTGGAAGTCACGGACGATCGTGGGAAAGGGGTGAGGTCCCACGACAGAGCCGAGAATGTAGTGGGTCGTTTCTACACTCGACATCCAGTCCCGCATGGCTTCGTTAATTGCATCGCGGAGCGTTCGCGAGCCAGTGGTGACGGGCCGGACCTCTGCTCCCAGCAATTTCATACTAAAGACGTTGGGTGCTTGTCTGCGTATATCTTCTTCACCCATGTAGACGACACAATCCAGTCCGAATCGAGCACAGGCTGTTGCTGTTGCCACACCATGCTGGCCGGCGCCGGTTTCTGCAATCACTCGGCCCTTGCCCATCCTCAACGTCAGGAGTGCTTGTCCCAGCGTATTATTGATTTTGTGAGCACCCGTGTGATTGACATCCTCGCGTTTGAGCCAAATTTGAGCTCCGCCGCAATGTTCGGTCAAGCGTTGAGCGAAGTACAGTGGTGAGGGTCGGCCGACGTAACGCTGCAGCAGTTCGTCCAAAGTCGCTTGAAATTCAGCATCTTGACACGCCTGCTGGTACTGGTCGTGGAGTTCCACCAGGGCGAGTGTCAGTGTTTCGGGTACGTAACGACCGCCAAAATCGCCGAATCGGCCTGCTGAGTCGGGGACTTCACTGCTGGCAAACGTACTGTTGTTTGTGTTCATAGTCTCCATGATACCAACGGTATTGTTCACTGCCTATGCTCAACCGGTTGTCTGCGTTATCGGATACCCGTTAGAATTCCAACCGGGTCAGCCAGACTCGGAAACCTCTAGCGGTCGATCGCTGTATCACTTGAATTCCACGAGACACCGCTCATGCCCGAACTTCCCGAAGTTGAAACGATGCGACGCGGGATTTTAGAAGTTGAGGGAAGCCGTGTCGAAAAAATTGACTGGTTGCCCTGTCGGCTCAAGCCGATCTTGACCGCTCCGGCCAAGCACTTGTTCCGCCGTCGGGCCGTCGGCCGGCACATCATCAAGGTTGACCGTGTGGGTAAGCGTCTGGCATTACGTTTGGAGGGAGGGGATTCGCTCGTCATTGAGCCGCGCATGACCGGCCTGGTCCTGTTGGCGGATCCACCAGACAGGGAACACTTGCGGCTGCGATTCCAATTGTCTGCGACGTCGGCGAAAAACATTTGGTACTGGGATCGTCGTGGCTTGGGAAGTGTGCGCCTGCTTTCCAAACGTGCATTTGAGAAAGCTTTGGGGCCATCCAAACTGGGGCCCGACGCACTGGATATCAGCAAAAAGGATCTCGCTGATCGGCTTTCCACCAGCCGCCGAGAAATTAAAGTGGCCCTCTTGGACCAGCGGGCGCTGGCAGGCATCGGCAACCTGTACGCTGCCGAAATCCTACACCTGGCGGGCATCCACCCTCAAACGCGATGCGAGCAATTGAAGCCCGCCCAATGGCTGAGCCTCCATCAGGCAATGCAGGAAATACTGAGCCAGGCAATTGCCTACGAAGGATCGACATTGTCAGATGGAACCTATCGTAATGCACTCAATCAGGCAGGGAGTTATCAGACCCAGCATCGAATCTATGGTCGTGCGGGTGAAATATGTACGAGCTGTCGCGCTGGAACGGTTTTGCGCATTCTACAAGCTCAACGATCCACTTTTTTCTGCCCGGCATGTCAGGTTCGCAGGCCGCTTCATCGCAAAACCAAATCGATGCACACACGCCAGCGTGGAACCGTTTGAGGTTTCAAAATGGCGCCATAGCCGTACGTCACGTGAAGATGGAAAGCTTAGAATGGCCGGCGCTGCATGCCGCAGACGTGGGAAACGGTGAGTTCGCCCCCTGACGACTCCCGGGCTGTGGCCGCGGCTGAACCTGGCTGCTCGAAGTGGCTCAGGTGGTTGGGTGAAGTGGCGTGCCACCAAGTTTTCAACCCGACCCTAACGCTGAGAAAGGGCAAACATCAACATTCCGAAGGCAACTAGATCCATCAACAAAAAAGCAAATGTGCCCAAGCGTTTCATTTTCGAGTACCTCCCTGGGGGGTGATGTTTCGGCGAAATGTGCTGGCCAAAAATTCTGATCCATCCTTTTGCATCTTGCGTGCCAAGAAAATGGAAACGAAGTGGGCCGTGGTAAAGTCACTTGCCACCTCGCTTCCGCGAACTGAGTTAAACCCCACACAAAGACCGGTACTTGCTGCCAGCGTGTCAGCATGACGACGCTCCGTTGTCATTTTGATGAACATGAAACGGGGTTGTTCTCCGATGTGTCGGTTACAGATTTTACCGCTTCGGAAATGTTGTGATTTCGAAGCAGAGTGCAAACAGCCTCCATGGCTATAAATTATCTGATCGGCAGGATACAGAAATTCGGCGCCAAGCGTTTAGCCTCGAGGTTTCAAAAAACGGAGATGGTCGCTGCAAGCTACCCAGTTTAACAGGTTGTGAGGAGAGGCAGTCAGGGAGGAAACACCTGTCTTGTTTTCCGGGGCAGACTCCCGGAAATTCCTCCTTATTAGTAGGCCGGTCTGTTTCAGGCACCTCGCTGCTGACGTACTGCGTCCCGCGTCCCCCCCGTTTTTGAGTCGAAGGATCGTTGGAAGTCCGGGGCACCATCCAGTAAGGTTGTGAAATGCGCTCTAGTCAGTTCTGGTACCCCTTAATTATTCTGTAGCAGGGAGGTTTTCCTTTGCTCAAAACCGCGAGAAGAGGCGCACTGTGTTACTGGGAAAAAAAGTGATTGTGGTTCTCCCCGCCTACCGCGCTGAACAGACGCTCGCCAAGACTTACCAGAAAATTCCACTCGACTTGGTCGACGAAGTGCTCCTTGTCGACGATGCCAGTACGGATGGGACGGTCCGGGTTGCCGAAAAATTGGGTATTCGCACGTTTGTTCACGAACAGAACCGTGGATACGGCGCCAACCAGAAGACCTGCTACAACGAGGCATTGCGTGCCGGGGCGGACATTGTAATTATGGTCCACCCCGATTATCAGTATGATCCGAGGCTGATCGCGGCCATGGCAGGAATGATTGCCTCTGGCATCTATGATCTTGTGTTGGCTTCGCGCATTTTGGGGGGAAAGGCGCTCGAAGGCGGAATGCCTATGTATAAGTATCTGGCCAATCGCTTGCTTACCAGTTTCGAGAACATCATGTTAGGAACGAAACTCTCGGAATTCCACACGGGCTATCGCGCTTTCTCGAGGCGTGTGCTCGAGACACTACCCTTACGAGCGAATTCAGATGATTTTGTGTTCGACAATCAAATGCTGGCCCAGGCAGCAGCATTTGATTTTTCGATGGGAGAAATTTCTTGTCCCACAAAGTATTTTTCCGAAGCCAGTTCCATTAACTTTCGTCGATCCTGCAAGTATGGATTGGGAGTGCTGGTGACCGGTCTTCTTTTCAGACTCTGGCGTTGGCGACTGCTGCATCCGGAAATTTTCTCGGACGAAAAACGTTACCGGCTTACGGATTCTGTATCCACCGAAGTGCTGGCTCGTAGCAACACGTGATGCGAGTCTCCTGAAGTTTCAGGATGAACAGAAAGGAATTCTGTCGACACGCGTTCTTGTTGGCGATTCAGCTTCCTCTGTAAAATGTCATTTGAATCATTTAGAATTTGGCAACCGAAACGATGCAAGTCACAGCAACGGACCTACCCGACGTCAAATTGATCACTCCGAAACGTTTCGGTGATGAGCGTGGTTTTTTGTCGGAAGTCTACAAACGTGAGGCTTTGCGTTCGGCTGGCATCACGGCTGAATTTGTCCAAGACAACCACACGTTTTCGGCGAATGCTGAAACGGTGCGTGGGCTTCATTATCAAATTCCCCCGGCAGCACAGGCCAAGCTCGTGTTTGTCGTGCATGGCGCAATCATTGATGTCGTGGTGGACATCCGCTGGGGTTCGCCGACTTACGGCCAGCATGTGCGAGTGAAGTTGGATGATCAGTTGGGGCAACAGCTCTTCATTCCCGAGGGTTTTGCGCACGGGTTCCGGACACTTTTGCCCAACACACAGGTCTACTACAAGATCTCCGCTCTCTACTCTCAGGAATGTGAGCGAGGAATTCCGTGGAACGACCCGCAGTTGGGAATCGACTGGCAATTGACGGCTGATCAAGCCATCCTTTCGGACCGTGACAGACGCCATCCGCCATTCGAGTCACTGGACCGGTTCTTCCATTACCAGGCGGCGTCCAGTCATGACTGATGCTGTACAGGAGTCTCTTGCGGAAGGAGTCGTACTTGTCGGTAGTGGAGGCATTCTTGGACGGGCGTGGCTGGACTTGTTAAAACGATTGAATATTGGTTACGCCGCGTATAACCACCGCGATTTGGACATTACATGCCAAGGGTCCCTCGATGCGATGATTCCTCCGGGCACTCGAGTGGTCATTAACACGGCGGCATACACCGATGTCGACGGAGCGGAAGGCGAAGAAGAGGAAGCCTATCAGGTCAATTGTACTGCTGTGGGACATCTTGGCCGAAGGTGTCAGAGCGTTGGTTGCACCCTGATTCACTACTCAACGGATTACGTCTTTGCTGGTACGGCGATGGAGCCTTATCAGGTGGATGCGCCGCTGCAGCCTGTCAACGCATACGGGCGCACGAAGGCTGCGGGTGAACGGGTTTTACGGGAAACGGGTTGTGATCATTTATTAATCCGCACGAGTTGGCTTTACGCTCCGTGGGGGTCCAATTTCGTGCTGCGAATGCTGCAGTTAATGCAACAGCGTGATAGCTTGCGAGTGGTGGATGACCAACGTGGGCGGCCAGCCAGTGCCGTCCATTTGGCGCAGGTTTCCCTCGATCTCTACCGAACCGGAGCACGGGACACGTGGCATGTGACGGATGCGGGAGATTGTACCTGGTACGAATTCGCGATCGAAATTCTGCAACAGACTCAGCAAACATGCCGCATCGACCCCTGCCCGAGCGCCGAGTTTCCGCGTCCCGCGACGCGTCCCCACTACAGTGTGCTCGATCTCTCGCAGACCGAGAACTTCCTGAAACCCCTGGCCTTCTGGAAAACCAACTTGGCCGAAGTGCTCCGACAGATTTAAAGTGAGCCCTTGTACCTGCCCCGTGGGGCTGTTCGGCAGTAAAGGCTGTCTGGAAATTTCAGTTCCACGCCCTGGCAGACGGGCGAGGGAACGCGCCAAGTCGTTGAGCGGGCTGCTCCCAGTGTCGCACAAAGCTCAATGTTTTCCTACGCAGAACAATTGTTGATTCGTGCGAATCCACAAATTGCCGTGCGCAGCAACCACGGAAGATCGAACGGGATCGTCTTCTGGATCGGCCATGGAAATATTGTTCAAAATCGTCCCATCCGCTGCATCGACGACCACCACGTCTGCAACGAAATTGATCAGATAAATCTTTCCGTCGGCTGCCAGTGGTGATGCTTCGAACTTTTTCACTCCCGGTGTGCGAATCTTCCACTTGACATCGCCTGTTTGGGGGTCGACCCGTGCCAGACTCTTGCGCACATCACTGAGGACAAAGAAGTCGCCGTCGTAAAAGGCAGGGGTGGGAACGTCCGAAGTCAGTTCCATCGTTTCCTGACTGACCCAGGCCAGTGCCGTATCGTCAAGCTTTCCCCGGCCACCAGCCCGGACTGCGTAAATGGGGTCTTTCTTTGGTGCGCACGCCAGGATCACTCCAGCACCCGCCACCGGTGAAGGCACCAGACGCCAGTGCGGGATTCGGTCAGGATTCCAGGTTCCCCAACGCCATCTTTCCTTGCCATCGGTCGGATCATGACCTGACAAATCGTCACCTCCTACGACGAGTATCTCTGTGCGGCCATCGTGGTGGTAGGGAATGGGTGTGGAAAAGGCCTCGCGAGATTCGAGTCGGGCATCACTGCGGCGCTCGACCTGCCACAGGGTTTCGCCCGTGTTGATGTCCATGGCCAACAGATACGACTTGTTCTTGCGGTCTTTGAACCCGCGGCCGTCCACGGGGACGTCACGTTGCAGAACCTGTAGATAGAGTCGTCCATCGTAGATCAAAGGACTCGTGCTGAACGACCAATTGAATGAAAAATCTCCATAATCACGCTGGACATTGCGAGACCATAACTCATTGCCGGTATGATCGAAGCCAACGAGTTCTCCGTTTCCATAGAAAAAGATGGCGACATCGGTGTCAGCCACCGGGGAAGGTGACGCATAGTTGCTGTAGGATTCACGACGGATTTCCTCCGCCACCGTTTTGTTCCACAGCATGGCACCCGTCTGGCGTTCAAAACACATGGCTTGCAGCGTGTTGTTTTCGGTATTTGTACTGGAGACAAAAACACGATTTGCGACCACAATTGGCGTCGCCGCCGCAGCGCCCGGCAGGTTGACACTCCAGGCGATGTTGTCGGTGCGACTCCACTTGGAGGGTAAATCAGTTTCGTCTGTGGAACCATTGAAGTGTGGACCACGCCAATGAGACCAATCAGCGCCGAGGAGCACGGTCAGGAGGCACAGTGAGCACACAGCGGAACAAAATTTGACCATGGTTGATTCCTGCATTAGTGTTGATGGAATGAAGACTGTTGCATTATAGGGCACCGCAGTGCGCGCGGAATGCCCCCGGCCAGAATATCAGGTTGGAATCCGGTCCAGGGCGAGGAGGCTTGCTGCCAATTCTGTTTCCGAGCCTAAATCTGTGACCTGCGGGCCGCATCCAGAACCCGTCACCTGGCGCTAAATAAATTCGACGCATCGGTGTTGAGGTTGATCCATTGGACACCACCCTGCAGCCAGTAAGCGAAATTCTCTACAGTGTAAAAACGTCGAGACACCAGGAAACACGTCCGAATCGCGCACTTTGTCGGCCACCGTGTGAACGATGAGGTGTCAGTGCCGCGAAAGGTCTCGCGTGTCGCAGCATGGCTGTCAAATCGAAAGGTCCGTGCTCTCCATCGATCCAAGCGAAATCGTACCCTGTTTCGGCAACCAGTTCGCTGATTGTCGGATCGGAAAAGCTTATGCCACTGCCAAGCAGGAAATTTCCGCCCACTGGCGGGGCTAGCAGTATGACAACGCTGGAACGAGCTGCTGCTGAAATTCCAAGGTGTCGTTCAACTGGTCATGCCCGGCGGGTCGATATCTAGAGAGAGTCGGCGCCGGTCGTCGTCTCTGACTCGGTCTGGCAGGTTGTCACAAAAGTTTGCGCAGCATGACTTTTGACCCTTTGTTCGAGAGGAGTGCGGGGGCTCTTGCAGGGGGCTGGTTTCCAAAAGCTGGTTCGGTTGTTCGAGTTTTACTTGCAGCACTAGCATGCGGAAAACCCGTTTTGGCATTAGACGTGGGAAATAAAAAAGATGACTTCACTTCCGTCAACACGTGCTTTAGTCCTGGTTGTGGCTGGAAGCATCGCACTGAGCGGTTGCGCGGCAATTAAACGTCAAGCAGGAAAGATGGGCGACAAGCCTCTGTCCGTCAGCGATCTCCACTTGACCTATCGGACGGAGACCGACCGATTGAATGTTGCGCAGTCTTCAAACCATGTTCTGTTGGCGACCCATCAGGCACCAGCAGCTAATGCCCTTCCTGCCTGCTCGATCGGTATTGTCAACATTGTTTACCCTCACCCCGAAGGCAGAAAAGATGTTGCCCGGGTACGGGTAGTTTTTCGAGCGTCTGGTACAGAAACAGCTGTGCTTAACCGGTCAATGTGGAAAAAAATCTTTGATCTGGAAGAAGATACAGATGTCGGGAAGATCCCCGAAGATGTCCTCGAAGTCTGGACGATGGATGTGCCGAAGAGCCATTTGGACAGAACTGTCGGTCGTCTGAAAAAGGCCCAGTTCTTCCGCAAGCAACTGGTAATCTTGAACCCGGAGACGTTTTTGGCAATCGACATGGAGGGTGAGATTGCCGTTGGTAAAAACTACCGTTCAGTCGACGAACTGGATTTGTTGGTGATGCGAATTCGTCGCGAAGGACAGCTGATTTATTCCCCACAGCCTGTTCGGCCGGTGTGGAGGCAAGCCAATCTGCCCCCTCTGCTGCACGCACCGGCATCTCAGACGCCCGTTCGCTTGCCTGCGATAACCAGCTATTAGGAGCCGGGCTGACTGTCTACAAGGCTCGAGGTCTGCTGAAGTGAGCAGCGTGACTGTTCCCATCGACTTTGGGCGACCGTTTTGGAACTGTGTCTCCTGCAGCTACAGTTGCGGCAGTGGCCCCATCCTGACCGCAATTTACCGGTAAAATCCTCCAACGGAGCAGTCAGTTGCGCCGGAGGTGCGTCACGACACCAATGGTCGTCCGTCACTTCATTCGGGTTCGGAAGTGGCCTGAAATCGGGCTGAAAAATGGTCGGGTTGGTCTTGCTTCGATACTTATGCTATTGCAGGTTCGAAGTTACAATAGTCCGCTTGATTGAGAGCGAGACTTACAGCGGTTCTTCTCAGATGTGTTCTCCGGGACGACGCCGAAAGGTGAGTGGGTCTTTAACATTGACAACAAGGGTTCCTCATGGCAGCTGAATCATGCAACTCGAGAATCTCGGCAGATGACTTACAAGCTTTTTGCGTAGCAGTCATGGAAAAGGTGGGGGTTTCCACCTCGCATGCCACCACCACGGCTGAAGCGTTAGTCATGACCGACACCTGGGGAGTCTTTACCCACGGTACCAAACTACTGCATGGTTACGAGAAACGCCTGCGGGTTGGTGGCTTGCTTACCGAAGGGGAACCGACAGTAGTAAAACGAAATCCGGCCAGCGCGATCGTTGACGGTGGATCATTGCTGGGGCAGGTGACTTCCAAGTTTGCGATGCAATTGGCCGTCGATCTGGCCAAAAACATTGGGATCGGTTTTGTGGGGGTGCGCAACAGTTGCCATTTTGGAGCGGCTGGATATTACACCTGGCTGGCCGCTTCGCAAGGTATGATCGGCGTGTCGATGGCGAATGATGTTCCCATTGTGGCTGCTCCCGGCTCACGAAGCGCCATTCTGGGTACCAACCCCATATCTTACGCGGTTCCTGCCGGGAAGCACGATCCGATCATGCTCGACATGGCAACCAGTACGGTGGCGGCAGGAAAGATTTTCGCAGCGGTACAATCGGGCCGGCCAATTCCGGACAATTGGATCATTGGTCCTGACGGCTTACCCAGTGATGATGGCAGTCTGATTCCGGATCAGGGGGCACTTCAACCCATGGCTGGACACAAAGGGTACGGGGTCGCGCTACTGATTGAATCACTGGCTGCATTGCTGACGGGTTCCGCTGTCACCTGGGACGTAGGAAGCTGGCTGTTCGGAGACCTTTCTCAAGCGACAGATCATGGACATGCGTTTTTAGCGATTGATGTCAACTCTCTCATCCCGCTGGAAAAATTTTATTCGCGCGTTGATGCGCTTATCGATCAAATTCATCAGGCCCCCAAAGCGGAAGGGAGTGAACGCATTTACATGCCGGGGGAAATGGAATGGGAACGTCGACGACACGCCCTGGTCGAAGGCATTCCTCTGCCGGAAGATGTGATAGCCAAGTTACGGGAGTTGGCTGAAACGGCGGAACTGGAGTCACCTGTCTGAAGGAAGAAGGGCAATCCATTGCGAACGTAAAACGGACATTGGAAATGAACGCAGAACAGGCAAGCGTCCTGGAAAAGGGCAGGCAATGAAACTCCCCACGATCAGTTATCTGACCGACGTCTATTTTGGAAGTGGTGAAATTGAATCGCTTTCAGAAATTTTGGATCAGTACGGACTGCAGCGCCCCCTGGTGGTGACTGACGAAGGTTTGTTGCAATTGGGAATGGTGGATCGATTGGGGATTGTGCCGCAGGGCGTGTTCAGCGACATTCCCACCAATCCCACCGAAGGGAGTGTCCTGGCGGGCCTGACCGTCTACCGGGAACAGCAGTGTGACGGAGTGGTTGCCCTTGGTGGCGGGTCTCCGTTGGATTGCGCGAAATGCATTTCCTTGCTGGCCACCCATCCCGAACCTTTGGAACAGTATGCCCTGATCCGGGGTGGCGTCAGTCGCATTACGGCGGACAAGCCGCCCGTGATTGCCATTCCCACGACTGCGGGAACGGGCAGTGAAGTGGGACGCGCCGCGTTGGTGACCCTGCAGAGTGGTTGCAAACTAGGGGTGATCAGCAAACACATGATTCCGACCGCGGCCCTCTGTGACCCGCAATTAACGGTTGATATGCCTTCACAATTGACCGCCGCAACGGGGATGGATGCGATTTCGCACTGTGTCGAAACCTACTGCAGTCCGAAATTTAATCCTGTTGCGGACGCGATTGCTCTGGACGGACTTGAGCGAGCCTGGCGAGCGCTGCCCGCGACGTTGGAAGTTCCCAACGACATTGAAGCGCGGAGCCAGATGATGATGGCTGCTCTCCAGGGCGCGCTCGCCTTCCAGAAAGGCCTTGGCTTGATTCACAGCCTGAGCCATCCCCTCGGTGCCTTGGCCGAGAGGCGTTTGCATCACGGGACGCTCAATGCCGTCTTCCTTCCCCACGTGATTCGATTCAATGCGGCAGCCTGCCCTGACAAATTGGCCGCCATGTCCGACATTGTAGGGATCCAGGATGGCTCCGAACGCTTGGCGGATGCGTTTGCTGCACTTAATGATCGCATCGGGATGCCGGCGACGCTGCATGATATGGGAGTGGTCCGGCAGGATTTGGAGGGAATTGCCGAGGCGGCTGTTGAGGACCACTCGACTCCTTCCAATCCACGCCCGTTAACTGTGGAGGACTGTCGCGCGGTCCTTGCTGCGGCATTTTGACAAGCACGATTTGAGACAAGCAAGGAGTTGGGAAGAATCGCTTGATTGCAACATCAACGTGACGTTTCAGACAGCACGGGTTGCAGCTGGCAATTTCATTCCATAGTTTGTGGGTGCAGGGGCAAACTCGGAGCCTCCGGGGTGAACTGACTCACGTGGCAATCATGCTTTGCGAGGATTTGGCACAGCTGTCTTCCGTTGAAATTTATTAAACCTACCAAACCATCGGGTATTCATTCATGAAAATCGTTCGCTTTCACAATTCGGGAGGAAATATTCAGTTTGGATGCCAGCATGAAGACGGATCAACGACCGTACTTGAAGGCGATATCTATGACTCTCCTCGGGACACCGGCGAGGTGGCAGATGTGGTCAAGTTGTTGGCGCCCATTGTCCCCACGGACATTCTTTGTATTGGCTTGAACTACCGCAAGCATGCAGAGGAGGGGGGATCTGCAATTCCGGAGCATCCAGTGCTGTTTATGAAAAACAGCGGTGCTCTGCAGAATCCGGGTGATCCGATTGTGCTCCCGCGTCGCCTGAGGAGCAACGAAGTGGATTATGAATGCGAATTAGGTGTTGTGATTGGAAAAGAGTGTTTCAATGTTTCGCAGGATGATGCACTGAAATATGTACTGGGATATGTTGCTGTGAATGATGTCAGCGCACGTGATTGGCAACTCAAGTGGGGCGGTGGTCAGTGGTGTCGTGGGAAATCGTTTGCGACGTTTGCACCGCTCGGTCCGTGTCTGGTGACGCCTGACGACATTCCCGATCCCAACACCTTGTCCATCAAGACTCTGTTAAACGGGCAGGTGATGCAGGAAGCGAATACCGACGACATGATTTTTAATGTGCCGGCCTTGATCGCTTTTTTGAGTGGCAGTACGAAACTCGTGCCGGGAACCCTCATCTCGACAGGAACGCCTCATGGAGTGGGTGTGGCTCGCCAGCCCCAAGTCTTTTTGAAGGCCGGTGACACGTGCACGATTGAAATCGACAAAATCGGCTCGCTTACCAACCCGGTCGTCGACGAGCGGGAGTGAATCGGCCGGCGAGTGACGCTTACGCTGCATTGGAGGCGACCTGGTGCTGGATTTCAGACGACACCGGCCAGGCCCCTCTGGTACAATGGTGTCAGATGCTGGATGTTGGCATACCGCTGTCTGTTCGTCACACTCGGGGTCGGGCGGAAGAAAGTCTTCCAGGGTGCGGTGTTGGATGGACGGGTCGAAGCTGGCCGGCGGGAAAATGTCGAGGAATCACGATAAGGCTTCAATCAAAATTGAGGTGGGCTGACCCAATCGAGTGGTTTTTCACGTTTGCCTTGCCACAATCGTCTTTGCATGACTTCCCCGGAGTCCTCTCTCGCCGCGCGAGTTGCGGGACGTTATTCACATTTTAAACACACTTTGACTGTTTCATGGAAAGTTTCAGCAAGACCGACATCCCTACTCAGGCGCACCTCGACTTTTACCGCACGATGCTTGTCATCCGAAAGTGTGAAGAGCAACTCGCCAAAGCTCATCAGCGCGGTCTGGTTCAGGGTGCCTGCCACACCTACGTTGGCGAAGAAGCCATCGCTACCGGTGTTTGTGCGCACCTGCGGAACAACGACGTTGTGTTCAGCACGCATCGGGGACACGGGCACGCGTTAGCCAAGGGAGTGGAACCACGAGAGCTCATTGCCGAGTTGTTTGGTCGTCAAACAGGTGTTTCCAGGGGAAGGGGTGGCAGCATGCACCTGTTTTCTCCGGAAGTGGGCATGATGGGAACTACCGGAATTGTTGGCCCTTGTATTCTTCAGGCGGCCGGGGCGGGTTATGGTTTTAAAGTTCAGCAAACCGACCGGGTTGCGGTAGCGTTTTTTGGTGATGGTGCAGTAAACAACGGTGCGTTTCATGAGGGGTTGAATTTAGCCAGTATTTGGCAGTTACCCGTGTTGTTCGTCTGTGAAAATAACCAATACGCTACGGAAGTTCCCTTTAGTTATTCCAGTTGTAACCCCAGTGTAGGTGGTCGGGGGCCGGCTTATGGAATGCCCGGCTTGGAATTGGACGGAAACAATGTGCTTTCGATCTATGAAGCAGCGGGTGAAGCTGTTGAGCGAGCTCGTTCAGGTGGTGGGCCAACGCTGCTTGAATGCAAGACGTATCGAACTCGTGCTCACGCCGAAGGAATGGGAGACTTCGGATACCGTACCAGGGAGGATGTGGAAAACTGGAAAAAGAACCGCGATCCGATTGCTCTTTTGAAACACGCGGTACTGGAGCGAGCCATCTGCGAGGTGACCGAACTCGAAGCAATCGAGAATGAGGTTCGGGCCCAAATTGAAGCCGCGCAGGAGTTTGCCGAGGCAAGTGGATTCCCCGATCCCGCGACAGCAAGCACTCACATTTTTGACGAATCGGGTGAGTCGGGTATGGTACGGCTGCTGGATGAAGGGTCCGCTCGTGATTCGAAAAGGATGCGTGAAATCACCTACATGCAGGCTACGCATGAAGCTTTATCCGAAGAAATGGCCGCGAACGATAAAATTTATGTGATGGGGGAAGGAATCGGTAAGCGAGGGGGCAACTTTAACACCACGATGGGACTCTACGACAAATACGGCCCTGTACGGCTGTGCGACACCCCGATTAGTGAACGCGGGTTCGTGGGGATGGCGACGGGAGCTGCCATCACAGGTGCCCGGCCGGTAGTCGATTTCATGTTTGCTGATTTTATTCTGGACGCGATGGGTGAGATCATCAATCAGATTGCCAAAATGCAATACATGAGTAGCGGACGGTTGAAAATGCCCGTCTTGTTACGTGGATGTATCGGCATCGGCCACTCGGCTGCAACCCATCATTCCGGCAACTATTATTCGATGTATGCACAAATTCCGGGGCTGCGAGTGGTGCTGCCGTCGACTCCCTTTGATGCCAAAGGCCTGATGAAAAAGTCCTTGAGAACGGGCGACCCGGTGATGTTTTTGGAACACCGTGAACTGCTCACCGTCAAGGGCATGGTTCCGGAAGAAGAATACGAAATCGATTTTGGCAAGGCTGCTGTCGTCCGTGCGGGATCGGATCTGACGGTCGTGGCACTGGCACGGATGGTCCACGAGTGTTCCGGGCTGGCGGAAGAACTGGCGGGAGATGGGCTGTCCGTCGAGGTGGTAGACCCGCGCTGTGTGTTTCCACTCGACGTTGATACCATTTTGAAGTCGGTGAACAAAACAGGTCGTTTGCTGATTGTCGAGGAGGCGTACGGCCCATGCAATCTGGGAGCGGAGATCGCGGCACAGATCGCGGAGCGTGGTTTCGATGATCTGGATGCGCCAATCAAGCGTTTAAATGGAACGCACACCCCCACACCATACAGTCCGTCATTAGAACAAGCCGTCATACCACAACGTGCCGACATTTCCAAAGCGATTCGCGAATTAATGGCGGAGTAGCCCGTGCTCGGAGCCGATCCCACATGCATCGTCACCTCCCGGTACAAGCGGGCAGTGTCGGTTGCGAACAATTTATTGCGGTATTAAACGGGAACCACCATGGCCATTGAAATTGTTGTACCGCGCCTGGGATGGTCGATGGAGAAAGGGAATTTCGTCGAGTGGCTCAAACGGGACGGCGAAATGGTAGAGCAGGGAGACATGCTCTTCGTTCTCGAAGGTGAAAAAGCCGCACAGGAAATCGAGTCATTTGACGGGGGGATCCTACGTATTGCGCCGGATGCTCCACAGGCCGGAGACGAAGTCGTCGTGGGCCAACTCCTGGGATACCTGGTCGAGGAAGGTGAACAAGCACCTTGTGAACAACCGGAAGCGAGCGCGACCTCCGAACAGCACGTGCCTGTTTCAGACCCCACTGTCACTTCCGTTGGGGAGGACGCTTCAGGCGCAACAATTCCGCCGCGGGCCGGTCCAGCCATTCGCCGTCTGGCTCGGGATCTGGGCGTCCAACTGAGCGCAATCCGTGGAACTGGGCCGGCTGGCCGGATCACGACGGACGATGTTCACACGGCCACTACATCCTCCAATGGTGGTCCGGGCGGACTGCGACGACCCACCCCAATCACTCCACGAGCCCGCCGGGTGGCTCGTGAACTCGGAGTCGATTGGCGGGATTTGCAGGGAAGTGGCAAGTCGGGTCGTATTCGAGAACAGGACGTGCGGGCGGCGGTTCAAAGTCAGCCACCGCGAGAGGCATCCGTCGCCCAAACGGGCGCTCCGGCACTTCCGGGGCAGACGCGGCCGATTTCCAGCATGCGGCGCACCATTGCAGAGCGGATGTTGGCAGGTGTCAGTCAGGCAGCGCCCGTGACGCTCACCACGAAAGCCGATGCGACTAATCTGGTAGCTCTGAGAGAACAATTTAAGGTGGTTGCCGAACCGGATAGCGTGGTTCCCGGTTACACCGATTTTTTGATCAAATTGACCGCCGCTGCGTTGCGCAAATTTCCGGCCCTCTGTACCCAGTGGACCAGTGACGGTCTGGTGATCCCCGACTGCATGGACGTGGCGGTTGCTGTTGATACGGAGGATGGTTTGCTGGCGCCGGTCATTCGGGGTGTCGATGGTTTAACGGTTTATCAAATCTCGACGGAATTGCACTCGCTGGCGAGTCGAGCCCGAGCGCGATCTCTGGCAGTCCAGGACCTGCAAGGAGGTGTCTTTACACTGACCAATTTGGGCGCCTTCCATATCGATGCCTTCACCCCCATTTTGAACTTACCGCAAAGTGGCATCCTGGGTGTGGGACGAATCGTACAGGAACCTGTGGTCTTTGAAGACCAGGTTGTTGCCCGCCACAGGATCTCTCTCAGCTTGACCTTTGACCACCGGGTGGTCGATGGTGCACCCGCTGCGCGGTTCCTCGACTGGATTCGTGCTGCCTGCGAAAATCCGGGACCGCGTCTCATGTAGCGGGACCATCTGGGTGAGAGATCACGCATTGGTGGCAAGTGCAGCGAATACGACACCGTAGCCCTGTTTCCGTCCCTGTTGAAACCGGTTGCGGCTGGGCGAACTGACCGGATCGAACCTCGATTTGCTGTCCAACTGGCTGTCGAACTCCTCGTTTTGTTGAAGCGGCTCAGGCAACTGGTCGAAAGCCCAATACTGGAACCGATCGATGCAGAGAGATTTCTACGGCTCAACAAGGTAAGATGTCCGGGATGAAATTGATCGCTCTCCAGTCCGGTAGCAACGGCAACTGCTTCTACGTTGAATCCGGTCACGTGCGTTTGCTGTTCGACGCAGGCATCGCGGGTGTGCAGGCCCAGCGGCGCCTGGCCACGCAAGGACAGGATGTGCGGAAAATTGACGCACTGTTCATTTCACATGAGCATGCCGACCACGTGAAGTGTGCGGGAATCTACCACCGCAAGTTCGGATTGCCGATCCACATCACAACTAAAACGCTCCGGGCTGCCAGGGTCCGGCATGAACTGGGACAGTTGGGAAAGATCTGTCACTTTCAGTCCGGGTCGACTCTGCAGTTTGGCTCTGTTTCAGTAGAAACAATTCCAACGGCCCACGACGGAACTGACGGGGTGGCCTTCGTCGTGGATGATGGGGACCGCCGACTCGGTATCCTCACCGATTTAGGGCACGTATTTGACGGCCTGGAGGATGTCATCGGTTCACTCGACGCCGTCTTGTTGGAAAGCAACTATGATTCGGATCTGTTGGAGAGAGGACCATATTCGAACTCCTTGAAAGCGCGCATTCGGGGTCCGGGTGGGCACCTGTCGAATCTCGAAGCGGCCGAACTATTGTCGCGGGCAGCTTCGGGTCGACTGAAGTGGGCCTGCCTGGCTCACCTCTCCGAGCAGAACAATCATCCTGACGTCGCTTGTCAAACCCATCGTAAGATCTACCGCAATCAGTTTGAACTCTACGTGGCGGGGCGTTATGATGCTACTCCGGTGTTGAACGTCGAGTAGTTGCCAACAGTGTTGAATGATCTTCAGCGCTGGACGAGGACACGCGGTCCGGTGAACTGAAAACTTCCGGGTAGGAACAGCTTGATGACCACACTTTCCTCCGTCCTGTCCTACCACGATCGTTCGAAGCACGAATTTCGTCGTTATGCGGCCTCGTTGGGACACATGGATTGGGACAATCAGCCTCATCCTTTCCGCTACTATGAAGGGACCGGGGTGACACCACTTGAGATTCCTCAGGAGGTTGTCAACTCCGCCTACGAGTTGATCTACGAACCGAATACGATCCAACCGGTTCCGGTGACTTTGCGAAGTATCTCGGAATTCTTTTATTACGGGATGTCGCTTTCGGCCTGGAAATCTAGCGGAGAAAAGAGCTGGGCTTTACGGGTAAATCCATCGAGCGGGAATCTGCATCCGACCGAGTCCTACCTGTTACTGAAAACACCGGATGGAGATCCGGCGATACCTGTTCTGTACCACTACCAGCCAGAAAATCACTCGCTGGAACGTCGTGCTTCGTTCAGTTCGAGGATGGGTGCTTCTTTGATGGACCGACTGCCGGATGGTTCGTTTCTGGTTGGTTTGACTTCAATCATGTGGCGGGAAGCCTGGAAATACGGCGAACGGGCTTTTCGTTATTGTCAGCATGATATAGGACATGCGGTGGCGGCCTTGCGATTTTCTGCTGGACTCTGTGGATGGCAATTAACGGTCGTTCCCCATTGGCCGACCGAAGCGATCGCAAAGTTGTTCGGGTTGAACCGTCCACAAGATTTTCTAGCTGGCGAACACGAGGAAGCCGAACTGCTCGCGCTGGTAGTTCCCGGTCAGGATCTGTCGCTACCATTATCACTTCTTCCCGCTGCGGATGAGGATCTTTTTGCGGAAATGGATTCCGCAACCTGGTATGGTTGTGCCAATCGGCTCAGTCCCGAGCACGTGGCCTGGCCCGTTATTGAGGAAGTCACCAAAGCCACGCAGTCGACGTCCGGAGAGGAGTGGAACAAGGAGCATGAAGCCGGGACCAACTGGTCTTTTCCGGTGACTCCGACGTTCGAGGCACACGCCCGGCAGATCATTCGACAGCGCAGAAGTTGTCTGTCGTTTGACGGTGCGAGTACAACCACGCGTGACACTTTTCTCCGCATGCTTCGTCGTACCTTGCCGGGTCCCCATCCTCCCTGGGACGCTCTTGGCTGGTCGCCAACAATTCACCTGGCGCTGTTTGTGCACCGTGTCGACGACTTGCCCCGGGGACTTTATTGTTTGCTTCGCGATTCGGCAGGCTTGGAAAGCCTGCAGCAGGCGATGCACCAGTCGTTCATGTGGTCGACTCCCGACGGAGTACCGGACGGATTTCCACTTTACCTGCTGGCAGAAGGTGACAATTACGACAAGGCACGATCTGTAAGCTGTCATCAGGACATTGCCGCTGATGGTTTTTTCAGCCTGGCGATGATCGCCGAGTTCGGAGAAACCTTGCGACATTACGGGGCCTCGTTTTATCGCAATTTGTTTTGGGAAACAGGCATGATAGGCCAGGTCTTGTATCTGGAGGCGGAGGCAGCCGGTGTCCGTTCTTGCGGAATTGGATGTTACTTCGACAATCCGATGCACAGGATTCTGGGGCTGCAGGGGCACCAGTTCCAGGACCTCTACCATTTCACCGTTGGGATGCATGTCGAAGATCCCCGTCTCCAGACCCGGGATCCTTACTCGATTACCCGGTGACGGAAGTGGGGGCCAAACTTTCCGGCAGGTGAGAACGGAATGGGCGTGGGCGGCCAACGCCCGCTTCAGCAGACGGCAAACAAACGTCCGCACGGGAGACAGGTCCCTAGGGAATCCGGGTTACGGCGATGTCGCCCGAGAAACAAACGTCCACATCGGAACCCGGTTTCCGCAGGCGATCCTGATAGGTTGCGCGATATTGAAATTGTCCGTTTTGAATCTCAAACCGGACTGGAAGCGGGGCGGACTCCAGGGGACAAGTGACGATTCTGGCCTCTTGAGCAGCTTGTTCACATTCCGGAAGATTGACATTCCAGAAGGCGCCCGCTGGAAGCGTTTCGGATCGCAGTTGTGCGATCACGCGACGAACCTGTGGAATCACAGTCGGCCAGATGACAGGCTCTTTGGTGCTCCGATATTGTGACAGGGCAATTGCCGGCTTGCCCATCCAGGCCGCTTCGCGAGCCGCCGCGACCGTTCCCGACATGTAGACGTCGACTCCCAGGTTTCCGCCGTTGTTGATGCCCGAAAAAACCCAGTCGACGTCCGGAGCCAGGTGCAATAGACCCAGGCGGACACAGTCGGCTGGCGTCCCATGAACTGCGTGACGGTCCGGGGCCAGCCGGGTGACTTGAAGCGGGGCGTGTGTGGTCGTTTGATGGCTGCATCCTGATAATTCTTGCGCGGGGGCCACGACAGTCACTTCACCCAGTTCAGACAGGACTTCGACCAGTGCCGACAATCCCGGAGCCTCCACGCCGTCATCATTACTTACTAGAAATTTCATTTTAGGTCTTTGGGTTGGGAACTGCGCGAGGGTATCACATGAATGCCAGGAACGAGATTTTCATAACGGTTGACAGGGCGTGCGTGGTGGAAGGAGCGTCGGGCTTTCGGAGTGTGCGCAGGTTTTGTGCAGGGTGTCCTCTCTGTTCTTGCCAGCCAACGCTGGAAAATCCTGCAGCAGTGAACCACCGAATCCTACTGCCGGGATGCCATGCAGTTCAATCGTTTCCGCCAGCTTGTGTTGATCTTTCCGAGTTGGTGGACCTGGCCTACCGGGTTTCGGAGGCCAACTGATGAGGTTCAGTCCCAAGCGGGAGAACTTGATGCTTTTATCCTTTCCGCGTTGACTTGTCCGCGGAGCAGCGGTCAGTAACGGAACAAGCTAGAGAATCTGTTGAATCGGTTGGGCACCTTCGACACCGACAAGTTTCTCGTCCAGGCCGTGATAGAAATAAGTGAAATAATTAGGATCGAAGCCGAGTTGATGTAAGATAGTGGCGTGCAATTGCCGGACATGCAAGCGATCTTCCACCGCAGCGCTACCCAACTCGTCGGTCTTACCGACGCTGACCCCTCCGCGGATGCCGCCACCGGCCATCCACATCGTGAAACCGTATGCATTGTGGTCGCGACCGGTGCCCTCGGCATACTCGGCGACTGGTTGCCGGCCGAATTCACCACCCCACACGACCAGTGTGTCATTCAGCATACCGCGTCGTTTGAGGTCTTTGAGCAGACCGGCGATCGGTCTGTCCGTTTCCCCGGCGTGCAACTCGTGATTTTTTTTCAAGTCACCGTGTGCATCCCAGTTGGCATCGGCGTGATTTCCCCCGGAATAGATTTGTATAAAACGAACACCTCGTTCGACCAGGCGGCGTGCGAGCAGACACTGTCGTCCAAATGCTTGTGCGCGCCGGTCCTCCATGCCGTACAAGTTCATCGTCTCACGGGTTTCCAGGCTCAGATCAACCGCTTCGGGTGCTGCGCTTTGCATTTTGTACGCCAATTCGTAGCTGGCCAATCGGGCGGCAAGGTCAGAATTGTCGGCGCGTGGTTCCAGGTGTTGCTCGTTGTAGGATCGCAAACTATCAAGCAGTTCCCGTTGAATGTTGGTTGACATGCCAACGGGTGGCGAGAGATTGAGAATCGGATTCCCCTTGCTCCGCAACACCGTGGCTTGATAATCGGGCGGCATGTAACCACTGGTCCAATTTTTTGCGCCGCTGATCGGACCACCCCGTGGATCGAGCATGACGACGAATCCGGGCAGCGAGGCGAGATAGGTAACAT
>PBTE01000072.1 GCA_002726515.1 Planctomycetaceae bacterium | reverse complement strand
TGACGAGCCGTGTGGTAATTACCCTCCCGCTTGTCCGGAGGGGCAGATTCCCGGTTCAAACTGCGATGTTGCCGGTGAAGCATGCATCATGAACTGCTACACCTGAAACGCTTTGATTTCTTCCTTCGTGAAACGTCGCTCCAAGCGGGCGCCCAACTGACCGACGATACGGGCAGCCGCATGCGACGCCAGATGACCTGCCTGCTTCCAATTCATGCCGTTTGTGATTCCATACAGAAGTCCACCGGCGTACATGTCTCCCGCTCCGGTGGTGTCGATGGCTTCGGCCTCGACACCGTCAATGGGAATCGCGTCTCCGTTGTGCATGATGACAGATCCCCGGGACCCCAGGGTGATCGCCACGTTTTCCGTATGTCGGTGAATTTCACGGGCACAGGTAACCACGTCGTCCTTGCCAGTCAGACTTTTCGACTCCTCTTCGTTGCAGAAAAACAAGTCCACCGGACCCTCAATCAACTGCCAGATTTCATCCCGGATCAAGTTCACCAGGAACGGGTCCGAGGCGGTGAAGGCAACTTTCACGTTGTGTTTTTGCGCCAGCTCCAGGGCCTTGTAGGCGGCAGCCTTCGTCTTCTCCCCGGTCAGCAGGTATCCTTCGATGTACAGGTATTGAGATTCACGAATTTCGGCTTCTTCAACGTCATTGGGCGCAAGGGTCGCTGAGACACCGAGGTTCGTCAACATGGTGCGCTGCGCGTCAGGGGTGATCAAGACCGCGCATGTACCGGTAGGGCCTTCTGAGGACGGCGTGACCCCGATTGTCACACCCAGTTCGCGCATGTCGGACAGGAAGAAGTGGCCCATCTCGTCTTGACTTACCTTGCCACAGTAAGCTGCTTTTCCACCAAAGTCGGCGATGCTGACGATCGTGTTGGCGGCTGATCCTCCGGCGCATCGGTTCAACGGCAGACCGTCGATACTCTGTAGCAGGGCCTGCTGCTGCTGGTCGTCGACCAGCGTCATGATGCCTTTTGCAAACCCAGTTTGAGCTAAAATATCGTCGGTTACCTGTGTTTGCACGTCGACCAACGAGTTCCCGATGCCGTAAACGTCAAATTTCATCAATGAATTATCCTGTTCGCGTTGAAATGGACCTGCCTGAAGAGTTTACACACAGACGTAATACTCGGTTAATACCTGTCTTACAACCCCTCGATCAGTTGACCGGAACCCGGTCGGTGTCGAAGATATCATCAAGTCAATCCGGCTTGGACCGACCACCGGGGCGGAACTGGCGCTTCCGGTGGGTGTGTGGACCAGCAGGCCCGAGAGGGCGCCGGTTCCACGGAGTTCCAGGAAGTCCAGGAGGTCTCGCCGCAGGGTCGTAAATCGGCTCCAGAGGATTTTCCACGACCCATTGGATAATGTCATTGCGATCCATTTTTGGCGAGCGACGCATTGATGTCCGTTTCGTTTGACGTTTGTTTTGAACCGGAATGATTTGCGGAGACTCCTTGCGGGAGATTTTCTTGGCAATCCGGAATGAGGTGTCAGTCACTATTGCTGTTCTGCTCCGATGCCGGCTGCTTGATGGCAGTTCCCACTTTCGAGTGATGAATTGAAGTTGCACGTTAAGGGTGTTCATTTCCCGGCCGTGGACCTGCCTCCGGCCGTTGGTGCGAATCACGACTTCAACCGACCCGGTTTTGACCCGTATTTTTTCGGCCCCGAGGCCAGCCCCTTGGAAAGCGTGAGTCGTCGAGACAGCCCGACTCCGAATTTCTGACGGACTCCCGCCGTTGTTGATCTTGCCGCTCGATCGAGATTTGCTAGACTTTCGCCTGATGCGGTCGCCGCGCTTTGGCAGGTTGATCACGATTGGCGTGTTGTCACCTGCGCGCCGGGTTAAGGCGAGAGATTTTTCCGGAGGTGTTTTACCTCTGACAACTGTTAAACCTTCGGGGGATCAGGGGAAGAAAGAGAGAAAACCCCTTTAAATAAGAGGTAAGGCGCCGTAGCCAAGTGGCTAAGGCAGCGGATTGCAAATCCGCCATCCCCGGTTCGAATCCGGGCGGCGCCTCTTCGAATGATTCCGACAACCGATGCCAGTGTTCCTCCGCCGGTCAGGAAACATTTCTCCGGGACACATCGGATAGGAAAGCCTTGTCTGTCAGTCGGCTCAACGGCCCGGCCAAAGGGTCCCAAAGTTTGTTGGGAACGAGTCTCCTGTGTCACTTCAGACTTTGGCGTGCAGTTGCAGGCAAGCTAGCGTTGGGGCAGTGGTAATAGCTTGCGGTTGGGGGCGCAATCCCGGCGCATCATTTTCCGCGCCGTGGGTGGATTCCGGGGTCGTTGCGAAACTCGGCTACCGGCATGGCCCGGATCTTTGCCGACAACTGTCATTCAAATCAGCGGCAGGCCGCCGTGTTGGTCGGTGAAGGTGCGCAGTTTCAGCGCCTGGTAGGGGTGCCGCTTGACGTAGTCCCAGTCGAGTTCGATTCCCAAACCGGGCCGATCCGTTAACTGGATGACACCGTTGGCAACGGTCGGCCCGTAAACCTGGACTTCGTCGAACCAGGGCCGGTGGCGGCAATGTTCCAGGATCAGGAAATTTTGCATGCAGGCTGCCGCCTGGATGTTGGCTGCCAGCGCCACCGGGCCGTACGGGTTGTGTGGAGCGATTTGCACGTTGTAAACTTCGGCATTGCCGGCAATTCGTAACAGTTCACCGATGCCACCGCAATGAGAGATGTCAGCCTGGATTACGTCGACGGCGCCCTGTTCCAACCACTCTCGGAATTGCCAGCGTGTCATCAATCGTTCGCCCGCTGCGATGCGCACATCGGGAAATGCTTGCCTCATTTCAATCAGGCCTTGTGGCGTGTCCATGTTGACTGGCTCTTCGACGAACAGCATGCGAATTTCGCGTAAACCGTCGATCAGTCGGTGTGCGGCTTGTTTGGAAAAGATCCCACCACAGTCGATCATTAAATGGCAGTCGGGACCCGCCGCCCGGCGAATTTCGTGAGCGGTACACAAGGCAGCATCCACCTGTTTTTCATCGTCGTAGGGTTGGACGTAGTTTCCGGGACCGAATTTAAATCCATCAAAGCCTTCCTCGACGGCCGCCGCCGCCTCTTCGGCGTGAGTATCCAGGCCGAGGTCTGTACGAGCATAAACTCGAACTTGATCCCGCACCGCACCACCCAGCAGTTTGTAGACCGGTTGGCCGTATGCTTTTCCGGTGATATCCCACAATGCCTGTTCGATCCCACTGGCGGCGCTGGAGGCGACGATTCCTCCTCTCCACCAAAAGAATCGTTGCATCTGTTGCCAGGCGAAATTCACCCGTGTCGGATCTTGTCCAATCAGTAAGGGTGAAAAATGATCGTTGATCATGGTCACGACGGCTTGCTCATGGTACTCGGTGGTCGCTTCGCCGATCCCGGTAATTCCCTCGTCGGTTTCCACTTCCACGAAAATCCAGTTGCGCGACGGCGCGATCTTGCCGGGGTGGGCGATTCCCATCAAATGGGTACGGAAATTCGTGATTTTCACGGAAGACTTTTCCTGGCAAGTGGTGGTCAGCCTGGGGGCTTCCCGAACTCGGAAGCCTGATCGTTGCGACACTGTGCCGCGATTCTCCGTGTTTTTGAGAAATAGTCAATTCATCTTCGCGACCTGCCGCCCGAAGAGCCCGGTTGCAGCACTGGTTACGGGGCGATCCCCAGGAAACGTCGCGGCCGGTCAAGGGGAATAGGTAAGACTGGAGGAACGAAGGGGCCGCATATTTTACCCACGTGGTCTCCAGTGGAAAAATCCCGAAACGCTGAAGAACAGGACCTCTCAGAATCGATTCCTTTCCAGGGATGGCTTGTTTGGTCGAAAATCACTGGGAGCCAGATGAGCCAGCGACGACCGGGTACCGGTCACGCCCCTCCCGCTGGGCACAGGCAGTCTGTTGAGAATCCCAGCTAATCCGGGGCCGACACTCGGCTCCCCTTTTGAACACGAATTGCGTCACGCGGACGAGGAACGGTGCGATGTCCTGGTTTCAGAGAGTCTTCAGCCAATTTTGCGATTCGAGTTTGCCGGAGATTGCAAACGAGATCGCGGATCGTCAGAAAAAATCCGTTTGGGAACTTGTTCACCAGAGAGTACGGCTCATGCCGCCCGCCGAGGCGAGGGGGTACGTTCACGCGCGTGTATCGGGTATGGTACACGCTGAAGTTGACCGGGCGTACTACCATCGTGACCGGCTTAAACTCTCCTTACGTGAGCGACTTGTGCGAATCGTCCAGGCCAAACTGGTTGATCAGGTCCTGGTTGAATTACGCGAGCGCCAGTATGAGAAGTTGGCGGTCGGCAAAGCTGCGTAATTCTGATCATGAGCGATCTTTGTGACTTTGGGCTCATCGGCCTGGCGGTGATGGGCGAAAACCTGGCCCTCAACATTGAGAGCCGGGGTTATCGTATTGCTGTCTACAATCGAACCACCTCAAAGGTGGATGGTCTGCTGCAAGGCCGCGCACAGGGAAAAAGTTTCGTTGGCTGCTATTCCTTAAAAGATTTGGTGCGCCAGCTTGTTCGGCCCCGGAAAGTCATGCTGTTGGTCAAGGCCGGGCCGGCCGTCGACGCCATGTTGGACGAGTTGACCGGTTTGTTGGAACCCGGCGACATCATCATAGACGGTGGTAACACCCACTATCTCGACACCGAAAGACGGACACAACAGGTGGAGCAGCAGGGACTGTTGTATGTCGGGTCAGGGGTTTCCGGTGGCGAAGAGGGAGCCCTCAAAGGGCCCAGTCTGATGCCCGGCGGTAGTCATGAGGCGTGGCCTCAAATTCGCCCCATTTTTCAAGCGATCGCCGCCAAGGTCGGACCGCAGCAGGACATTCCCTGTGCCGAATGGGTCGGTCCAAGAGGCGCTGGCCATTACGTCAAGATGGTGCACAACGGCATCGAATATGGTGACATGCAGCTGATCTGCGAAGCCTATTTCATGTTAAAGAACGCTCTGAACCTTACCAATGATCAGTTGTATGACGTGTTTGATGACTGGAATCGGGGTGAACTGGAAAGCTACCTGATTGAAATCACTCGCGACATTCTGAGCGTCAAAGATTCGGAATCCGGGGATGACCTTCTCGACAGAATTCTCGACAAGGCGGGTGCCAAGGGAACCGGTAAATGGATGAGTCAGCTAGCTCTGGACCTGGGGGTTCCCAGTACGCTGGTGACAGCCGCTGTTTACGCCCGGGGGCTGTCGTCACTGAAAGAATCACGAATCCGAGCCAGCCAGGTCCTGAAGGGACCTTCGGCTTCGTATGCCGGAGACCGCACACAATTTGTGGAGGACGTACGGCAAGCTCTTTACGCATCCAAAATCTGCAGCTACGCACAGGGGTTCGTCCAGTTGCAAGCAGCGAGTCAGGTTCATCAGTGGTCTTTAAATTACGGAGACTGCGCGTTGCTGTGGCGTGGCGGCTGTATCATTCGCGCGCAATTTCTCGACAACATCAAGGCAGCTTTTGACGAACAACCGAATCTGGAGAACTTGCTCCTTGCACCCTATTTCACCGAAGCGGTTCATCGTGCCCAGCAGAGTTGGCGACATGTGGTCGCAACGGCTACGGAACTGGGCTGGCCTGCTCCCGCGTTCAGCACCGCCCTGGCGTACTACGACAGCTATCGTCTGCAGCGATTGCCTGCAAATCTCCTGCAGGCCCAGCGAGATTATTTCGGAGCGCATACCTACGAACGGACGGATCGAGAAGGAAAGTTCCACACCGATTGGCTGGCGTTGCGGCGGACTCCGGCTTCTCAGTAAACTTCTCAGACGCTCGAGGTTCGTAAAGACGTCCGGAGTTCAGGGTTTCGAATTGAGTTGGACGAAAATCAGAAGGGAGTATATTTTATCTCCTTTGAGTGACAGAGCCTGCCGATTTTTCCCGGGCAGTCCATCGTCTGAACCAAGAACCGAACAGCCTGCACCTGGACCTTGCGGTGTCACACACCATCGTTATTTTCGGAGCCTCCGGCGACTTGACCCGGCGGAAGTTGATTCCGGCACTCTACTCTTTGTACGTCAAAGACCGGCTTCCACCGGAAACAAAGATTGTTGGAGTGGCCCGTTCCAATTTTAAATCCGACTCGTGGCGAGAACGGCTGACGGATTCGACTTCTCGCTTCACCGGCGAAAGGTTCGACCGGAAAAAGTGGGAGGAGTTCGCACCGAGGATCCACTATCTATCGGCTGACATTGGCCGGGGCGACGACTTCGTCAAATTGGGGAAGTTTTTCGAAGGATTGGAAAATGGAAAGTCTTCCGAACGGGTCTATTATCTGGCAACTTCACCATCGCTCTACCCGGTGGCAGTAAGACAACTGGGTGAGGCGGGATTGGCGGATGAGTCGTCGGGGAAGCGACGGGTGGTGATTGAAAAACCGTTCGGCAATGATTTTCAGTCATCACGAATTCTCAATGACTCCGTGCATCGGGTCTTTCAGGAAAGACAGGTCTATCGGATCGACCACTACCTGGGCAAAGAGACTGTCCAGAACATGCTGGTACTGCGGTTTGCCAACACCATTTTCGAGCCCGTCTGGAACCGGAACTATGTGGACCATGTCCAAATCACTGTGGCCGAGGAAGTCACCGTGGGTAGCCGGGGTGAATACTACGATCGTGCCGGGGTTTTGCGTGACATGTTTCAGAATCATTTGTTGCAACTGATGATGATCACGGCCATGGAGGCTCCTGTTCGATTCGAGGCAGACCTTGTACGGGACGAAAAAGTGAAGGTCTTGCAAGCAGTACGCCCGATGCAGGGGCTGGATTTTGCGAGCGACACCGTACGCGGCCAGTATGAAAGTTATTTGCAGGAAGAAGGTGTCTCCGCCGAAAGTTCAACGGCCACCTTCGCTGCCTTGAAGTTGTGGATTGACAATTGGCGTTGGCAAGGTGTGCCATTTTATCTGAGAAGTGGCAAAGGGATGTCGTGTCGAACGACTCAAATTGTGATTCAGTTTTGCGAACCGCCACATATGCTTTTCGATGAGGGAGGAACAAAAAGTCTGGATGCCAACCGGCTTGTCATCCAGGTCCAACCTGCTGAAGGAATCCAACTGCAGTTTCAAACAAAGGTTCCGGATGCCGAATTGCGATTGAGGATGACGGACCTTGATTTCCGTTATGCTCGCGAGTTTTCAGGTTCGATGCCGGACGCGTACCAACGATTGCTCCTGGACGTGCTCCACGATGATGCGAGCTTGTTTGCCCGCAGTGACGAGGTGGAAATGGCGTGGAATATCATCGATCCGATTGTTGCTGCCTGGCAGAGTCCGGCAGCACCGCCCCTGGAGCGATACCCGCTGCAGATGTGGGGGCCGGAAAATTCGACAGAATGGATGCGTACCCAGAAACGGGAGTGGTTTGACGTGTGTCCCGTATTGCACTGAGTCCGGTGGGACTCGGCGGATGGGCAAGTGGCAGGCAGTCGCTGTTCGCGAGTCGGGGTGCTATGACGGAGCAGGCGACCCGCTTCAAAGCAGACGGAGGATTCTGAATCCCGTGCTTTGATGGCTGGCTTCGACCAGGCCGGCATTGCAAGTCGGGTTGGTTCAATTGATAATTGTCGTTGACCACATTCGGGTTGTTAATCTTGCCTGTCCTGTTGTTTTAAGCCAACTCCCATGCACGAGACTTTCCGGCTACCGGAGCTTGAGATTGGCTCGATCAAGCTGGACTTTCCCGTGGTGCAGGCAGCTCTTTCTGGTTACAGCGACTGGCCCATGCGTGTCATCGCACGACGCTTGGGGGCTTGTTATACATTGTGTGAGGTGATGCTTGACCAGTTTGTGTTGAAGGTTAAACAGCGGCACAAGACCCGGCGGTTTTTATACGTGACCGACGAAGAGCGTCCCGTGGGAGCTCAGCTGATGGGGGCTGACCCGAAGCAGTTCGGTCCGGCCGCCTTGCGATTGGTAGAGGCTGGATTTGATGTGATCGACATTAATTTCGGCTGCCCCGTGAAGAAAGTATTGGGGCGCTGCCGCGGTGGATACCATTTGAGTCAACCTGACGTCGCTCTGGAAATTGTTCAGCGGACGCGCGATGCAGTTCCCGGTCATATTCCGGTGACGGTTAAGATGAGGCGGGGTATGGATGATACGGCAGAAAGTCGGGACAAGTTTTTCGGCATCCTGGACGGCGCATTTGACGCTGGGGTGGCGGCAGTGACCGTGCATGGGCGGACGGTAGAGCAACGTTATGTCGGACCGAGCCGTTGGAGTTTTTTAGAGGAGGTAAAACGGCATGTTGGGGAAAGAACCATCCTGGGAAGCGGCGACTTGTTTCGAGCCCAGGATTGCTTGGATATGCTGGCACAGACCGGAGTGAATGGCGTGACAGTTGCCCGGGGTGCTATTGGCAATCCTTGGATTTTTGAACAGGCCAGAGCGTTGGCGCGAGGGGAGAAGTTGCCCGCAGCTCCATCATTGTGGGAGCAGCGGGAAGTCATTTTGCAGCACTTTCGTTTGGCCGAGCAGGTGTATGGAAGTGTACGGTGTGGCGTACCCATGCGAAAATTTGGAATCAAGTATTCGGCACTGCACCCCCAATGGAAAGAGGTGCGGGAAGACTTTGCCCGGGTGAAAGATCTGTCGGACTGGAAGGTGGTTTTGGATCGCTGGTACGGCGACGACTCACCGGGTCGGTATCCATCGTTGGAAGCACACCTGGGTAAAAGAGGTTGTGATGAAGCGGCTTGAGGTAACAGGCCCGGAACCGGACAGATTTATCCCAGGTTTTCCTGGATTAGATGATTTTCAGGTGCTCCAGGCATTCGATGAATTCATGCCGGCGCCTGCCCCAGCCTGACGCCGTGTTAAACGTCCTGCCACGAGTCGCCATGCCCTGCTAGCTGGGCTTCCAACTGCCGTTGCTCCGCTGAGGGGCCTTCTTTAGACTTCACTGCCTGCAATCGTGCTGTCAACTGACAATTGTCGCGACCATTTTCTTGCGATGATTCGATAACGGAGTGAGAGTTGTCGATGGCCCAGATTCTTAAGCACCACGTGTTGATTATTGCCGTGGGTTCTGTCGTTCTGTTCACGAACTTGGGCGCTGCGCGCCTGTGGGATCGAGATGAACCACGCAACGCGGGATGTGCCGCCGAAATGATGGCCCGTGGGGATTGGGTGGTACCGGTGTTCAATGGCGAACTGCGGACTGCCAAGCCGGTGTTGCTTTATTGGCTCATCATGTCGGCCTACAGCCTGTTCGGTTTCAACGAGTTCGCGGCGCGGTTTTGGTCGGCATTGCTTGGACTGGGGACGGTGCTGGCAACCTACCATCTGGGGCGACGCCTGTTCAATGCACAGGTGGCCGTATGGGCTGCCATGCTGTTAATTGCCAGTTTGATGTTCAACGTATCGTCCCGCGCTTCCACACCTGACTCTCCACTCATATTTTTCAGTACGTTGGGAATCCTGGTTTATGTTTACACCGGATTTCCCGGCCTGTCCCGCAGTTGGTGGGCGTATGTTTTGATGTACGCCATGTTAGGAATGGGAGTGTTGGCCAAAGGACCGGTTGGAGTGGTCCTGCCCGTGGCAGTCATTGGCATGCATTTGCTGATCAAGCGACTGCCGAATCGCGAGGTAGTCGATGCCGGCAGGGCGCAGTCGGTGCAACGCGGGTCATGGTCCTGGGAAAGACTGGGGAAATTTGCGACTCCATTTGTCAGGCCCTTTGCACCTGTTCATTTTTTAAGGACCGTGTGGGCCATGCGCCCCTTGACGGCAATCGGGTCGATTGGAATGATTGCCTTGCCATGGTACGTATGGGTGGCGGCGCGCACCGATGGATTGTGGATCGAGCGTTTTCTTTGGGTGGAGAATTTTGGGCGTGCCACGGCATCGATGGAAAATCATAGTGGCACTCCGTTGTACTATTTCGTGGTGCTGCTGGCAGGTTTCTTTCCTGCGTCGTTGTTAATCTGGCCTGCGTGCCGGAACGCTGTCGAACAGTTGCGCCAGCAGGGAAAAACGTACGATGCCTATCTTTTACTTTGTTGCTGGGTGGGTGTTTATGTAGGGATATTCACTCTCGCTCAAACCAAGTTGCCGAACTACATTACTCCCTGCTACCTCGCGTTGGCGCTGCTTTCGGCCTGTTTCGTCCAGAATTGGCTGTGTGGCAAGTTCTCATGGTCCTTGGCTCGAATTCGTGTTGGGCAGATGATTTATGGACTGGTCGGTGTGCTACTGGCGCTTGGATTGCTAGTGGCTGCCCGGGAATACCTGCCTGGTGACAAGGTTGTTTGGTTGATTGGAGTGGTTCCGCTGTCGGGTGCGGTTGCTTGTCTGCTACTGCTGCACTACGAACGAAGACGAGTCATGATGGCTACGTTTGTTGCCACCGGGATCTTGTTTTGCTGGTTTCTGTTTGGATTGGTGACCAGCCGGGTCGCTAAACATCAGCAAAACCACCTGCTGTTTGAAAAGGTTGCGACCGACCACTCTCAATCCCGCCTCGCATCATACCGCTGTTTGGAGCCCAGTTGGGTGTTTTACAGTGGTCAGCGGATCCGTCCTTTTGGTAATGATAGTCTTGCCACGGCAAGTTTCTTGAATGCCAGTTCTGACCATTACGTGATTACGACAGAACATCACTTTCAGGATCTTCAGTTACGTGTCAGTGAGCGTGTAGGCGTGTTGGAAGAAGTTCCCTACTTCCTCAAGAAGCATCGTTTGGTCCTTCTGGGGCATGTCCGCCCAGCGCACTTGACGGCCGGAATAGAAACCCACAAAGACAGAAATTGAAGACAAATATGACATCCTTACGAAAACTGAGACATTTCGTGTCATCTAATGTGCTAGGTTCGTTACCACAAACGCATGACGGTGGTGCCTGCCGGAGCCTGTCCGTCGTTGTACCAATCTACAACGAGGCGGAAAATCTGGATCATCTCTACAACGATCTCAACAAGGTGTTACCCGGGTTGGACTGTCCCTATGAAATTATTTTAGTCGACGATGGATCGACCGACGGTAGTCAATCGCGACTCCGGGAAATTGCCAATTTGGATCCACAGGTGCGCGTGGTCCTGTTTCGAAAAAACTATGGACAGACAGCGGCCATGCAGGCTGGACTGCAGTTGTCTTCCAATGACGTGGTGGTCACCATGGACGGTGATCTCCAGAATGATCCATCAGACATTCCCATGATGTTGGGAAAAATTTCGCAGGGTTACGATCTGGTTCATGGTTGGCGCAAGGAACGAAAGGACGCCTGGATCAATCGGCGCCTGCCTTCGCAGTTGGCGAACTGGTTGATCTCCAAGACGACGGGGTTTCAAATTCACGACTTGGGATGCACGCTCAAGGCGATGCGCCGTGAAATTGCACAGGATCTCGAGTTATATGGCGAAATGCATCGTTTCATTCCTATCCTGGCACATCAGCGCGGAGCTCGTTGTATCGAAGTGGTAACGAAACACCATCCACGGCGTTTTGGGAAGACAAAATACGGAATCGGAAGATCGCTACGAGTCGTTCTCGATCTGCTGACGGTAAAATTCTTGTTGGATTACTTTGCCAGTCCCATGAAGCTGTTCGGGATGATCGCGGTTTGGTGTTTTGTGGCAAGCGGCGTTTCGGGATTTAGTGTCATGGCGATGAAAATCCTGGGACAAGTCGATATGACAGGGAACCCGCTTTTGCTGCTGACTGTTCTGCTTGTGACCACGGGAATACAGTTTCTAAGTCTGGGGCTGTTAAGCGAGGTTAATGCTCGCACCTACTACGGGTCCGTGGGTAAACAGCATTTTGCAGTTCGCGAACTTCTCAACTTCGAGACCCTCCCCGGAGACGTCCCGGTGGAGTACGACGAAGTAGCCGCCTAGTGCAGGCTTTCGTGCTTCGAAACGCTTTCATTCCGGCGCCCCTTCCCGTCCGGGGGCTAGTGCAAGAGCCAATCGGTAAGCGAAAATCGGGGGCAAGAAGGCCGGAGTGATGTCGTGGCTTCGGTGGATGGCAAGACGGCCGGTATGATGGCAAGACGGCCGGTATGATGGCAAGCCAATTGCCGGGGTCCACGATTAATCGCACTGCAGGGCAATCCGGATTTCCCGGCGAATGTGGGGGCTTGTTTCGAGTTCTAGGCGTTTGGAAAGTTTCTGCCGCGCCGTGGGATTAGCGTACTGCCCCAATGCCCAAGCGCTTGCAGAACGGACTAATGGTTCTGCGTCGTTTAGTCCTTTGTGGAGTGCTGCCTGTGCAGAAGGTGACCGGTGGTTCCCCATGACAATCGCGGCGTTGCGAAGTATGCCTTGGCGTTTGGAACGCCACAATGGCGTCTGACGAAATTGTTTGCGGAATTTGTCGTCGTCCATGTCGAAGAGTGCCGTAAGGTCCATCGGATTGAATGAATCGACTGGCAAGAATGATTTTTCGCCTGTCTGAGGCGCGTGTTGGTTCCAGGGACAAACCTCTTGGCAAATGTCGCAACCAAATAACCAATTATCGATTCCACGGCGCAGGTTCTGTGGTATTTCTTCCCGAAGTTCAATCGTCAAATAGCTGATGCAGCGGGTGGCATCCAGTACATAGGGCTGTGGGAACGCATTGGTTGGACAAGCGTCCAAACAGGCCCGACAGGTGCCGCAGTGATCCGATTTGAAAGGGGTGTCGTATTCCAGTTCCGCGTCCGTCAATAGTGCGGCCAGGAAGAGCCAACTGCCACGTTCCTTGTTCAACAGGAGCGTGTTCTTGCCCACCCACCCGAGGCCGGCAAGTACACCGAAGTCGCGTTCAAGTAATGGTGCGGTGTCAACAACTCCTCGCGCGCGACAGTCAGGCAGGCGTTCGACAAGAAAATCGCAGAGGAGTTTGAGTCTGTTGCGGACGACGTCGTGATAGTCTCGGGTTCCCCAGGCGTAACGCGCTACACGGCCCTGCCCCGATTGAGGTGGTTGGGTTGCATCGCCGCTGTAGCTCATGCCCAACATGAGCAGGCTGCGTGCGTTTTGTAATATGTGACGAGGGTGTTCATAGGCGGCTGAGCGGTGCGTAATATAATCCATCTGTCCGGCATATCCCGCATCCAGCCAGTGGAGAAAACGCTCGAAAGACAACAGCTTTGATGCCGGACAAACTCCTGCTAGTTCAAAACCTAGGCGTTTTGCCTGTTGTTTGAGTTGTTGGGTAATCGTTGGCTGATTCATGAAAAGCTTGAGTCGGGAGGCTGCGCCAATTATTCTAAAAAGTTGGCGGTACTTGTCCCTTGCTTTACGGCTGACTGACTCGAGGCAACTTATGAAAACCGTATTTCGCTTGTTCCTGTTTATGTTTGCCACTTCACTTTTGACGGTTTCTTTATCTGAAGAAACCTGCCAGGCTCGCGGGCCGTTTGACGGATTCGGTAGCTGCGCGGGCTGTAATAATTATCGTGTTGGTGACTACGGGATGGGAACAGGATTTTTTGAGATGCCCTACGCCATGGGGCGAATTCCGACTCCTCCCTATTTTGCTCTGCACCCGCCCGTACACTATAGCGATTTCGTTGCTCGGACCTATGGCTATAGTCCTTTTGCTTATCCGGGTACTTTCAAGACACCTGCTGTCCTGCAAGTTGCGCCCGAAGAGATATCGAATCCCCATGTGAAGCCTGGTTCTACAGGTCGAGTGGATAAGATTCACCACGTGGTTTCGGCGCCCCTGCCCGTCGTGATAAGAAATCCTTTCGTGGGCCAAAGTCAATCTTCGCTGGGCGACCGAGTGGCTCAAGTCGAGTGACAAGGGAAGGATAGACGCTGCCAGTCAAGAGCAGCCGCTCAGTAGTTGCAGGAAATGTGAAATACTTCCGTAAGCAAATGCTCCGGTATTCACTGGACCCAGGTTTCGGGGCAACAGCCGTTGAGTTGGTGGAGTGCACGGCGAAACTGCAGGATTGGCAGAAAACAGCTAGCGGAAGGTCGACCTGTTTGAGGTTTTCCGAGTCGGCTAGCGAAGACCTCTTGGCCGAAACGCCCGGAATCGCTACTCTACTGACCCTTTTTTGTAGATTCCATGGTCGGCTGAGTGCAGCGTTTTTCGTGAACGACTTCTGTTTTCCATTTGCTTTCAGGTGCAAAGGAGTTTGCCGATGCGGCGAGCTGTTTTTCTGCTGTTGGTAGCTGTTAGCTGTGCAGGGTGCACTGCAACAGGCCCTGGGTTTGGTCGTTGGGCTACGGGGCCGCAACTCATACCGCCTCCGCCAACAGGAAGTTTTGGCCAACCGGCGACTACGTCGCCTTATTATCAATCCAGGGCTCCGCTGCAGGATGGCTAGGAGACGACTTCAAATCAAGTCAATCCCAAGAGTCCAACGGCAGGCAGGCAGACTCCCGGGACTCCGCTTCTTGCGACTTCTCAAACGCCGGAATTGTCTCCTGTGACAGTGATTGGACCCGGGACATCGGCAGGGTTGGAGACAACTGCTGAAGCGGGAAGCAGTGGCTGGCATTCACCAGGGGAAATTATCCAGCGGGCGACGGCGGAAGAAAGTCAAGGTGAAACTTCGGTTCGCCATAACAGCCCTGTACGGTATCAGGTTAACGCAGCCACGTTCCCCATCCGTTCTGTTTTGGTGGACGAACCCAATGAAGTTATCGAACCTCGCTTGGCTCACCAGTCGTCGTCGGCAGCCATTCAGCCTATGATGGCCAGCGGAACGGTGCTTGAGACTTCGGAGCCTCGTAGACTTGCCGTGCCTGATCAACTGACGGAGATCACGAATCTGCCTCTGGTGGGGCAGTCGGTGGCTCCGGCGAGTCGCGAAGTTCAAGAGCTGGCCGTGCCTGCGACAACTTCCGGAAATGGGTTTACGAACAGCGTGAAATCGGGGCAATGGCGTCAATCTGACGTCGACGTCCGGTAGCTGCGAGGCCTCGTTTTACTGTCGCCCAAGATTCCTCTCTTGAGCCGTGACCTTGCAGAC
>PBTE01000071.1 GCA_002726515.1 Planctomycetaceae bacterium | reverse complement strand
TTCGCTGACCATCAACGTATTCGACGAGCCGTTGCGGAAATCACCGGAAGTGACCCGCGTACTTGTATTGACACGATCCGCAAAAACTCCATTGGCCGCTTTCTGACTTGAAACATAGCCTGGATCCGACGAAGGAATTCCAATGCCGGCATTGGCAACGTAGTTTGTGGATGGAACGCTGTGGTCGTTATTCAATGCGCTGGGACAAGTCACAATCGGAATGTAGGGGCTGATTGCGGCATGCGTATTCGCAGACATCGCTCCATCGTTTATAAGGGGATCATTCCAGCGGTCGAAAACGTCTCCCTGCTCAAGGGAAGGAAACAACATCATCAACCAGGTCGCCGGCTGAGATGCAGTACCATCTCTTGCCACCTTATCCAGCAATCCGGGGTAATGTCCTTTTGACGTGACATAGATCTGTACGCTCGTGGCGATGTTGTCCATGTTGTTCATGCACTGCAAACGCCGCGCAGCTTCGCGCGCCTGCTGCACTGCGGGCAACAGAAGTGCCATCAGCATGCCGATGATCGAAATCACCACCAGCAGTTCGACCAACGTAAAAGCCCGCCGCCTGCTTCGAATTTTCATCTCTGTTCTCTCCGGTTGGGACCGACACCCCTTCTCTGATGTCTGCCAGGTGCAAAAGACGGAGAACCAGAAGCAGCAAATGCCACCGTAGTTCACCAACTCTCTATTATCGCAATAAGGCCCCAATTTGTCGATAGAATCGTGCAGCGAAAATGATGTGCCAAAGGGATCGGTCTTTCGGGCGCAAGTTTTGCCGTGTACACTGCTTCCGGCCACTGAGCCGTCAGAAAAATGAACCCGCTCAAGGTGCCGCTCTGCGAACCAGTCGCGGCACCCCCCTAAAAATCAAGATTTTACCCGTCCCGGGTGCCGAAGCACCGCTGATGACCGCCCCGGGAACACGACCACCGGGGTGAACGAAAAACTGGCCGTCGGAAGTCAAATAACGGCAGAATTCGCAATCCCGCAGGCCCGCGCTGCACCGCCGGAGACGCCCCTTACGTCTCTGCCACGATTGCCATCCAAGCCAAGTAAACTAGAATTCAATGCATCCGACGGTTGAATCCGACAACTGGGACTTCGGCATAACCCGCGACGTCAAAACAGTTTCAGTCGAAATACCCACCCGTCGAAGACGCGCGGCTGGTGTTCAATTACCCCGAAATCAAGGAACAGGGCGTGACCCAACCATCTGCACTGATCACCGGCATCACCGGACAAGACGGCAGCTACCTGGCCGAGTTTTTACTGGCCAAGGGCTACGCGGTCCATGGAATCATTCGTCGCTCGTCCTCCTTCAACACCCATCGTGTTGATCACATCTATCGGGATCCGCACAACCCGGACGTTCAGCTCAAGCTGCATTATGGCGACCTGTGTGACGCGAACTCACTCCGCCGCATTCTCGACCTTGTACAACCCGACGAGGTTTACAATCTGGGCGCCCAGTCGCATGTGCGGGTCAGTTTCGACCTGCCCATTTACACCACCGAAAGCGTCGCCATGGGGACGCTCAAACTGCTGGAAGCAATTCACGAGCGTCGTGATGACACGCAACAAGAAGTGCGTTTCTACCAGGCCTCGAGCAGCGAGATGTTCGGCAAAGTCCGGGAGGTTCCTCAGACCGAGAAGACTCCCTTCCATCCGCGTAGCCCCTATGGCGCAGCCAAGGTGTACGGGCATTGGATCACGCTCAATTACCGGGAAGCCTATGATCTGCACGCCTCGAGCGGAATTTTATTCAATCACGAATCGCCCCGCCGCGGAGAAACGTTTGTCACCAGAAAGATCACGCGCGCCGTGGGACGGATCAAGCACGGCCTGCAGGACCAACTCCACCTGGGTAACCTGGACGCCAAGCGGGACTGGGGATTTGCCGGTGATTACGTAGAGGCAATGTGGCTGATGCTCCAACAGGACACGCCGGGGGACTACGTCATTGCTACGGGAGAAACCCGTTCGGTCCGGGAGTTCCTGGAAGTCGCGTTTAATTGTGTCGATTTGGATTATCGCGACTACGTGAAAATCGACCCCCGTTATTTTCGCCCCGCCGAAGTCGATCTCCTGCTGGGTGATGCGACCAAGGCCCGGGAAACGCTGGGCTGGAAACCACAAGTCAGTTTTGAGGAACTGACGAGAATGATGGTCGAGAACGACCTGGAAATGGCAGCTCGCGAGAAAACCTTGCAAGGTGCCGGCCACGAATTGCCCTCCAGCATAGGACACGACCACTGAGAAGCCAGCCCTGAACGGCAAGCACGTCAATCTTCTGGAGACCGGACGCGAAATCACGAACACGCCGGTCGACACGGCCCGCCATGAATCCAGAACTCGATCCGCGAACAACACCCATGAATTGGTCCGAGCAAAAAGTCACTGTCACCGGAGGAGCAGGTTTTCTGGGCCGCGTGGTCTGTCGCAAACTGGCCGAGCGTGGCTGCCGGCAGATTGATGTGCCAAGACGTCAGGATTACGACTTGACCACGCAAAACGCGGTCGAGCGGATGTACGATGATTTCCGGCCGGACGTGGTCATCCACCTGGCAGCGGAAGTCGGCGGCATTGGTGCCAACCAGGACCAGCCGGGGCGGTTTTTCTTTGCAAACATGGCCATGGGCTTGCACCTGATTGAACAGGCACGAATCCGGGGACTCGGCAAGTTCGTGCAAACGGGAACGGTCTGTTCCTATCCCAAGCACACACCGGTTCCTTTCCTCGAAGAGGAACTGTGGAATGGATACCCGGAGGAGACCAACGCCCCCTACGGCATTGCCAAAAAATCCCTGTTCGTGATGCTCGACGCCTACCACCAACAGTACAGCCTGGACAGTGTCGTGGTGCTGCCGGTCAACCTGTACGGTCCGGCTGACAACTTCCACCTGCACACCTCGCACGTCATCCCGGCCCTGATTCGCAAGTGCATGGAGGCTCAGGAGCGTCGCGCTACGAGTATCGAATGCTGGGGGACCGGGTCGGCTTCACGCGAGTTCCTCTTTGTCGAAGACGCCGCTGAGGGTGTTCTGCGGGCCGCCGAATCCATGTCCCGGCCGACACCGATCAACCTGGGAACCGGCAGCGAGATTTCGATTAAGGAATTGGTCAAGTTGATCGCGCGACTCTGCGACTTCCGGGGAGAGATCCGCTGGGACAGCAGCAAACCGGATGGCCAGCCGCGCCGTTGTTTAGATATGAGTCTGACGACGAAACTGCTCCACTGGCAAGCTAAAGTTTCCCTGGAAGACGGGTTACGTCAAACCATCGATTGGTTTCGAACCAATCGAGATGACTTGCGCGAGGTGCAGTACCATTGAAGGATCCGCTTTCGGACACCTTGCCAATTCCATGCGAATCCTGTTTGTCAATCAGTTCTATCACCCAGATGTGGCTGCAACCGCCAAGCAGGTGGCGGACACTGGCCGTGGCGAGGGAAGTGTTCCCCGCGCCGATCGTCACATGGAACCAGCGCAAAACACCGCATAACCTTTCCCGGAACAAATCGGACGAACGACAAAAAGAAAGTTGCCATGGCTCAGGAAAATGCGAACTACAAGGGAATCATTCTCGCAGGCGGTAAGGGCAGCCGACTTTTTCCCATCACTCGATCCGTGAACAAACAGTTGCTGCCTGTCTACAACAAGCCGATGGTTTACTATCCTCTTTCGACACTCATGCTGGCCGGTATTCGCGAGATCCTGGTGATCACCAATCCGGGTGACCATGTCGGGTACGAACAACTCCTGGGGAACGGCAGCCAGTTGGGGCTTTCGATCGACTATGCCTGCCAGGACAAGCCGCGCGGATTGGCAGACGCTTTTCGTGTCGGTCGAGATTTTATAGGCGAGCGGAACGTCGCCTTGATCCTGGGAGACAACATTTTCTACGGCCCCGGTTTTCAGGGACTGCTGGCGGACGTCAGCACGCGCACTTCGGGCGCCACCGTATTTGCGTATCCTGTCAAGGATCCGCACAGGTACGGGGTCGTCGAGATCAATGATCAAAACCTCGCCATTTCCATCGAAGAAAAGCCCACCGAGCCGAAGTCGTCACTGGCAGTCGTTGGACTTTATTTCTACGACAACCAAGTCGTTGACATAGCAGCCAACCTGAAACCGTCGCCGCGAGGCGAACTTGAAATCACCGATTTGAACGATCACTATCTGCAGCGTGGAGAACTCCACGTGGAAGCGCTCGGGCGGGGATTCGCCTGGCTGGACATGGGTACCTTTGATTCCCTCATGCAGGCCGGCAGCATGATTCAAACCGTCGAGTCCCGCCAGGGGCTGAAGGTGGCCTGCATCGAGGAGGTGGCCTGTGTCAAAGGGTTCATTAGTCCCGCACAACTGGCCCGACTGGGAGCTGAAATCCCGAATGACTACGGCGAGTATCTCCAGGAAAGGGCAGCCGAGTTGATAGCAGAAAGGGAAAGCGGAGCAGACGGCTGACTTTGTCAGCCCCTGTTGGGATAGCCTGCCCGAAACCCCAACCTGCACCAGTGATACCGGAGACGTTGCGCTTGCTGCCGTGCAAGCTAACGAACTGGCCGATTCAATCAGCAGCGTCTTCACGCAATAACCGTAATCGCAACAGGTCCAGCGCCTGCTTTGCACTGCGCTCCAGAAGGATGTCCGGATGACCCGCGAAACGGCGCATCCTGGATTCCATCTGCCGGTCGCCCGCCAGTGCTAAACAAAACTCCCCGGAACCCTGTTGCTGCTCTTCCCGGGAGGGAAATTCCCCGACCGCGAGTCCCCAATCGGTACCGAAGTGCTCACGAACGGCCAACGCCATCGCCTGTACAGAATTTTCGCTACCGAATTCAGGGATTCCATGTTCCGAGAAAAGACCAGCCCCCTGGCTGGTGGGTGTACAAACAACGGCTCCTTGAAAGAAATCCTCCTGCTGCGGTACATTTCCCAGCCACTGGGCGACCATGCCTCGGGTTCCACACTCGGCCACGGCCACGTTTTCTCCCCGGGCTCGCAACCGTTGAGCCACTGCGTGCTGCAGTTCGTCGTCTTCCTGGCCATACACCAGCTGGCCCAGTTGTTCGTGAATCAGCGCCCATGTCGGCTGAATTTGTTCCACCGCCTCTTCGCGTGTCGGCGCCGCGGCGGTGACGCGCAGCGTAATGGTCGCCTTGTGAACGGTGATTCCCACCGAGGGCTGCCTTCCGCGCCGGATAAGATCCGGCAGCATCTGCTCCAGGTGGCTTTCACCGGCGCCAAAACACTTGATGCGCCGGTGAACAATCACACTTTCCGCCACACCGGGAATTTCTCCCAAGCGCGGCTCCACGGTCGCATTCCACATCTCGCGCATCTCCGCGGGAACTCCTGGCAGGGCAAACAAACGCGATGGCCCGCGGTCGTGACGCTGGACCTCCACGTCGATGCCCGGCGCCGTACCGTGGGGATTAGGAATCACCTGACAGCCGGCTGGAAACATGGCCTGCACACGATTGCTTTGAGGCATGGAACGGGCCTGTCGAAAGAAACGGGATTCGATCTGCCCGAGTACCGCTTCGTCCAGAACCAGTTCTTTCCCCGTGGCCCCGGCAACCGCCTCCCGTGTCAGGTCGTCGGCAGTCGGTCCCAATCCACCGGTTGCGATCACAATGTCCGCGCGGCCAAGAGCCGTTTGAAACACCTGTACGTTCGCCTCCAATTCGTCTCCCACGGTCGTGTGGAAAAGAACACGAACTCCCAGGTCACCCAACTGCTGACTGAGCCACTGACTGTTGGTGTCCAGTCGCTGGCCGCTGCTTAATTCATCGCCGATAGAAATGATTTCGGCATGTATCATCGATCTTTACTTCCTGTGTTTGGTCCAAGACTCAACGCTCGAGTCAGTTGAGTCCGTCGACTACGAACCCACCACGCACCGACGCTGTCGTCATCGTTCGGACGGGCAAACCGGTAATCATATCGTACCAAACGAATGTACCGCGGTGGCCTGTCACCCCAAACCGGCTCGGGCAGCAACGACTTCACCCCGGGCGTTCCCTTCAACAGATGCTGTATGAAGGGATTCATCCATCGTGGAAACCCATTGCGTTGCAGGGCGGCGAACCACATTTGCCAGTCCAGTCTCGGCATGTGAGGTGCAACCCGGCGGGGACGCTGGTCGACCACTCCGGGTTTCCAGCGGAAAGAGTATTCTTCCCACTGCTGTCCGTCACGACTCGCTTCCAGTACCAACTCGCGACGTTCGGTGGTCATCACCCGAAACAGACCGTAGCCGTTCATGGAGCGGTAAGGTCGGATCCAAGAGGCCAGTTGATTGCACCAGCGGGGCAATTCCCCGGCCCGGCGTGCTGCGGGAAGGGTGGTCTGGATCTCCCGGTAGATCATCAATCCCGAAAGGGGCAGGAGCGTTGCGGCTACCGCTGTGACCACAATCCGTCGGAACCGGGTTTCGGGCGGACGATCACGCCAATCACTGAAAACAGCCCGGAACCGAAGAGGAAGTGCGCACAGCCAAAACGCGTCATCCAACAAGCTGCAACAAAGTACGATCGTCAACCAATTGAAGAATCCGTAATTCCCCGTAGCAATGATCAACAACTGAAGTCCGATCATCAGTAAGGCGGCCACTTGGCGCGCCATCCGCAGACGAGCGGGCACAAAGATTAATAACGGACAGCCGACCTGGATGAAAAACACGGCGCCGCAGGAAAAGCGGTGGAACCAGGAGGGCAACTGATGAGCGTACCATGCAGCCCAGCTAGGAAGTGGCTGAGTTTCATAATGGAAATACAGAGCCGTCCAATTCGCCCAGGTTTCGTCCTGGCTGAGCAATTTGGTGATCCCTGACAAAAACATCAATTTGAACAACAAAACCCATATCAGCCAACGCGCCACCGGCACAGGCGCACGTTCAACGGAAGGACTCGGGAAGCATTGCACCGGTGCGTACAGAACGGCAAGCATGCCGGTCTCCAGCAGGAGTGTATCCCACTGGAAGTTGAGGAAAACCTGTCCCGCCACAACGAGCGAAAGATAAAACCCCCAGAGCAGTGCCAGTACCGGTACTTGGGCCAGGCCGCAAATCAGCATCACGGAAAGACCAACGCCTCCCCAGCAAAGGAACAACAACATGGCGTCACTCTGGTTGAACCAACAAAGAGTCGGCAGGAAATGGTATGCCTGGGTGCCGAGTTGCTGGTAAGCCGGAGTCAGATATTCGCGGACTGGCAAAATCCCGTCACTGCCCACCAGACCGCGAATCTGGACTGCGAGTGATCCGAAGGCAAGCAGGTAGATGATTCCCAATCCGCGCAGAAAAATCCACCGCGATAACACGTAACAGGAGGGCTCGATGCGACCCGAAAAGAAGCCTCGGCAACATGGCTTCTCCGGCCCGTTCTGATCCAGCCCGCACTCGGCCGGAGATCGTCTCCAAAAGTCACGTAATGATTTCATTCTTCAAATTCTGAGCGAATTCATCCTTTTTTACCAGCCGGTTTTCTTACAGAGCCCCTCACCAGCAGTGTCAAATCCACTTTCTAGAGTTTGCTTGGTAAGTTGTCACATCCAGCACCCGTCTTTTTGGAAGTGGCAGCACAAGCAGAACGCGTTCAGACCGACCGGCCACTCCCGTCCTGACGGAAAAGGCGAGTTTTGAACCACCGTTCGATTTGAATTCCCATCAACAGCGACACCCCGTTTGGAACTCGTAGCGGAGCGTGGCTCGGGCCCGGTGGACAATTCAACACGTCGCCAGAAAATATCGTCCACGACATCGCTAGCAAGAGCCTCACCGGCGGTGTACCCAAAGGACCAGCGCGTGAAAAAAGTGAGGTTCCCAGAGTCTCCTTCGAGGTGGGAACGAAAAGCTGCCACCAGCGACGCATCCGTCACCCGACCCCGCCGCCAACCATGAGGGAACGGACTGCATCGACAAACCATAAGTCCCTTAGAGAAACCCCGTTTTTGCACGCCTGACCCCATCGTCCCCGGGTTCCGGGAGAGTCGCAGAGGGGCGTTCGAAGCAACCCACCTTCACATTGACATCCTGTGGCACAACGGCGTATTATCACGCTGTGTTTCTCTAAAATCAGGACTCGAAAGAAGTTTCAACGTGGATCTAGCCAGCGGTTTAGAACATTTTGTACGTTCCGAGGAACCTCTTTCCCGGCACACCTGGCTGCGTTTAGGTGGTACCGCGAGTTACTTTGCTGAACCGACCACTCCAGAGGAGTTGAGCACCCTGGTGCGGCGTTGTCGTGAACAGGACATGCCGGTGCGTTTACTGGGTCACGGTTCTAACGTATTGGTGCGTGATGAAGGGTTCCAGGGCGCCGTGGTGCATTTGGGTGCGCCCGCATTTTGCGAGATACGCGTCGAGAAAAATATCCTTTTCACGGGTGGTGGGACTTCGTTGACTCATGCGATCTCCAGCGCCGTGCGGGAAGGCCTCGCAGGCCTGGAAACTCTGGTGGGAATCCCGGGCAGCGTGGGGGCGGCTTTGCATGGTAACTCAGGTCGGCAACATGCCGATATTGGACAATACGCACATGCCGCCGTAACGATGACTCGCACGGGTGAAATCATTCGACGCCAGCGCGAAGACTTACAGTTTGCTTATCGCCAGAGCAGCTTGAATGAACTCGTTATCCTGGGTGCCGAATTTCAACTGGAACCAGAAGATCCCGCGGCACTCACCAAACGGATGCAGGAGCTATGGATTGTTGCCAAGTCAAAACAGCCGACGGGGGATCAAGTCGCAGGCCGTATTTTCAGGAATCCTCATGGCATCCTGGCTGCAGACCTGATCGATCAGGCAGGCCTCAAGGGAACCAGCGTTGGTGGTGCCCAGGTGAGTGAACGCAACGCCAACTACATTGTCGCCCACCCGGGCGCCACGGTTGATGACGTGCTGACACTCATGGAACAGATGCGCACAAAAGTGGTATCTGAACTGGAAATCGAATTGGAAACCGACATCGAAGTCTGGTAATCGCGACCTGCTCGCAATCAAGGAGATTGACGGTGTCCAAAAAAGAACCGTTGGATCAAGAGCACGACGGTTTAACGTCGGGCACGTGGAACCGACACATGACGTCGATTCTTTCCCTGTTGGCGATTGGAATTTTCGCCGGCATCCTCTATGTGGGCTGGCAAAAACATGGCAATCAAGTACTTCATTCCGGCCGCTTCAAAATCAGAAAAGACAAAATTCAAGTCACGATACCTCCCGACTGGATCGCCGGCGATATCGTGGACGAAGTCATGCGGAATGGAAGCTTGGACGAAATTTCACTGCGCGATACTGAAGCAACCGTCCAAATTGCCCAGGCTTTTAAACTACATCCATGGATTGAGAATGTTCAACTGGTAAGCAAGGACGCCACCGGGACTGTTAAAGTGGAAGTCAGCTACCGAAAACTCGCCGGCTGGGTACGGGTCGAAGGAGGTCATTTTGCGGTGGACTGCACTGGAATTCTGCTTCCCACCAATATCAACCACGAGGTGTCGGAACGTTTTGCCTTTATCGATATCGGAAAAACCTACCCGGATACACCTCGCCCGGGTTACGCTTGGGGGGATGATCGAGTGAAAGGCGCGGCACAAATTGCCGGAACGTTTGGACTCCGCTGGCAGGAACTCGAGTTGCTGGCAATTATTTCTAGCACCGCGTCCCGAGGTGCACATCGTAAACAACAACCAACGTTTGAACTCCGCAGCAAACATGGTCATCGCATCTTCTGGGGACATGCTCCGGAACAAGAGACAGAGATGGAGGCCCTGGCGGCAGAAAAAGTCGGCCGCTTGATCGACTACGTTCAAGCCAATGGCCGACTTGACCAACTCGATAGCGCCATCCAGATCGATTTGCGCAGTCGTGATACGATTCGCGTCTCGCAGCAGCCACCGCCACCCTCAGAAGCAGCACCACGTTAGGCAACAGAAAATTCCGGGACCAAGTACGCCGAATTGCAAAGCCGACCCGGGCCAGCTGAAAGTAAGACCAACCACCGCTCTCTTGTTGCCCTGTTTTCCGGACAACTATTTACTGACGCGGATCTGTGTTGATTCTTCCTGCTCCACTGGAAGTCACCCTCACCTGTTGGCTTATCCTTGCAGGTAGTGCTGATTCGCAGCCGCAATGCCGGCCCCGCGTTCAAACTGCAGTCCCTGCTCTGCCAGGAGTTGTTCCAAGGCGGACAGGAGAAGCAGCACGTTGGCCTGGCGGCTTGCATAACCCATCAAGCCGATCCGCCAGACCTTGCCTTTAAATGCTCCCAATCCCCCACCAATTTCGATGCCAAAACGGTTCAGCAGGTCACGGCGCACCGAAGCGTCGTCGACTCCCTCCGGTACACGTACCGCGTTCAGCATTGGCAACTGGTGGCCCGTTTGCGCGGTGTAATCAATACCGAGGGCAGCCAGCCCCGCTTTGAGCGCCAGGTGATTGTCGAGATGACGCTCAAAACAATTTTCAAGACCTTCCTCGAGAATTATTCGAACCGCCTCGTAAAGAGCGTAAGACATGTTGATGGGCGCGGTGTGGTGGTAGGCCCGGTCAGAACCCCAGTAGTTGGCCAGCATCGAAATGTCGAGATACCAACTTTGAATCTTCGTTTGACGGTTGAGTGCAACTTCCACCGCTCGCTGGCTGAATGAGACCGGAGCTAAACCGGGCGGACAACTGAGGCACTTTTGGGATCCGGAGTAAATTGCGTCAATATTCCAACGGTCAACTTCCACAGGCATACCACCTAAAGCGGTCACTGCATCTACCAACAGCATGGCCCCCGCTTCGTGAACAACCTCCGAAATCTCCGCGACAGGCTGCGCTGCTCCGGTCGAGGTTTCGGCCATTACGATTCCGACCAATTTCGGTTGGGTTTTCACCAGCACCTCTTTGAGATCATCGACTGTAAACACTTCGCCCCAGGGCCGTTCAATTGTGGTGACCTCGGCACCGGCACGTTGAGCCACATCGGCCATCCGCATCCCGAACACACCATTCACACACACCACCACCCGATCCCCGGGTTCCACAAGATTGACCACGGTCGCCTCCATACCGCCTGATCCCGTGGCGCTAATCGCAAAGGTCATTTCATTCTGAGTCCGAAATAAATCTCGCAACATGACCTGCATTGCATCCATCGTCTGCAGGTAATACGGGTCAAGATGGCCCACCGTCGGCTTGCTGATCGCTTCGAGAACGCGCGGGTGAATGTCGCTGGGACCAGGGCCCATGAGGATACGGACGGGAGGGTTCAGGGCAGCTGCAAGATTCGCGTTCATAGTTGATCAGTCCTCAAATTTTCGCACCATGGATTTTTTCGTTACACAAAGATTACGACCTCGAGGCAAGTATCCAATGTGAACCGTCGGGCCTCGCCCCCTACTTCTGGTCTGCACTCGGGCAGGCTTCGCGCACCAGAGCGCTGATCTGTTTAAACTGCGGAGTGTCTGCCGCTTCGCACCATTCGAACAGAGCTGCCTCGGTCGTCGTCAAGCTGGTTCCTGCCGATTCCATGCGGCGCAGTGCAACGTCACGGTCTTGTGAAAATCGTGATCCAACTGCATCGACGGCAACGTAAACTCGAAAACCCCCGGACAACATGTCCAGCACAGTTTGCTGGATGCACACATGAGCCTCGATGCCGACTACCAGCACCTTGTGAACCCCCCGCTGCGCCAGGTCCTCGAAGATCTGGGGACAGCCGGCACAGCTGAATGTCATTTTTTCGGGAATCGCACCGAGACGCTGAGCCAGTTCGGAAGTAGTGGGTCCCAGCCCCCGGGGATACTGCTCGGTCGCCACAACCGCCAGATTGAGCAGTTTGGCACCATCGATTAAACGCCGAATGTTCCAGACCAGGCGTTGCTGACCCGGGATATGGCCAATCAGCTTTTCCTGAACATCGACCACCAGCAGTGCCGTATCGCCGGAAGTCATCAGTTCGGGGCTGCGCGAAAGGGATAAGTCCTGACTCATACGACGAAGATAGCGGAAAAGCGACCGTACGACTAGACACCACCCGGGTCCCCTGGAGTTTGAATCAGTTTTCCGCGAAGATACGACTATGAAAATTCGGGCCACAACCATTCTGACAGTTCGTTGCGGTGGAACCGTCGCCCTGGGAGGTGACGGTCAGGTATCACTTAACCAATCCATCATGAAAGCCGATGCGGTCAAGATTCGGCCACTCGCCGGCGGAAAGGTCCTGTGCGGATTTGCTGGGGCCAGTGCAGATGCCTTCGCTTTGCTCGAACGATTCGAATCGCAGTTAAAAGACTTCCCGGCCAATCTTCCACGCGCTGCCACCGAGTTGGCCAAGCAATGGCGCATGGACCGCGCACTCCGTCGACTGGAAGCCCTGCTGATGGTCGTGGATTCCAGTCACACCCTGCTCCTGGGCGGAACGGGCGACGTCATCCAGCCTTCTGACGGTGTCATGGGTATCGGGTCCGGAGGAAATTACGCAGTCGCCGCAGCCCGCGCCCTGGTAGCTCATTCTGATTTGACAGCTCCCGAAATTGTACGGCGATCTTTGCAAATAGCTGCCGGCATCGATGTTTACACCAATGACCAGATTGTGGTGGAGGAACTAGAGTGCCAAAGTTGAAGACCCGGGTGCAGAACATTTCCACGGGCACGCAGTTGACGCCCCGGAACATTGTTCAAGAATTGGACCGGCATATTGTAGGTCAAAAGGACGCGAAGCGTGCCGTCGCGATTGCCATTCGAAACCGTTGGCGCCGGCAGCAACTGCCGGAAGAAATGCGACAGGAGATTGCTCCCAAAAACATCCTGATGATCGGGCCCACAGGCGTGGGAAAAACTGAAATTGCAAGGCGGCTGGCGAAACTGACGGGGGCACCATTCATCAAAGTCGAAGCGACCAAGTACACCGAAGTCGGTTATTACGGCCGCGATGTCGAGAGCATGGTACGGGAACTTGTAGAAAATTCGATCGTGCTGACCCGACAGAAAGAACTTAAAAACGTCGAGGAACAAGCCCACCAGCGTGTCGAACAACGTCTACTCGACCTGCTTTGTCCCGTCCCGGTCAGCCTTGAAACAACGGACACTTCGCCGAATTCGGCCGAACAGTACGAACGAACACGTGAAAAAATGCGAGCCATGCTCGTGGCAGGTGAACTCGACCAGCGGCGCGTCGAATTGACGGTCGAACAGAAAGCCGCCCCCGTGATGTTCAGCAACCTGGCGCCCGAACAGATGGATATGGACCTGCAAGGCATGTTCGAAAAGTTTATGCCATCCAAGACCAGTCGCCGGGAACTGACCGTCACCGAAGCCCGGGATGTCTTGTTCGACCAAGAATGTGAAGCATTGCTGGACGAAGAAAAAATCAATGCAGGAGCTGTCGAACTGGCCGAATCGGTGGGAATCATTTTCATTGATGAGCTCGACAAGGTCGTAGCAACCGACTCCAAGTCTGCCGATGTGTCCCGCCAGGGAGTCCAGCGCGACCTGCTGCCGATTGTCGAAGGGACCACTGTCCAGACACGCTATGGGTATGTCAGTACTGACCACGTTCTGTTCATCGCTGCCGGCGCATTCCATCGAGCAAAGCCGGCTGAATTGATGCCAGAATTACAAGGCAGATTCCCCATTCGCGTTGAGTTGCAAGAATTGACGAAAGACGATTTTATTCAAATCCTCTCGGAACCAAAGAATGCCTTGACCAAGCAATACACGGCGTTGATGGGCACGGAATCCGTCGACTTGGATTTCAAAGAGGATGCCATTGAGGCGCTGGCTTCCTATGCGCATCAGGTCAACCAGTCCTCCCAGAATATTGGCGCCCGTCGTCTCTACACGATCATGGAACGACTGCTGGAAGAATTGAGCTTCGAGGCACCCGACATGAAAATGGGACGTGTCGAAGTCAACGCAGGCTATGTCACTGAACGCTTGGAATCGGTAGCGGAAGATGAGGATCTGAATAAGTTCATCCTCTAGGGTCGGCCCGCAGCAAATCGCGAACGGACGTCGAACATGGCCAGCAACGGCCCCACGCAGCATCGTAAGTGCTTTCGATCACCCGGCATCCTCTGGACTGCGTGCCTGCTCGCCGTTCTGATTGCAGCAGGTTGCGTCTCGATCTACCTGCTGCAAATCGCCCTGCTCGGAAATCACACACCAGCCGGATGCGGACCCGACAGTGGTTGCGCCAAAGTCCTGGCCAGTCGCTGGTCGGTTGTCGGGGGAGTACCCGTGTCGGCACCGGCTATCGGCGTTTACTTGTCGATGTTGTGCGGCACCCTGTTAACCCGGCAGCAGTTGTCACTGGCCGTGCAGCAATTCGGCTGGTCCACTTTGATCATGCTTGCCGTACTGATTACGTTGACCTCGGGTTGGTTTCTCGTTCTGCAACACTTTGTCCTGCAGGAAGTCTGCACTTATTGCATGGCAGCGCACGGTTTGAACCTGACGGCCGCGGGACTGATTTTTCTGGGCGTTCCCGGTCCGGCAAAAGATTCTGATCCGGAGACCGGACAGGTTGTGCTTCTGTTAGGCAAACCATCTCTATGGGCCCTCGCGGCGCTGGTTTGCGGCTTGTTGATTCTTTCTCAAGTTTTCAGTTCACCCCCCCGGGCACGCATTCTCCGGCTACCGCCGGGCGACTCCCGGGATGACGGTTCCGGGCAAGACCGTCGCCTCAGCTGGTTTACACCTTCGATTCAAATCGCACCACGGGATGAACCTCTGATAGGGTCCCCTCAGGCCGCTCACATTCTGGGGTTCCTGTTTGATTATTACTGCCCCCATTGTCGACAGGCCCATCAACAGCTGGCTGCTGCACAGCGGAAACACGCCAACCAGTTGGCCTTCGTCCTGCTGCCGGTACCGCTGGACAGCAAGTGCAATCCGACTCTCAACGTCACGCAACTTCCGTTTAAGAACTCGTGCGAAACGGCCCTGCTCGCTTTAGCCCTGTGGCAGGCGGACCCTCTGATTTTCCCAATCTTTGACAGCTGGTTGATTGGCCAGGACACGGCACCGGGTATCGACGAAGTACGCGCCAAGGCCAACGAACTGGTCCCCGATTTTTCGTTCCGGCCGCACCTGCTTGATCCGTCGCTGAAAGACCGCGTATTGCGCAACATTCAGCTCTATGAAGCCAGCGGCGCACCGAAGATCCCCGTCATCTGTGGAACCGAAATCGATGGGATCGTGGGAGGACCAGCTGGCCTTGATGAGCTACTACAAATCCTGGAGCCAGAACTGAAACTGAATGGAACCTGACAACCGGCCGATGATCTTGCCGACCTTGAGCCTGGCAAACAAGATGGGTACAAAATACCGATGCCCTGACCAATCGACATCCCACTGAACGCTTCAACCCCTGAACGGGCGGCGCCGCGATCTGTCCCACATTCCAACCTAGCCTCCAGCGAGCAGCTTCAATGCACCGCTTTTTGGTCCACCTCATCTTCTATCCCACCCTGGCCTACAATCTGTTTTGGGCCCGCGTGGCGGGAAGGTGGCAATGGTGGAGTCGTGTCGATCAACACCTGATCCTGGGTGCCCTGCCTTTCCCGTCAACCGTTACCGAACTTCACGAACACGGAGTGCGCGCCGTGGTCAACACCTGCGAGGAGTATGCCGGCCCCGTTGCGATCTATCGACAGCACGAAATCAGTCAACTTCGTGTACGCACGGTTGATTTTACGCCGCCGACCCTGGATTCCGTGGAACAGGCAGTGGATTTCATAGAATACCACCGCAAGCGCCGCGAAACGGTTTACGTACACTGCAAGGCAGGTCGCGGCCGTAGCGCCACGGTTGTCATCTGCTGGCTGATCAGGCACCTGGACATGACTCCCCGGGAAGCGCAAACCTATCTCCAGAAGAAACGGCCCCAAATCGTCAAGCACCTCCACCGCCGGAACGTCGTTCAGGAATTCTACCGGCGGCACGTCCAGCAGAACCCGGCTGAACAATGCTGACGAGAACGGGCAGGATATCATAAACAAGGGCACACGGTGGTTAGATTCAAAAGTTCCTCCGGTTATTTCCCGCGCGCCGGGCACCTGCGGGGGGGCACAGTTGCTACAATGGGCAGGGTCCGGAGTCGTGCCAGGTTAACTGCCAGGGAAAGTCGCGGCGGATGTTTTTCAGAGTGTTCGAACAGGCGGTGATGCGTTCCTTCCCGAGACTGCCCCATTCCGCTGCAAGATTTTTCCTGCTGGACCACTGAAAACCTTGCCCGTTTAACCGGTAAAGACAAACCTTAGTGAATTTTGACACGATAGATCATCATGGGACCGCTGCCTGCGGAAATGTGAACGACGGCGTGTTTTCTTATAACACCAAAGGTGTCCGAGTCGATACAATCATTGATTGTGGTCGTATAACTTGCGTAACGTTTCCGAGGGTAGTCGCAGTGGACACTGCAGCCGGCGTTGGGCGAAAGCGTCCAGGCTACACACTGAAGTTTGACACGAACCGAAAACGCAATCAGAAACCGTATCATTTGAGAAACTTATGTGGATGAAGAAGTCCGTTAGTGCTGCTGTCTGTCTTACCGTGGTCCATGCCATATCACTGCTGCAAGCGGCGGTGACGGATGACGTCGACATGCTGGGTCACTTCGAGCGCCGCATACGCCCCGTACTGATCGAGCATTGCTACGAGTGCCACAGCGGGGACAATACAGAAAACGAATTACGGCTGGACTCGCACCAGGGATTGCTCAAGGGTGGACTCCTTGGGCCCGCGGTCGTGCCTAGCGATGTTGATGCCAGTTTACTGCTTGGTGCCATTGGATACACACGCTCCGATTTGCAAATGCCCCCCGACCACAAGTTGGATTCGTCAGTAATCGCGGATTTCAAGCGTTGGATTTCCGCTGGCGCGCCCTACCCCGAGATAGCCGCAGCCGATGAGGGAATAGACACCGTCCAGGTTTCTCCCCCATCGAGCGCTTCGGCGGAAGTGGCGCGGAACTGGTGGTCGTTTCAGCCCGTCTCCGACCCGACGCCACCTCAAATCGCTGTCGCCGGGGAACAGATGCAGCCTCTCGATTCATTCATCCGGGACAAACTCAATCAGCAGGGTATTTCGC
>PBTE01000070.1 GCA_002726515.1 Planctomycetaceae bacterium | reverse complement strand
ATCTTGACCACGTTTCGGGCAGGCTTCGCTTTGAAGATGGTTTTTTCCTTGGTAAAGGGATTGATTCCTTCACGCTCTTCGGTGGCGGGTTTGCGGACCACCTTGATTTTCATCAAGCCTGGAACCGTAAAAACACCCGGCCCTTCATTCTGCAAGTTTTTAGAGATCAAGCCGGAAAGCTCATCGAGGAGTTTAGCAACTTGTTGCTTCGACAACTCCGATGCCTCAGATAGGGAGGCCATAACTTCTGATTTGGTCATCGGCTTTTGTGCCATGATGGTTCCTTTCGTTCAAATCTGGTGCAATTGCAGTTCCATAGTGGACACGTGCAGGGGACCGTTGCATTCAATGTGTGGCGAATCTGGTTTTCGCCCTCTCTATACACTACCATTCTCGACGCAACACACTTCTCTAGCTCAGTACCTTTTACAGAAAATGCCGTTCCAATGGGATGGCGAAAGTAACGATTGGGGCGATTGTAGTGGTTAGATCTCCGCCCACCCCTTATCAGAGATCAGTTTCTGAAGTCCGACGCCCCCTTCCTGGCCCCAAGTTAAAATCCCAGTTGAATCATGGCCGTTGTCCCGCCAACTGCTTTTGACGGTAAAAACATCACGTTCAGACCTATTTTCAATCGCTGGTCCCGGGGTGTCTGTCCCCTGCATCGGGTGATTAAGGTCCCTACGGTCATTCGGAACCGCTGGCGGTCCGATGGTCCGACGAAAAATGTGCGGCCGCCCTCTCCAGGGCAGAACGGCCGTTTTGACACCCCCGACGGTGCATTTTTTTATCGGGCAATCCCTTCTCAGGAGAGGTCGCGCCAGTCCCTTTAGCCGGATGTCCCGCCACGGACTATCGTGGCTCTCATCGTTTCCTCCCGCTATTGATTAACCCTCCTTCCCGGGCAGGGAAACGATGGCTACGGTATTCTACTGTCGATCACCGGGCACACAGAAAGGAAATCCACGCAATGGGCGCACGACTCAAGGATAAGGTGGCACTGATAACAGGAGCCGGTTCATCCGGACCCGGGTGGGGAAACGGGAAGGCCACAGCTGTCCTGTTCGCCCGGGAAGGCGCCAAAGTCTGTCTAATCGACATCAATCGGGAAGCCGTCGACGAGACGGCCCAGATCATTCGCCAGGAGGGTGGTGAGCACCTGGTCGAGAAGGTCGACGTGACTGATTCCGATCAGGTCGCAGGCATCGTGGCCCGCTGTGTCGACACCTGGGGACGACTCGACGTGCTCCACAACAACGTCGGCATCCTTGAATCCGGTGGTCCGGTCGAGGCGAGCCTCGAAAGCTGGGAGCGGGTGCTCCGGGTCAACGTGACCAGCATGTTTCTCACGTGCAAGCACGTACTGCCCGTCATGGAAGACCAGGGGTCCGGCGCGATCATCAATCTTTCTTCGGTGACCGGGATCCGCTACATCGGCTATCCCTTCGCATCTTACAGCACCAGCAAGGGGGCAATCCTGCAACTAACCCAGACGATTGCCCTACAGTACGCAGAGAAAGGTATTCGGGCCAACTCGATCCTGCCCGGCTTGATGAATACGCCGATGATCGTTAAACCACTGAAGGATGTCTATGCCGACGGCGACATCGAGCAGATGATGAAAATGCGACACGAACAGGTGCCCATGAAACGAATGGGAGATGCCTGGGACGTCGCCCACGCGGCTCTATTTCTCGCATCTGACGAGGCGCGGTACATCACCGGAACTCAACTGGTCGTCGATGGTGGCCTGACCTGTCAATCGTAAAAAACATGCTCTGCCGGCCAATCGGTCCGCCTGCTGATCTGAAGATGGTTTGTGCCGACCGGCTCACCCTTCGGCGTAGCGGCCGGTTGTGCGATCAACACCTGGCGCCTTCGAATGCCCGTTGTTCGCTGCCTCACCGTTCTGCTAGTCTGGGTAGAACTTTTCGCAATTGAATGTTTCGCAATTGAATGTTCGGGACGACGGGCCCGAGCGGCAATGTCAGGATCAACATGCCAACCGAAGTTCCGAGAATTGCTGTGTTCGCAGCGGTGTTTTTCGCGGCACTGATTCAATCGACTACAGGTATCGGTTTTGGCCTGATTGCAACACCATTTTTGCTGATCACCCTGACAGGCTCATCGGCCGTGCAGATTACGATCATCCTCAGCCTGGTGATGTCCGTCCTCCTCTCGGTTCGCTCCTACCAAGACTGCAACAGGACTGTCCTCGCGACTCTGATGATCGGCGGGGCCGTTGGCTTGCCAATCGGCCTGGCAGCATTTCGATCCGTGGATCCTGAGACGCTAAAAGTGCTCGCTGGCGCCGCCGTGTTGTTGTTTGCAATTTCCGTTGCCAGGCGCCCCGTCACGACTGCCCCCACGACACCCAAGCGACCTTCACCCTTCCTGTTGGGAGCCTCCATCCTAAGCGGTGCAATGGGAGTCTGCCTGGCAATGCCAGGACCCGCCGTGATCGGTCCGCTCCGAGCACGTTGCGATTCAGAACGGTCGGTAAGAGCAACACTGTTTACATATTTCGTAGCAGCTTATGGAGCAGCGTTGGCACTCCAGTTAGGACTGGACCGCATCACGGCTAAGACGCTCTGGATGAGTCTGATGCTGTTACCCGCGATGGTGATCGGCATTGCTGCCGGTCATGTGCTTGGGCCACACTTATCGCCGCAGCAAATCAAGGTCGGTCTTCTTCTGATTCTATTGGCCACGAGCATCACGTTACTGATAACCGGTCTTCCCGAGGTGTTGTGGTGAATGACAAGGACTTCAACGGCCAGGGTGTTGTGGAGCAACTCCGGACATTTCCACGCTGCCTTCTTGCGCACGTGCCAACACCACTGGAAGTAATGGAGAGATTATCTGCACATTTCGCCGGAGTTTCACTCTTCGTCAAGCGAGACGACTGTACGGGACTCGGTTTCGGTGGGAACAAGGTTCGCCAGTTGGAGTACTACTTGGGCCACGCGGTCAAAGAGAGGGCCGATACGATCCTCATTACGGGCGCCGTTCAATCCAACTTTGTTCGCGTGGCAGCGGCGGCCGCTCGACGGATGGGAATGGAGTGCCACATCCAGCTGGAGGAACGAGTCCAGCAGGTTGACACCTTGTATCGATCATCGGGTAACGTTCTGCTGAACCGTATTCTCGGGGCGACGCTGCACAGCTATCCGGTTGGAGAGGACGAAGCCGGAGCCGACGCGAAGCTCGGCCAGATTGCTGAGCAACTACGGCAAGATGGATCCGTCCCTTATATCATTCCACTCGGTCCAGAACACGATCCGTTGGGAGCGCTCGCCTATATCGACGCTGCCCACGAATTGCTGGTTCAGCTAGACCAACAGTCGCTTCCCCTCGACCACTTGGTGGTCACCTCGGGAAGCGGCGCCACCCATGCCGGACTTCTTTTCGGGCTGCGCGCGCTGGGAAGCCGGATTGGCATTACCGGTGTCTGCTCTCGACGTAATGCACTCTCCCAACGACAACGCATTGCCGGGCACTTGGAAAAACTGTCCGCGATGCTCAACAAAGATCCGGGCATCGAACCGGACGACATCCGCCTCACGGATGTCTCCTTGGCCCCGGGCTACGGTCGACTCAACGACGGGGTGATCGAAGCCTTGCGGTTGACGGCTCGGTGCGAAGGTCTATTTCTCGATCCGGTCTACACAGCCAAAACAATGGCCGGACTGTTTCATCTTGTCCGGCAACAGGAGATCTCTGGAAAGATACTGTTTTGGCACACCGGAGGCCAACCGGCGCTGTTCGGCTACGGAGAAGGGCTGCTTGACTAGCGGCGGTTGTTCCACCAGCGACCAATGAAAAACACGGGAATTCCCGCCCCAATCAGCAGTAACCCGACGCGCGACTCCAGTTCCCGGCTGCTGTAGACTTGAACGAGAAACCACGTGTAAACCCCCAGGAAAAAAACAGGTGTCAGGGGATATCCCCAGGTCCGGTACGGCCGATTCGTTTGCGGCTGACGAAACCTCAGCACCAACACCGCCAAAACCGTGAGCGCATAAAAGATGCTTGCTGAGAAAATCACAAAATTAGTGAGCAAATCAAAAATCGAATCATCCTGAAGGCTTCCAACAATCTTCCTGGCGATCTCCGATTGCAACGCGTCCGGGTCGGCGTCTTGCGCCAGATGCTTGGAAACCATCACCCCCGCGATCAAGCTTGTTGACATCAGCGCCATCACCACGATCGCCGTCACCGGCGTATGGTAACCGGCGTGAACCTTGCCGAGACCGCGAAACAACAGGCGATCGCGGCCCATGGCGAAAATGATGCGGGGCGCGTTGAGCAAATTGACATTGATCGCCCCGAAGGTGCTGCACATGATCACCGCTGACATGGCGAGCACTCCCCAGCGACCGAGTAACCGGTCCAACATGTGTTCCGCGGCATCCGGTCCGGCTGCTTTCATCTCCTGCATCGACAGTACACCATGATAGGCAACATTGGCGCTCACATACAAAGCGATCAGGATGCCGATGCCGGCGAACAAGGAAAGCGGAATGTTTCGCTGGGGTTCGCGCACTTCTTCAGCCAGAGCGGTGAGTCCGTGCCAACCGTTATAGGCCCACATGACCGCCAACAGTACCGCGCCAATTTGAGCCGCCATACTCGATTCGTTGGCCGTAACCACGGTGCCGTAGTTTGTCAGATCAAGGCTCCGCTCGGTAAACCCCGCCAGGGCAAAAGGCAACACGGCCAGGACGCCCAAAAAACCGGCTTTGATGACCGTTGTCAGCACCTGCATACGGCCTCCCCACAAGACCCCCATGATGTTGACCCAGGCCAAGGACCCGATCAGAAATATTGCCATTGCGACCTGTTCCCAGGCCGAAAGTTCGCGATTGAAAGCCAACGCAAACTTGCCGGCAAACGCCACGGCCAGGGCTCCGATGGCCGCAGGCTTGCCGAAAATCACCTCGGTCCAGCCAAACAAGAACGCGAACGGTTTTCCGTAGGCCTCGCGCAAGTAGACGTAAATCCCGCCGGCCTGGGGATACATGGCCGCCAGTTCAGCAAAGCAAAGCGCACCCAGCAGACAGAGCAAGCCACCGAAGACCCACACCAGGATGATGAGATCAAAGCGACCGCCATCGGCCGCGATCGTTCCCGGTTTCAGGAAGATCCCCGAACCAATCACGTTCCCCACAACCACCGCGATGGCAATGCCGGGCCCCAGGGACCGTTTCAAACCGGCCGACTGGGATTTCAACGGCCTGGAATCACCTGAACCGACCAAGGGGGTTCACCTTCCGGTTGGGGCATGAGTTGGAAACAACATCTGCAAATCTTTGGCCGGTCACCACGCCTGGGTCAGCAAACCAACCATCGCACGGTTTAACCAAACTTCTTCAGCCAGGCAACAACCCATACGAAGGACGGGTGAGGGCGAACGATCGCAATGTCGGCTAGTCATGCCAAGTCCTCTCCGCGCTGCAAACGAACCCTTGCTGTGCAGGATTCGCAAAATTTTCAGGACGAGCGGGCTTGCCCGTCCTGCTTTCTATTGGAACCGAATGCCGTGCCCGACTGGTCTTTCTACCGCGTTGTTAATCGCCCGTCACAAAACCCGCACTTCGGCGAGTCCATCAAGCTGTCCGGCCCGTTCCAGCAGCACACCACGGCAACCCATGCCTGAATCACAAGCCACACAACAAGGTGATGTTCAGAACAAACAAGATCAGCAGAATTCATGAAGGAACTCTATCGGTCAACGGTCCAGCCGGTCAATCGCGCGAGAACAGACCAAGAGCAAATGACGACCACCTTGTTTCACAGGCTGACACGTCCTGTCGCGAAATCTTGTAAGAACTCGAAACGGATGGGGAGGGATTCGAACCCCCGGTACGGTTTCCCGTACAGCAGTTTTCAAGACTGCCGCCTTAGTCCACTCGGCCACCCATCCAAAACAAACTTCATGACGGTTATATTCTCGTCGCGTCTGGTATACAAATTCGCCTGCACACTCTCTTAACACACGGTTCTACACCTGTTAGGCTTCGTACCAGAACTTTGGCAACGACGGTCTTTGATTCTCATGCAGCAACAACAGAGACACAACACCCACGGCAAAGTCTACTCCATCCCCGGTCGGTCGCAAAGCGAAGCCCGGGAAACTCCTCCCAGACTTGTTGGGTCGCAAGGCGGGGCGCGGAAAAGACCCCGACCTGGAATCATTTAGCTCGGCGACCAAATCACCTTGTGACCTGTCTGCCGGGACACGAGTGAACAACGACACTCCTTCCAAACTGGTATTACCCTGCAAAAGAACGCGAAATTTCCAATGTAACTTCCTGTTATAACATGGTTAACGAAGTACTCCCTGGCTCATTAATTGAACCCCTGTAAAACATTCGGAGCAACACACCGCACACCGCGCTTCTTGAATTCTGAGGAAACCGTTCCGTGGACTCTCCCGTGACAACAGATGCCAGTAACCTCGTTGAAATTTCCTCGCTGGTAATCTATCTAGTCCTCCTCTTAGTGATTGGCATCGGTAGTATCGCCAAATCAAGGACAGCCATTGACTACACGCTGGCCGGACGAAACATCCCCTGGTATATCGTCCTGGCGACCACAGCAGCCACGATGGTTGGGGGTGGCTTGTCGATTGGTGTCGTGACCCGGGTTTATCAGACGGGGGTCGGAGCCGCCCTGGTCGCCTGTGGTTCCTACTTCAGCCTGGTCATCTCCGGATTTTTTCTCGCGCCGAAGTTGCGCGACTTGGAGATGACCACCGTCGGAGACTACTTCGAGTACCGGTTCGGACTGTTAGCCCGTAGCCTCGCGGCGCCGATTTGCATCGTTTTTCTGCTGGGGGCGATTGCGGCGCAGATGGTAGCCGTGGGACTGATCACCAATGTCGTACTGGGAATCGATTACCGAACGGCTGTCCTGATAGGTGCAGTCGTCACCGTGTTTTACTCGACGGTAGGCGGTTTAAGGGCCGTCATCAGAACAGACATTTTACAATTCGGGATCCTGGTCGGCGGATTCACTGCGGCGGCCCTTCTGTTGGCTGGTAACCGTGGTCCTGTCGACCTCACAACGGCAATGGGAGATGTGTTGAATGACCAATGGTCATTGACACGGATTGTGACCCTGGGTTGCGTGTACTTTCTGGGTGAGATGCTGGTGCCGCCGTTTGCACAGCGATGTTTCATGGCAAAAAACGGTCCCAGTGCCAGGTGGGGCGTGGCCGGAGCCGGCCTGCTGCT
>PBTE01000069.1 GCA_002726515.1 Planctomycetaceae bacterium | reverse complement strand
TGAAATGATGAGTTCCGGAATTTTCACTCGAGACCAGCTCGCCAATTTGTATTTTGAGCAACTTCCGTTTGAGCCCTATCCGGTTCAGGAGGAAGCCTTACTGGCTTGGTTTACCTCGGAACAAGGAGTCCTCGTCAGTGCTCCCACCGGTATGGGAAAAACTCTGATTGCAGAAGCGGCTTTATTCGAAGCTTTGCACACTGGCAAGCGGGCCTACTACACGACCCCCTTGATCGCCCTTACGGAACAGAAACTGCAAGAGGTGCGAGCGGCGGCTGTCCGTTGGGGTTTCCAGCCGGACGACGTCGGCCTGTTGACGGGAAATCGTCGTCTGAATCCGGATGCTCCCATCCTGGTGGTCGTCGCCGAGATCCTCTTCAATCGACTGCTCCACCCGGACGCCTTTGATTTCAGCGATGTGACGGCTGTTGTGATGGACGAGTTTCACAGCTTCAACGACCCGGAAAGGGGGGTTGTCTGGGAATTATCCCTGGGCCTTTTACCGAAACACATACGCCTGTTGTTGTTGTCGGCTACGGTTGGCAACTCGTTGGAATTTTCCAATTGGCTGAACCGTTGCCATCATCACCAGGTGGAATTGGTGCAGAGCGAAGAACGTCGCGTTCCACTCTCGTTCGAATGGGTTGGCGACATGTTGCTCAATGAAAAGCTGGAGGAAATGACATCTGGTGACGAAGTCTTGCGCCGTATCCCGGCCTTGGTATTTTGCTTCAATCGCGAGGAGTGTTGGAACATTGCGGAACAACTCAAGGGAAAGAAGCTCCTGGCGGATGGTCAGCAGGCCCGGTTGGTTGAAGAATTAAAAAACCATGACTGGTCCGAGGGAGCGGGGCCCAAGTTGCGTCAGATGTTGATGCGAGGAGTCGGTGTTCATCATGCCGGCCTGCTACCCAAATACAAGAGAATTGTTGAATCTCTTTTTCAGCGTAAATTGCTTTCGTTTACGATCTGCACGGAAACGCTGGCAGCGGGGATCAATTTGCCGGCGCGCAGTGTGGTGGTACCGAACCTGTTGAAGGGACCACGCGATCGAAAAAAGCTGATTGCACCCAGTGCGGCGCAGCAGATGTTTGGTCGCGCTGGCCGGCCCCAGTTTGATTCGCAGGGTTTCATCTACGCCTTGGCACACGAGGATGATGTCCGGATCTTGCGATGGCGTGAAAAGTACGACCAGATTCCCGACGACACGAAAGATCCCGGCCTGCGAAAGGCCAAGAAGGCACTAAAAAAGAAAATGCCTAAACGTCGTTCCAACGTTCAGTACTGGACTGCGGCCCAGTTTGAACAACTGCGGACTGCCCCGGCGAGTAAGTTGGAAAGCAAGGGGGCGCTGCCTTGGAGACTGCTGGCCTACATGCTGGATGCGTCTGCCGAAGTAGAGACGATCCGACAATTGGTCGGCAAACGATTGATGACTGATAAGAAGTTGGAAGCGGGACAGCGCGAGCTTGACCGCATGCTGATGATTTTGTGGAAAGCGGGTTACGTCACGCTCGAACCCGACCCGCCGGAGGAAGCACCGTCCACTGAGACGCCAGCGACGTCGATTTCCATTCCAAGCCCTGCCCAGATCGCCCTCGTCGGGGAGGAACTTTCGGAGGCGGAAGAGCCTTATCGGCCCCAGTTAGCATGTCCAACCCCCGAGTTACAGAAATTGTTATTACTCCGCGGCGTGCACCCGCTGTACGGGATGTTTCTGGTCAACCAGTTGGGAATCGCGGACCGGTCGGAGCGGATTCAGGCCTTTGAAAGTGTCCTGGAGATGCCGCTCTCTTTGGGAAAGGCCATTCGGGTGCCCCCGCAGGATGTTCTGCCTCCAGGTCCTCTGGCAGTCACCCGGCTCGATGGCCTGCTGCTGCAACTCGGACTGGCGACCCCCGAAGAGTTGAGCGCTGCGGAACAAGAGGAACAAGAAGACGGCTACCAGATGTTTCAAGAGGAACGTGTCTGGGTGCTTGCCCTGGCTGAAAAATTGCGGCGCTTGTTCGAGCACAAGACCCCGGGGGTCCACGATTTTCGCATCAATTCGGTTTGGGTGGCAGGAGGATTGTTGGAACACGGGGGGAATTTTAGCCAGTACGTGAACATCAACCGGCTGCAAAAACAGGAGGGCGTGGTCTTCCGTCACCTACTGCGTTTGATTTTATTGATTGGCGAGTTCCTCCAGTTTTGTCCTCCGGATACGGAAGAAGAGGAGTGGCAGGGCGATCTGAATGAGATTCGTGAACGCCTGGTCGAAAGTTGTCGTCACGTCGATTCAACGAGCACTGACAAAGTCCTGGAGGAAGAACAGGCAGCGGCGAAGTTAGGAAATTGACGGTTACTGCACTCCTGGACGACGCCTTCGAAGGACCGCAAAACCATTTGAACCCAACAGCGAGCGGACCATGCCTCAGGGAAAATTGATTCTGATTACGGGAACCAGTCGCGGCCTGGGATATGCGATGGCAGCTGGCATGATCCAGCAGGGACATCGGATTGTCGGTTGTTCCCGGGCCGCCTCTGACGTGCGCCGCGTGCGGGACGAATTTCCGCCACCCCATCGTTTTGACGAGGTGGATGTCAGCCAGTGTGAACAAGTCGGCCAGTGGTCGCAGTCGGTACTCGCTGAATGTGGTGTTCCTGATTTGTTGATTAACAATGCGGCGCTGGTCAATGCAAACAACGATCTGTGGAAGGTCCCGCCGGACGAGTTTTCGCAAGTGATCGATGTTAATATCAAGGGGATTTATCACGTGATTCGACATTTCGTACCGGCCATGATTTCCCGTGGCACAGGAACCATCGTCAATTTCAGTTCGGGTTGGGGGCGATCGACGTCTCCGGAGGTCGCGCCGTACTGCGCTACGAAGTGGGCTGTGGAAGGTTTGACCCGTGCCTTTGCAGATGAACTGCCCGATGGGATGGCGGCTGTGTCCCTCAATCCTGGCGTGATTCACACGCGCATGTTGGCCAGTTGTTTTGGAGAGAGTGCGCAGTCCTATCCGGAGCCGCAGCAGTGGGCGAAAAGAGCGGTGCCGTTTCTGCTGAAGATTCGTCCTGCGAGCAACGGCGAGGCGTTAACGGCACCCGGTGGCTAAAGGCAACCGGCACCGCGCGCGTCATTGAAACAACAGGCTGCGAACCTGGATTGTCCAGGGGAACGACTCTGCCCGGTCTTCGCAAGTCGAGACGCTAGCCCTCTTGTGGCTTGAACACCACACTGGCCAAAGGTGGTAACGAAACTTCTATCGAATGTGGTCGTCCGTGACTCTCCACTTCGGCAACTCCCAGACCTGCATGATTGCCAACGTTACTGCCACCATAGTATTCCGAATCACTATTGAACACTTCCTGGTACCAAGCAGCGCGAGGTACTCCCAGACGCACATGGTGACGCACCACCGGTGTGAAGTTGCAGGCGACCACCAATAGATCCTGTGCATTTTTTGCCTTGCGAACATAGCTGAACACGCTATCTCCGTAGTTATCACAGTCAATCCATTCAAAACCGTGTGACTCGAAATCGACCTCGTACAACGCTGGCTCACGTTGATAAAGGGAATTCAAGTCGGTGACGAGTTTCTGTAAACCCCGATGAGAGTTCCATTTCAACAGGTCCCATTGCAGGCTGGTGTCGTGATCCCACTCATTCCACTGACCAAACTCGCTTCCCATAAACAGCAGTTTCTTCCCCGGATGGGTCCACATGTAGGAATAGAGCAAACGCAGGTTCGCGTAGCGCTGCCAAAGATCGCCGGGCATCTGCTCCAGCAAGGATCCTTTTCCATGGACGACTTCGTCGTGGGACAGGGGCAAGGTGAAGTTTTCACTAAAGGCATAGACCAGGCTGAATGACAGTTCCGAGTGGTGATGACCGCGATGAATTGGTTCGTGTCTCATGTACCGCAACGTGTCGTTCATCCACCCCATGTTCCACTTGAGACTGAATCCCAATCCGCCCGAGTTCGTCGGTCGTGAGACCCCGGCATAGGCAGTCGATTCTTCGGCGATGGTCAGCACTCCGGGAAACTTCCAGTGTAGTTGCTCATTGAATTCCTTGAGCAACGAGACCGCGTCGAGATTTTCGCGTCCCCCGTACTCATTGGGGATCCATTGCCCGTCTTCGCGACTGTAATCGAGGTACAACATCGACGCCACAGCATCAACTCGTAAACCGTCAATGTGGTATTTATCTATCCAGAAAAGGGCATTACTGAGCAGAAAATTCCGGACTTCGTGTCGGCCGTAGTTAAAGATCATCGTTCCCCAGTCGGGATGCTCTCCCTGCCGCGGGTCGGCATGTTCATAAAGAGGGGACCCATCGAAGCGTCGTAATCCGTGAGCATCCCGTGGGAAGTGAGCAGGAACCCAGTCAATGATCACACCGACACCTTGCTGGTGAAGATGTTCCACAAAGTACATGAAATCTTCGGGACTGCCGTGCCGACTGGTGGGAGAAAAGTAACCCACCGTCTGGTATCCCCAACTTCCGGAGTACGGGTGTTCGCTAACCGGCAATAGTTCGATGTGTGTGTACCCCATCTGAACACAGTACTCACCCAGTTGATGAGCCAAGTCGCGGTAATTCATCCAACCATGCGGGCCGTCACTACTTTGGCGCCAACTTCCCAAGTGAACTTCATAAATCGAAATCGGCCGCTCCAATGGGTTGGTTCCGGCACGTTGCTCAAGCCATTCACTGTCATTCCATTGGTGGCATTTCAAATCCGCCACGACCGACCCGGTGCGGGGTGGTAATTCCGAAGCGAACCCGTAGGGATCAAACTTGTCAACGACGCCGTCGTTGGAAGTGATGCGAAACTTGTAAATCTCACCCGGCTTCAACGAAGGAACGAACAACTCCCAGATTCCACCCGGAATTTGCTTCCGCATGGGGTGCGAACGCCCGTCCCAGCCATTGAAGTCGCCCACCAGGCTCACACCACGCGCGTTCGGAGCCCAGACTGAAAAATTCACCCCTTCGACACCATCGACCGAACGAAGTTGCGCCCCGAGTTTGTCGTAGGCATGCCAATGCTTGCCTTCACCCAGCAAATGCAGATCGTAATTGGTCAGCAGTGGTTGGAACGAGTAAGGATCGTGCATGATCGATATTTCACCTCGCCTGTCGGCGACTTGCAATTGATACGTACTCCCTCCCTGCACCTCCAACTCGGGGCAAAGTGCCTCGTAAACCCCTGCCGGATGAATCCGGCGCATAGGACTTGTCCGGTCATGTGCCGGATGGACGACCCAGGCCTGAGTCGCTTCGGGCAAAAATGCACGAATTGCGAGAGCACGGCGCCCTTCTTTTTCAACCTGGTGAGGTCCCAGAATTTCGAACGGATTTTCGTGAGTACCGTCCAAAAGTGCCGCAACACTGTCCAACTGAACTCCCGTGCGCATCTGCTGCATCTCCTTACTGAGGGCACTCACCAAGCGATTGTACGCCAATCTGCGTCGGACGGACATCCGCGTCCAGTGACACGGCCGTCAAACCTTTCAAACCAGCCCTGCACTCTCGTCAGTTCCAACCAACTCGACCGGCCTGCGGGTACCAGTTGATCCCAAACCGTTCCCAGAACCATAACCAGGTCGCTCGCAAAAGGGAGCCACCACGCCGGTGAAACATGACACGGGTACTGATGCGAGTTGTCTTCTCCTGCGAGGAACATTCCTCGCTGAAATCCGTGCGTTCGTCTCCTGTATCCAGTCGCCAGTATTTGCAATCCACATCGTGATAACGTAGCGCCCCGTCAACCCGTTGCCACAAGTCTGCGTTCTTGATTGGCACTCGTTGGCCAAAACGCTCCCATCTCCAGTTGTTTTGTCGCCACTGCTGGATGCCAAACCGCAGTCCCGAATTCACGTACCGACTGGGGGTAATCAAAGTGACTGCCGAAGGCTGGTCCAAAGCTTCCAATCCACGTACAACAGCCAGCAGTTCCAGCCTCTCCCCCCGGACTCCCGGTTCAGAATCTACAGCTTCCATCGAGTCCTGACCGCCCACAGATTCGAGAACAAACCGCCAGCTTGGTGGTTTTACAGATCGTTTGGCGTCACCACGGCAGACACCCGAAAAGAGCAGAAAATGCGGAGGTTGAACGCTCATGCCAAATCAAAACCCGTTCAGGGCCCCAGGATTTCCGGAAACCGTCTGAATCATCGGTGAACAAACTCTAGTCCGGCCTGTCCGTGGCACGTGCTCCTATCTGCCCTGGCTTATCGGCAGAAGCAACCCAAAGCCTCCACCTTACCTTGGTTGCTCGTATAATCGGTAAAGATTAGAGTGCACACGACGAGCAACAGCAGAAATGGACCTGGCGAGCTACCGAGGCGGGCCTTGCAAGTTTGTCCGGACCATGAACGAAAAAAACCCGGAAACCGAGTGAGAGACATTCGAAATGACCCAACGCGTGCTGATGATTGTCGGTGACTACGTTGAAGATTATGAGGCAATGGTTCCCTATCAGATCCTGTTGACGCTGGGGTACGCGGTCGATGCCGTTTGTCCGGACAAATGCAGCGGAGAATCGGTTGTAACGGCTGTACACGATTTTGAAGGCGAGCAGACATACACTGAAAAGCGAGGCCACAACTTTCAATTGAACGCAGACTTTGATCGCGTGCAGGCGTCCGACTACGGGGCTTTGATCCTTCCAGGGGGCCGTGCTCCCGAGTATCTCCGACTCAACCAGCACGTGCTTGAAATCGTGCGCCACTTCGATACCGCCGGCAAGCCCCTGGCGGCGATCTGCCATGGCATCCAGATCCTCGTCGCCGCGGACATCTTGCGAGGTCGTTCCTGTTGCGCCTATCCCAGCGTACAACCCGAAATTGAGGCCGTCGGTGGAGCGTACATTGACGCCAGTAGCGGTTTCGACAACGTCCATGTCGATAGAAATCTTGTGACCGCTCCCGCCTGGCCGGCACATCCTGCGTGGATGAGAGCGCTCGTGGCGATGCTGGCGGCTTAGTAGACGACTTTTCAATGCCCTCGCGGGCAGTCGTCAACCGGCGGGTACGATTATCCATTCATCGAAATCCGCCACATCTGAGAAGCGGGACGCACTCTGCTCAGATCGCTCGCCGCAAGGACATCATGCTCGGCTTATTTTGAGCCATCAACTCCAGGAGACGGTGCCAATTGAACGGAGCACCCGGTGTGAGTCGACCCAAAACGCGAGGGGTTTGGGCACCGGTGAGATGGGGCAAATTAGCTGGTACGTGATCCACGTGCAGCAGGGCCAGTAGGGCTGCTTGGGTACTGCGAGGGGCGACGTCCTCCAATTCTAAATCGCCGGGCACGCACCAGGACGTCTCACAAATCCGTGAACGAATCTGCTGCACGATAAACCCGTTCTCGCTGCCGCCACCACAAACAACACCCCGAGTGCCCGGTCGGTCATCAGCAGTTCGACACTTTTCAACAGCGTGTTCAATTCCTTCCGCAATCAAATGCGTCGCTGTGCAAAGAATGTCCTGCAATGACCACAAATCATGGTGCGCCAACTCGTTTAACCTTTCGATAAACGCCACTGGCGGGACAACTCTCGGGTTCCACGGTGCAGGGTTCCGGAAGCCTTCGACGGCCTTCCAGGCGTCCAAGAGTTCCGGAATTTTCTTACCCTGAACGGCCAGCCGACCCCCTTGGTCGATCGCCTGCTCATTCGCCGTCATCTTACTCACCAGCAAATCCAACAGTAACAGCCCGGGTTCAACAGGAAAAGAAATGACACGTGGCATCGTATCTAGCGCCGAAAACAAAAAACACGATACCCGTATCGATCTTTTCAATTCCACAACAAACCATGTGGAGGCCGTGAAAGGGTCGAGGCTGCGCAACAAAATCCACACCGGCAGAGGACTCAAGGGCCCCCCCCGGCCATTCTGAGAAACATCCCTGGCCGGAAATCCATCGATGACACTGATCCCAGTCGCCTCCGACAGACTCGCAGCGTCACACAAACCAAGATAGCAACGGAGGTTTTTCTGTACCTCGCACCAGAGACCCGGGTCCTCAACCCCAATCGCCATCAGTTGGTCCGGGCCCAGTCGCGTTTCTGTCATTAACCGATGCACCATCGTCGCCTGGTACTCTGCCAACTCAGCGAGCATCACCGGAACTTCCCCGGCGGACTCACCCGGTGGGGACGGAAATCCGTCAAGGTGCTGCCACGCCTCCTGTAAACTGGCAGGCAACCGGAGCGACATCGAAGAGACTGATCGGGCCTCCGCTTCCAGCCCCACCCCGCAAGTTTGCACAACACTGCCTGCCAGGGAACTCCCGTCACTGGAGAGACTCAGACCCACAAAGTAACGCCGTCTCGCCTCGGCAGCGCGCTGCAGGCGAAAAGGATCGAATTCGGGCCCGTCGCCGGAGCCGTGAACGGTATCGTTGCAGGACATGGACTTGTTTCTTACGTCGGAGCCGGCTTGATCACCATGGCAACCGCCACACCGAACTTGGCGCCCCGGATCAACGGAACACTTCCAAAACGGCGATATCCAGTGCGTTACAAAAAGGACAGGAACGGCAATGCCAATCGGCTCCCGAAAACCCTATCGGAATCCGGGAGCCCGATCACCACCTTCTAGGCAACCATGCGCATCGCGAAAGAACTGTGGCTGACTCCCGCCAGGAACTCCTCGAAAATCCGTTGATCCAAGGCCGACGCTGATTCCCCCTCGGGATGGAACTGCGTGCCCAGGACGAACCAATCTTCTATCTGGCTTTCGATCGCCTCGATCACTCCGTCAGGCGAACGGGCAGTGACAGCAAACCCCGGAGCCAGTTCGTCAATCGCCATATGGTGCATGCTATTCACACGAACTTCCCCGTCCCCGTAAACCCGTTCCATGATTGTGCCTGGCACGACTTCCAGACCATGTCGGTGATTGATATCCAACTGATCTTTGTGTGGAAGCGCCCGAGGAATATCTTCGGGTACATGCAAAAAAAGATTGCCACCTTGTGACACGTTGATCAGTTGCAACCCCACACCAATTCCCAGTACCGGCAGGCTTCGCTCGGCGATTGCATCCACCAACATCCGGTCAAAACTCTCACGACGGTCCTCCATTGGCCGTACACTGGGGTGACGCATGAAACCATCGCGTTGCGGGTCCAAGTCAGGACCACCGATTAGAAGAAAACCCTGTAATAATTTCAGGGCCGAATGAATATCATCCCTGTCATCCAAAGGTGGCACAATCACCGGGATACCACCAGCCTTAAGGATGGAGTCAAAATAACCTCCACAGACAACCGAGTAGGAAGGTCGATTTTTCGTAGCGGACCGGTAGTCAGAATTAATGCCAATTAGCGGTTTCGTTTGCATCAAAATTCCCTTTCACAAACGTGAGCAAACTTGTGGCCAACACAATCGCATAGATACGACCCCTGCTGGATCAATGCAGATCCAACGCGTGATCGGGCGGGTAGAGGGCTCAGCGGACTTCACCGCTGAGCCAAGCGTAAACGTGCAGCACAGGTGGGCACAGCAACCTGATCCACCCAGCCATCCAAGCAGGGCACTCCAGAATTACTGTTTGCTGCCAACATTTACTGCCGAGGCACGTTACCCGTCCTAGGCACAACGCAAGAGCGACATCCGTTTCTGCTGGCCTCAATTACTCAATGGTTCACGCCGTATCGACCTGTTGGGAAAACATAAGTCGGAGGACAAATTTAGCGGTTCGAACATCTTTGGCAAGTGTACCACCTATTTTGTATTAAACAGTCAACCTTACCACTACATGCTGTAATGAACTGCATTAAATTTATTTCCCCAAATTTCCTAACCCCAATATTTTGCAATCAAACTGCCTTTTTTGAATCTCTAACACCACCACGTTTCCACTGGAACCGGTTGCCACTTGACACACCGCCACCCCCTTTCGACACTCAAAGGTGCCCCCCCTCGCACCATCTTGGAATCGCCTGCACATGCTGTATCAAAACGTCTGCCTTGAATCGTTTGGTTACACGCTGCCTGAAGATATCGTCACCTCGGCGGAGTTAGAGCAGCGGCTGGAACCCGTCTATCGCCGACTCCATCTCCCCGAAGGAAGACTTGAACTGATTACGGGAATCCGTGAGCGGAGATTCTGGCAACCCGGAACCCTACCCAGCAAAAATAGCGTCGCCAGTGCTGATGCTGCGTTGCAGTCCAGCGGTTTGGATCGTGCACTCGTCGGTGGTCTTGTACACGCTTCTGTCTGTCGGGACCACTTAGAACCGGCGACCGCGTGTGCTGTCCACCATCACCTTGATTTACCGGCCGAGTGCATGGTTTATGATGTATCCAATGCCTGCCTGGGAATCCTCAACGGAATCACACAAATAGCAAACATGATTGAATTGGGCCAGATTCGTGTGGGAATCGTGGTGGGTAGTGAAGGAGGCAGGGAGTTGGTGGAAACCACGATTGCCACCCTGAACGCTGACGAATCATTGACACGGAACTCCGTGAAATCAGCGATTGCGTCGCTCACGATTGGTTCAGCAAGTTGTGCCGTCGTGTTGACCGATCGTGAACTCAGCCAGACAGGCAACCGTTTAACCACTGCCGTTTCCTATGCTAATACGGACCACCACGAACTATGCCACAGCGGTGCCGACCAGTCCGTGGCCAGTGGGATGCAGCCGCTGATGGACACTGATTCTGAACGCCTCATGCAGGAGGGGATCCTCACGGGAAGTGAAACGTTTGAACGCTTTTTGTGCGAATCCGGCTGGGCACGGGACGACATCGACAAAACCTTTTGTCATCAGGTCGGTTCTATTCATCGACGATTGATGCTTGAGTCACTGGGACTTGATCCGGTGGCGGACTACACGACACTCGAATGGCTCGGCAACACAGGTTCTGTCGCTTTGCCGATCACCATGGCCCTGGGCGCCGAAAGTGGTTTTCTACAGGAGGGTGACAAGGTTGGGATGCTGGGAATTGGATCGGGAATTAATTGTGTGATGCTGGCCGTCGAATGGGAGACCAGTTTAGTACGAGGTTCGGGTCAGGCCGGAGAACGCAAAACCCTGAACAGTTGGAACGATGCATCCAGGTTGGTTTCGCCCACCTCGGCGGAAAAATAAAATCGTGCCACTAAAAGCTCATCCCTGAAAAGGAATTTCGGTGAGTCCGTGGACGTGCTGCCTCGAGTACGATGCAGAAAAAACAATCGTCGCAGCCAGAAACAAAGAGCGATCCAGGGCAACAGACGATCAACCGCTGTCCGGGCAACTCAGTCCCCTCCGGCAACTGTCACCAGTGATACCAGTGAATCCGCAGCTAACGATTCACTCAAAAAATGCACGGAACCATCCGCATAGGTAAAGTTACTGCCTCCCGGGTGAAAGCTGTAAATTTCATCGCTGTTGGTACAATTTATCATCCTGGACGACTCGCAAAATTTGTTGATGACAATGGTAACCTGCCAGTTGGCCCAACGGTGAGTACTGGTCAAACCGGCTGTAAACTTCTTTCCCTCATGGACAAAGGGCCGGCCAGCCACCTCCACGATCATAATCGTGTTGGACATGCCGTCTCGAATACTGGCCGGACGTACGATTCTACCTTTCGTCCCATCGACGGGCTGCATGACTCCGTGCCAGTGGGGATACTTGTCCGCCCCTCGATCAGTCACTATCCCGGTGCCAACCAGGGTGCCAATTCCCGATCCAGTTGCGGAACTGACCCGAGTCGCCACGGTGTAATCCGTCACGTGGTCATTCTTCCTGTTGCCGGGTGCTGATGAGCAGATGAGTATCCCTCCCAGATCCTGCTTCGTGTGGGACAGATTGTCGGGATGATTCCAATTCAGCCCAAAATCAACCACGTTGAACAATTCGCCCTGTTCGAAATAGGGCAGGATGCGCGTGACAAAACTGTGCCTTGGCGGTTCAACACTGTTTGCCGGTGGAAACACCCGAAACGACGTCAGGTAATTCTGAACCGCCAACCCCATGTTCCTCATGTTGTTCGTACAGTCAGAACGTCTCGCCGCTTCACGTGCAATTTGCACCGCCGGTAACAGCATCGCAAGCAGAATGGCAATGATTGCCATCACAACCAACAATTCAACCAGGGTAAACGCCCGCCACCGGAGGGCGGTAGTGTGCAGATTCCGCGTGATGACACCCCTCACAACCGAAGTCTCCCCACACAACAATTACCCGGACAGAGTTGTCGACTCAGAAGACCGTCTGACGCGATCTTTTTCCTCGGGGATTCGATTGGCCGTTTGTCAGACGTGGATTTCAAAACCTTTGCGTTGGCTGCGACGCTGCCAAGTGTCGGCTTCCTTGTCGCCGACGATTCGTTCTGTCTTAGCATTCCACTGAATTGGTCGGTTCAAGCGCATGGCGATGTTTGCCAAATGACACGTCGTCAGTGCCCGATGGTGGGTGAACACATCCGAAATCGGCAGATCCCGTGACCGGATGCACTCGAAAAAATTGCGCATATGTGCATTTTTACCCCCCGGCTGCTTGCCACGATAAGCTTTGACAAGGGCATCCTCGGGCAAAGGATTTTGCTGGAGGTCCTCGAAGGGCTTCCCTTGGATGCGGCCCCGACTGACATGAAAGCGGCCTTTCGTTCCTTCGAACAAAATTCCGTTTCCATCGGTCGATTGGCTGACAATATTCATTTCCACACCGTTTTGAAACTGGCACCTGACGTGGAATTCGTGTGCCGTATTGTAACGGTCTTCCTGGAGGGGCATGCCGTCACGAAGGTCCACCGGATGGGCTGCCAGCACGGGCTGCACCGAAACAACGCCCTGGCCGGGTCCGTTCTGTTGGATGGCCCACTGACCAATGTCCACGTGATGCGCACCCCAGTCGGTCAGTTTGCCGCCCGAGTACTCGTACCACCAACGGAACTGGAAGTGACAACGAGAATCTCCCCAGGTCCCACCCTCCTGATGGCGATAATCGACGACGGGAGCCTGACCAAGCCACATGTCCCAATTCAACGCGGAAGGCACCTTGACCACGGGAATCGAGCCACATGTCGGCGCACCACCAATGTCACACACCACTTTTTTCACCTGGCCAATGCGCCCGTCGCGGATCATGGCAATCGCCTGTAGAAACAGTTGCTTCATTTCACTGCGCTGCTGGGTACCGACTTGGAAAACACGGCCGGTTTGCCGAGCCACCTGACAAATCTGTTTTCCTTCTTCAATCGTCAGGGTGAGCGGCTTCTCACAATAAACATCCTTTCCAGCCTGCATCGCTTCGATGGCGATCTTGGAATGCCAGTGGTCGGTGGTGACAATGGTCACGACATCAATGTCCTTGCGGTCCAGCACTCTGCGATAATCTTCATAAACTTCCGGTATGTAATCCTGTCGTTTCTGCACCGCCACCACTGCCTTCGCCGCGTGGTGAGCGTCCACGTCACAAACGGCGACACAGTCCGACAATTTCATCGCATTGGGTCCCACAGCACTCCAGCGGTCGCCTGTGCCGATGCAACCGAGGACGAGCCGGTCGTTTTTCGACTCTTCCCCAGCTCGAGCCGGATTGGTGATGAAATAGGGTGCTGCAATCGTTGTGGCGACGGCCTGAGACGTCGTCGTTAAAAAATGGCGCCGAGATTGTTTTGGGGGAATCATGGCATCAATTGACTCTCAAAGGGAATTCCATCCTATTTAGACTCGCCCGTTGATTTTAACGCCTCCCTGCAAAAATTGCCAGAAACAAAATTTCCGCTCGCCGGACTCCTCGTCTATCGGTTAGACTCCGTTCATGCTCGAGTTCTCAGCATTCGAAATCAGCGCCATTCTGGTCATTCTTTTCGCGGGCGGCCTGCTGCAAGGTTCGATCGCGTTTGCCGGAGGCGTGTTCGGCGTTCCACTGTTATTGCTGGTGGGGCTTTCCCTTCCACAAGCCATCGCCGTAAATATCGTTTCCAACCTGCCGCAGAATGGATTAGCTGCTTATCGGCTGCGACACGACATCCATTATCGGGACACGCTGGGTCCGGTGATCCTTCGTCTCATCTCGCTTCCCATCGGGTTGTGGGCACTCTGGCAAGCCCATTCCATTGATCCCCATCAAATCAAACGGGTTGTGGGCATTATTCTCATAATCATCCTGGTGGCCCAATGGCTGGTTCAAGTCGAACCTCGCAAAAAACTACACCCAGCGTGGACTTTGGTTGCCTTTCTGAGCAGTGGCTTCCTGGCCGGTTTTTGTTCCATGGGGGGTGCGTTTATAGCGCTCTGGGTGGTAGCACATGATTGGAGCACAAACCGATCAAGAGGATTCATGTTCTTCATGTTTCTGATTTCTTTGGGTCCACAGGCTCTGTTGTTGTTGGGCGTCTTTCGAAACGAAGTCTCGGCTGCCTGTGGCCTGGCATTGGCAGCGTTACCTGTATCGATGACTGGTACCTGGCTGGGACTTTACCTGGGAGGACGGCTTCCTCGTGTGGCACTGCGTCGAGTCGTCCACGCAGTCCTGGTATTGATAGCCTTGCAAGCCATTTTGGCTCCCTTTTTCTCCTTCAATGCAGAGTAACCAGAAGCAATTCCGATGATTTCCCCGTCCCAACACCAGCGGCTGACCGACTAGATTCGAGTCCCCACGGGACAACCCGGTCACGGATCGATTCAAACTCTTGTTCATCCAGTTCCAATGCCTCGCCACGTGGCAGCCCGACTGTTCGGGGCTCGGCACGTCGGTTTTAAGGAACCCGCCATTCTGTAGACCAACATCACAGGCTTGTACGGAGGGACATTCGTTTTACCCAATCCAAAACAATTTGTTGAAAAAGAATTGCAATCCGATTTTCCAGGAGTAAACTGGAAATCGTGTTTCTGAATCCAGCGTGGGAACACTCAGGTTTCCGTTGACAATGTAAACAGCGAGCAACTGCCATCGTTCCGCGCCATGCGGTACAGAACGATCGTGGCTGATTTATTGTCCGGTTTGATGGCAAGCAACGCCGCCCGACAGATTCCACTGGACTACTCCACATTCGTTTTTGCAGAACCAGCAACCCGTACAAGGTGTACCAGCCAGAGATGCTGACCGGAGGAAATCATCCATGTTTCGGTTCGTGATTCATCTCGTTGCCTTAGCTGCCCCCTTTGTCACTGTCACCTCGGCTCTCGCTGTTGTGGTTCCAACCGGTTTGGGCTCCGGGGATTCGTACCACTTAGCGTTCGTAACCCGCGACAAAACATCCGCAGAGAGTACGGATATCGAGTCCTACAACACGTTTGTGCAAGAGCAAGCGGTACTGAACCCTACACTTACGGGGACTGACGAAAATGTTCTCTGGTACGCAGTCGGTTCCACGCGCACAGTCAATGCCAGGGACAATGCCGTCGTCGGCGCAGACGCCCCTGTGTATCTGCTTGACGGTGTAACAAAGATTGCAGACGGGTTTGCAGACCTCTGGGCCGGTACGAGCGTCAGTCTCGATAACTCGCTGTCGTTGACCCAGTTCGCAACACCACCAACGTCGATTTTTATATGGTCCGGTACAAACTCCATGGGCACTGCTAATTTAAGCAGTTGTCACGGGATGTTACCGCTTGGTGAGTCCTGTGTTGGTGGTGGTAACCCACAGGATCCGGTGCAAGGCGCTCCCAGCCATGGCCGGGTACAATCCACGGATAAAGAGTGGATTAACGCGGGTTTTTCAGCGCTTCCCTTTACGAAACGTCCCATGTACGCTTTGTCGTCGCTGCTCACCGTGTCCGGATCCGGCACGAATGGTCCGTCGTGTGATTTTAATGGTGATTCCGCGTGTGACCTGTCAGACGTTGACGACCTGTTCGGCCAAGGAAACCTGGTGATGGGAGTCAGCGCACCTGGCTCGGCATATGACCTCACCGGAAATGGCACACTCAATGGTGAAGATATCGATGCCTGGCTCGCCGAAGCGGCTACGGAGAACGGCCACGCGTCTCCTTACATTGCCAGTGACACCGATCTCGACAGAGACATTGACTTGACGGACTACACCACATTGACAAGTCACTTTAATCCCGGCGCTTCCGGTGGTCTTTTCTCCACGGGTGATGGCGACGGCGACGGCGATATCGACCTGGGCGACTACAACCAACTGACGGGCAGTTTCACTCCCGTCGGATACAGTGGAGCGACTGCCGTCCCTGAGCCGGAGGCTTGGGTTATCTTGTCCCTGGGACTCGTTGCCTTAACACTGCTTCGCGACACCCGGCATCCCCATGAGGACGAGTCGTAAATTTTCACCGATGCGGGAAGAGATTTCAAACCGATCGACTGCGGTGCTTTCTATCGTCGCAAATCCATCCGGGTAGCTTTTCTCACGCTGGCTGCCGGACGAGGCACCGTACTGGTTCATGAAGTTGTCCTGCAAAGCATCCCGACCAGGCCCCAAAACAGCCGACAGCAAGAATTTCCTTCGGTTTTCACGCTCCTTAAGAGATTTTTTTTTTAAACAACCGTTCAGTCCTTCTGCTATCCGGAACACAAGCGTTTTTGCGCACGGCACCGCTTTTTCACGCGGGCGGGGTCGCACCGAATCCAGCTGCAAACAGACTCTACTGAATACCCCGATTGTGCTGGACCCGGGGACCACATTCCCCCGATGTTTCTCCGCACCAGCCCAAGAGGCACTTCCGGTCGGCTCGAATATTTTTACACTGAGAGGTAGGTTCATTGCTCGAAGGGGTCCGCACGGGTTTGAATAATGAAACACACAGTTTCAGAATATCTGACGTTTTTCCGTGAATTCCAGAATCACGGCGTGTCCACGGGTGCGTTTACTCCGAGCGGTCGCCACTTGGCTCGAGCCTTAGCTGAGCCGATAAGGGAACGTACCTGGCCCGCTCGAATCCTGGAAGTCGGTCCCGGCACCGGCGCAGTCACCCGTGAACTGGTAAGGGATGTCGGTCCGGAAGATCAATTCGACCTGGTTGAGTTGAACGATCGGTTTGTCGATATATTGCGCCGGCGGTTCGATTCGGAACCGGATTTTCGCCAAGTGGCCAACCGCACGCGCATTCTGCATCAGCCTGTCCAGGAGTGGAAACCCGCAACGGACTATGATTTTATCGTCTGTGGTTTACCCTTCAACAACTTCGCAGTCGGTCTGGTAAAATGTATCTTCAAACATTTTGAAGACTTGCTGTCACCGGATGGAACGTTGGCATTTTTTGAATACGCCTGGGTGCACGAAATCAAACGGCGGCTGACAACAATCGAGGACCGGCGCCGCATTGCTCGAGTCCGCCGAGTATTACAGCGCTACCTCCGGCTGTACGAGTTTCGCCAGCAAACCATCTACAGGAATTTTCCTCCGGCTGTGGTCCATTATTTGCGTTTTCACAAACCGGGTCACACGAGCCCGTAAGATAGCTAATGGCACAACGGCAAACCACACAAATCGAGTCAATCCCACCCGACGTTGAAAAACGATTATCGATTCAACCACTTCAGTCAGACATTCGATCGATTCAACCCGGTGGTGGTGTCTGTATGAAGATCGAGTTGGCGTGGGGCACCTGGCGTCGATGGTATCTAAAGACTTTTCGTACAGCCTACGTAGAACGCATGCGCCGTTTACGCCGCGGTGAACCACAAGGCTGTCCGCACGAAGTGCTTGACCCGCGAGATCTGAAATACTACCGCAACCAGACCGCATGCCACTGGGACGAGAAAGACGACCCGTTCGCGTGGCGTGATCGTTTGCCATTCGTTCGCGCGGGACTTGCGGAGTTAATACTTCTGAGCGTAATTTGTCTGACGCTGGCGGCAATCACAGCGTTTGTTTTCCTGCCTCTATCACTTGTTCTGCTTGGGTTTCCGCTATTTTTCGCCTGGTTTTTCCGGAACCCACAACGGAAGGTACCGCAGGCCCCGGGTCTTGTAGTGTCACCTGCCGACGGGAAGATCGTCGCCGTAGAGGAGGTTGCACATGACGAATTGATTGGTGGGCCGGCCATCGTGATCGGAATTTTCTTAAGCGTTTTCAATGTGCACATCAACCGCGTGCCTGTCACCAGCCGGATCATTGGCCTGCGATACTGCAAGGGAAAGTTCTTGAATGCCTTGCGCGCCGCATCTGCGCGGGAAAACGAACAGATGGTGGTACAGTTGGAAGAAGACGAGGTTCCTCACCGTCGCATCATCGTCCGTCAAATTGCGGGGGCGATCGCACGACGGATCGTTTGTTGGGTTGCTCCCGGGGAACGATTGGACCGCGGTTCTCAATTCGGCATGATCAAACTCGGGTCGCGCACGGAACTCGTAGTGCCGTACGAAGAGGGTTTGTCCCTGCTTGTCGCGGTTGGTGACCATGTCCGCGCGGGCTCCAGCGCCGTCCTCAAGTATCCATCGAATACCAATCATCACGAGTGAGGCCAACTTCCATGCCAAAACAACCAAGACGAGGTGTTACCACTTCCCAATTTTGGCTGCGGCTGCGTGGCCAGCAGATGTTTGCCGTCATTCCTACTTTGTTGACATTGGGAAATTCGGCGTGTGGGTTTGGCAGCATCACTTACGCCGCAAAAGTCGGACCCGAAACTGCTTCAGCAAATAATTTGTACATAGCGGCCTTGTTGATTTTCGTGGCAATGATTTTCGACATGCTGGATGGTCCGGTTGCCAGACTTTCACGACAGACCAGCGGCTTCGGAGCACAGTTAGACAGCCTCAGTGATGCCATCAGTTTCGGTGTCGCGCCCGCCTTTCTCATGCTGCAATTTTCTCATGTGTTCCACCCCCGCGTCTTGTGGGTTATTGCAGTGCTCTATGTGCTTGCCGCTGTTCTGCGGCTCGCTCGCTTCAACGTCAACAAAGACGAAGACGAATCCAGACGCCCGTTTTGTGGTTTGCCGTCACCGGCAGCTGCGGGGACGGTGGCGTCTTTGGTGATCATCAACCCGGCGCACAGTGACTTGGCCGGGGTATTCACACAACAGACAAGGTGGCTTGCTGACTTATTGACATCTGCAACCGCGGGATTCGTGCCGGTGGCAACCCTGATTGTTGCTTGCCTGATGGTCTCACGGGTGCCCTACCCACGTGCTTTCAGCCATCATGTGAAAGGACGTGTAAGTTATCAACGGTTAGTCAAGTTCGTGTTTATTCTCGTTGTCGTGGCCGCCTTTCACGAACTGGCAATGCCTTTGTTGTTTATTTATTACGTCACCAGTCCGGTGGTTCGTGCTGCCTTTGCCGCCCTGTCCTCAGCGCCTGCGACAGAGGCGATTGACCAGGATTCCGGCAATGGTTCCGGCACGGAATCAGCCCGCCATGGCGACACCACCCGTGGCGCTCCACCAACTGTGTAACCATTTTGGTTTGCTGAGTTGGTCTTACCACGCTGATGAGCCGACACAGCGTTTTCCAAACGGGTGCCTGGTGTTGCCCGAGCCACGTGCCGGTAGCAACTGGGTGTAATAACGGTGGCTCGGCAATCTACAGACCCTGATGCACGCCCCGGAGACAACCACTGACATCGAACCATTCATGGTTATTCATCTTCCTTGAGCACCTGCTGGACAAGCCAGTTTATGCGTTCAAGGTTGATCAGGCCCGACTCTGTGTCTTTGTAGACATCCTCCCGCACCTGGTTCCTGATTTCATTGTCTGAAAGCACGTTCAGTCGATCGATAAACCCATTGTCTTCAAGGTATTGCTCCAGGTCCGAAATCTTCTGTTTACGAAATCCTTTAACTTCTCCGGCCTCGAGTCCTTTCACCAGCAACTTTCCGTCACCCCCAAGGCCGTCCACCAGTTGAACAACGTCTTCAAAAAACTTGCCGGCTGTGTCAGATTCTTTAATCGCTTGGCGATTGACCGGTCGACCTCGGCCAACACCGCGATATTTCAGCGCAAAATCCAGAACTTTTGAGGCGGCCAGGGCTTGTGCATAAAGAGACGAGTTTACGGTGAGATTTTCTGAATTGTTGCTCTCTACCAGGTTCTCCAGTTGGCCCCAGAGATTGATTCCATCATTGAGAAGGTCGCAGAGCTTCTCAGAATCTTCGATCAGGTACCACAGATGGATGCCTCCGACGGTCGCGGCCTGGTCAATGGAGGGCACGCTCAGCACCCTGCCGTAGGCCTCGTGACCCATTCCGGCTGGACTGGGAAACTGGACAGTTGGGGGCGGCTCAAATACCTGTGGCGGGACACGATCCTTTTGACTGAACTCCCGTACCTCCGCGAGGTCAATCTCTCTCACCCGAAGCTCAGTCGGTTCAAGCAGGCGGCGCCACTTCCCGACCTCGTCATGCTGGGCTGTGAGATAGAAGAACTGGCGCCCGTCCGAGCAGATGTCGATGCCCGCCTTGATGATTTCTTCAGCCCGCTGCTCGTCAGTGATGGCCAGGGCCTCATCAAGGATGAAAGGCATCTTCCTACCTCCCTGCTCCTGGTTCTCGACGAAGGCGATACGCACAGCGAGGAGCAACTGGATCCTGGTGCCGCTGGATAATTGTTCCAGGCTTCTTCCCCGGCCCGTAGCCGTATCAATACATCTGAATTCCGGGGCTTCGGTGTCGTCATCGATTTCCAGCTTGAAACGCCCCCGGGTAAACTTTGTGAACAGGTTGCTGGCCCTCGAGAAGATTCCCGTTTGATCCGCCTGGTGATGTCTCTGACGTACAAACCGGGTCAGGGCCTCTCCCGTGACAGCAGCCTGGTCCTCTTCCCTGCGGAGCCTGAGGACATCTGCAGCCTGGTCGAGGCCGGCTAGTTTTTCAGCGATGTCGGTTCGCTCTTCAGCTTGCTCGATGCGCTCCAGCAGTCGTATCCGCTGTTCGGTGAGCTGGTCTTTTTTTGCCGCAACAATCTCCAGCCTGCTTCGCCTGTCTGAAATCTGTTCTTTGGACAGTTCCATCAGCCCTTGCTCGTGGCGGAGAGCGTTTTCAACGGATTGCAGCAGCGTGACCGCCGAATTGTGGGCCGTTTTCTTTGTGTGATAGTCTTCTATTTTTTCGAGTCGGCTTTGTAACTCGGCTTCCTGGCCGACGGTCAATCCAGCGAGTTCGAAAACCTGGGTCCGCTCTTCCTCCCTCCGCTTGATTTGGTCACCAGCTCTTTTCATCCCGGCCCGGGCTCTCAGCAAATCATTTTGTGCATCCGTGTAGGCGATGCGCAAGGTCTCAAGCTCCTGGACCGTGGAATGGGCAAGCGCGCAATCGGCGGCAGAGCCGAGCCCGTATTCTTGAATAGTTTCGGCGATTTCCCGGAGGAGATTGTCAAAGCCGGCAACCGCGGCCTTTTGAGAGGCTTCTGCCACGGCAAGGCCCTGCCGGGCTTCAAACAGTGCCCGTAATTGCCCCACGCGCAAATAGATATCGAGCTCCTTGTGGTCCCAGTCCAGACCGAGTTCCTTCTTCCATTGCGCACGATCTACCTCCAACAAGGCTTCCCTCTCTTGCAAGTCAGCACCACGGCTTCTTTCATCCGCCCAACGCTGACGCCTTTCCTCCTCCAGACGTGCCTGATCGTAGAGGGACTCCAGTCTTTGCAGCAGTCTTTCGACCGCTTCCGGAGTCCAGTCAACCGGACCCTCAAGGCCGGTTTTTTTATACTCAGCTTTGCTCTCTTCAGGATCGCAGCGGTTGTCCAACTGGACCGGCCTTTGCCAGAAGTTCCAGAGAAGCCAGCCGACCTGGAACAAAGGAAGAAGAAGGCCCAGGAACCATTTTTCATCGCTGATGAATCCCGCCATCAGGAAAACCAGCGCGATGCTCAGCGAGAGCAGAAAGAGTGGGCTCTTGAGCGGGGCCGGCTGGTCCGATTCTTTCCCGGAGACGGGACCGGGAAGACCTGTCCGAACGAGCCAGCTGTTGAGAGCCTTGCAGCCATTGCGTAGTGAGTTGGCGTCCTCTGCTGACGTCTCAGCTTGAAGCCATTTCATGACTTTGTCGTATGCGTTGAGATCACGCCGATAATTTTCAGCACGCCGGGCAAATTCAAGCAGCTCCCCGGCTTTCTCCAGATCGATGCTTTTCACCTTCGCGGCCTCGGCAGCGCCACCACCCAGTGAAACAACCGCATTGCGGATTGATGCATCAGCCTCCTTAACCCTGCTTGCCGCCTCGGACTTTTTTCGTTCCAACTCTTCAAGGCTTTTAACCTTTTCGCGCAGGGTGGTGACAACTTCGGGCTTGATTCCGCCGGTGGGATGCAGGGGAGACTGATCGAGGACCGCCTGTGACCGGACCAGGCTTTCTTGCGCGTTGCCTTTTTCAATTTCCTGGGTTTCGATCTCGCTCGCTATGTTCTCAAGACGCTCAGGAGCATCGGTCTGGAGCTTCTCCATCCCGGCGGGAAATTCAGCGAGCTGCTCCCCGGCAGACACTTCTCTCTCGAACACCTTCGATGATGAAACGCAGCAAGGCAAGTCGCGGAGGCACCGGAAGGGTCTGCAGGGCGTCATCAAAATCCCGGGCCGT
>PBTE01000068.1 GCA_002726515.1 Planctomycetaceae bacterium | reverse complement strand
TTTGACCAGTGGGGAGCCCAGGCCCACATGCCATCCAAATGATCACGAAATCCAAAGTGCACCAGAATATCCAACAGGTGCGGTTGCGCCATGATCACCCGAAAGTGCAGGCCCCGTTCGTCGACCTGTTCGATAAGCTGGCGAGTCCAATCGAACTTATCCGAACACTTGGCTCCCGCAATGTTGGGATGCCGCGCTAACTCGAACATCGTTTCCCACTCGAGTTTCGTGCCGGTAACTTGTGGCAAGTCATAAAGATAAAGCGGGGCCCGTGCCACATCGGCCAGGGCCCGGTAGTAATCGATCAACTCGCTCTGGCCAAACTTCCACATGAAGGGTGCCAATACGGCCACGCCATCAACCTGAAACTGATTGATGTACTCAATGCGTTGCCGTGTGCGAGTGTAGGCGGTGTCGCCCGCACCTACCAGAATCTCTGCCTTACCAGTGGCCAACTCAACACTCTCTCGTATCAAGTCCCGGTAAGTCTGGTCGTCCAGGACTTGCATCTGCCCCATCGAACCACCAACAAGCAATCCCTCAATTCCATGCTGAAATTGATCCTCGAGATGCGCTTTCAAACCCTCCACGTGCAAGCATTCCTCCTCAGTCAAAGGTGTTCCAATAGCAGAAATTAATCGGGCCTGTGACATGCGCTGCACTCCTCGGGTTATTCGATGGCAACAACGTCTGATCTCGTTTTTGTGCAACAGGACGAATCAGTACGTGGTTTCTGAAACTTGCGTGGTGGAGTCGTCGATGGACTCGCCGAGATACATACTCCTCTACAGTCGATGTGTATCAGGGGTACAGTGGATCATAACTTGGCGTTGGAGTGAAGAGGTACAGACACGGTAAACGCTTGCAAAAAAACAGTAATCTGTCATCTTGGAGTGGAATCCGATCCGCACGGGAGCGGCAGATGTTACAATCGAGGACCTAAAAGGATCTGTAACACGAATCGGAAATGGCGGCTCTGGAAACCGTTAAAAACAAACCGCTCCGGTCTGGTAAGAATCCCGCGGGAAGTCAAAGTCACAGCGATTGGATAACGTGGAGAATCAGAATGAAATTCCGTGACCGAGCAATGCTCTTGTTGGCAATTTGTAGTTTGGTATGTGTGACAGCGCCCTGGTCCACAACCGGCCTAAGTGCGGCCGAAAGTCTCTCTTCCGGACCACTTGACTGGCCGGAGATTACTCGGGAACAAAAACCTTGGACCCGTTGGTGGTGGTTCGGATCGGTCGTCGACCCGAAGAACCTGGAAGCCGAACTCCAGCGACTCTCCGCAGCGGGCCTGGGAGGAATCGAACTCACCTGCATCGCCGGCGCCAAAGGATACGAAGAACAATACATCCCGTATCTCTCCCCGCGCTGGGTCGAAATGCTCAACACGACAACTGCACTGGCCGATGGTCTGGACCTGGGTGTTGACTTGCCACCCTGTTCAGGCTGGATCTACGGTGGTTCCTGGGTAACCCCCGACCAGACGCTTGTGCATGCGAAACTGGAAACTCATCCGGTTGCGAAAGGATCTTCGTTCCAGATCGACCTGGCAGATAAACGGGTGGTGGCCGTAACGGCTTACTCAAAAACCGGTCAATTCATGGACCTGGGACCTCTTCCTGAAAAGACAACGCAATTTTCCTGGCAACCCCCATCAGGTCAGTGGACCGTCTACATCCTCTCGGCTGAAGCGGCCCACCAGGACCATCGGGCCGTTGCGCCGGGAGGCGAGGGACTCCCCATCGATCCATTCTCTCACACATCGATGCAGGAGTATTTGGCTGGGTTCGCTGAGCGCACCAAGGATTTGCGTACCCAAGGGATACGGGCTTATTACCACGATTCGTTTGAATACTTTACCGATTTCTCTGTCGACCTGTTGGATGAATTTTCCCGGCGGCGCGGCTACGACCTGCGTCAACACCTGCCCGCCTTGTTCGGAAACGTGGATGCAGACCCTTCGCTGAGAATCGACAGCGTAGCGCGTGTCCGTTGCGACTATCGCCAGACGATTTCCGAAATGCACCTGGATCATTTTGTCGAACAGCTGACACAATGGTCCCACGAGAGGGGGAGCCGCAGCCGGAACCAGGCACATGGTGCCCCCGGCAACCTGCTCGATCTTTACGCAGCAGCCGACATGCCCGAAGCCGAAATGTATGGGCGACTTGACAATCCTGGTCCGCCCATGCATCCCTTCACGGACTCGATGAGCGTGAAGCTGGCTTCTTCGGCCGGACATGTGGCAGGCCGCAAGTTGATCGCCTCGGAGTGCTTCACCTGGCTTGACCGTCACTTTCACACCACACTCGACCAGATGAAGACAGCGATTGATCGCTTCCTCGTGGGTGGATCCAATCATATCTTTTATCATGGTACCGCCTACACGCCAGACTACGTTCCCTGGCCCGGTTGGTTGTATTACGCCAGCAGTCAAGTCAATCCACGCAACACCATCTGGGGGGATCTACCGACATTGAACCAGTACGTGGCTCGCTGTCAGGCAGTTCTGCAGGCAGGAGAACCGGGTAACGACATTTTACTGTACTGGCCGATTCACGATCTGTGGCAAGTGGGCCATGACATCTGGTGGCAAGACTACACGAGCTATTTTCGCCGACGCCGGTACGAGCAACCAGACCTACCTCTTTTGGATGCCAACTGGAGCACCGTCGGTTACATGCAACTCACCTTGCACTCCAAAAACAAATGGCTCGATCCTGAACCAGTCGGCCGCGTGGCGGACCGCCTTTGGCGGCGTGGTTACGGGTTCGATTTCGTCTCGGACGCGCTCCTGGATACTTGCGTGATGAAACAGGGCAACATTCGCAGCCCGGGAGCACAATACCGGATTGTCCTGGTTCCCGCTGCTCGCGCCATGCCACTGGCTACACTTGAGAAACTTCTCGAATTGGCACATGACGGAGGTACAGTGGCTTTTGTGGCACATTTGCCCGAGGATGTCCCCGGACTGAAAGATGTCAATGCGCGTCAGGCGCGGCTTCGTGAACTCCTCTCAAACCTGAAATGGTCATCCACCGGCTCAAACGAAGTTCGTGAGGCAAAGGTGGGAGGTGGTCGAGTGTTACTGGGACAAAACCTGGAGAGTTTACTTCCCGTCGCTAACGTACAACGTGAAAGCATGCTCGACCATCCGGGTCTGCAGTTCATACGCCGCAGACACCGGGATGGCCATGACTACTTCGTGACGAACGAGGGCTCTCAGCCACTCGACGACTGGGTGATGCCGGCCTGCGACTTTTCCTCCGCCGTCCTGCTTGACCCGATGACCGGCAAGGCAGGAATCGCAGAGTGCCGCCCAGGCACGAATGATTCCCAACAGCTGAGATTGCAGTTAGAGCCGGGACAATCGTTGATCATACGCACCCTCAGTCAACCGCCTCAGGGCGCGTCGTGGAAGTACCGTAAACCGGCCGGAAAACCGATCGAAATCCCTGGAAAATGGACTGTCGATTTCATTGAAGGCGGCCCCTCGCTACCGAATTCCTTTATCACCGATTCACTTGAATCGTGGACCGAACTGGGAGATGAAAAGGCAATCAGCTTCGCCGGCACAGCGCGCTACTCGATCTCGTTCGACTCCGTGAGCCAAGCCAAGAGCTACCTGCTCGATCTGGGCCGCGTGGGCGATAGCGCTCGGGTGACTTTAAATGGCCAACCCGTGGCCGTGCTGGTAAGCCGGCCATTTCAAGTTCCGGTCGACAACTTGCTCCCTGCCGGAAACCTCCTCCAGATTGAAGTGACCAACGTCGCCGCCAACCGGATTCGTGATTTGGACATTCGACAGGTTCCCTGGAAGGAAATCCACGGCTACGGCATGCTTAACATGGGAGCCCAAGTCAACAAAGCTGGATTGAAAAGTCGTAACCTTGACGCCTCTTTATGGGACGTTCGTGAAGCGGGACTCTTTGGACCGGTTACACTGCAGGTGCTGGATTGAAGTCCGGATCTGGGTGACGCCAGCCAGCCAAAATTTTCTTCCTGCCGCTTGTCGTTACGGCAGCCGTGCCTGAAGCATTGATCCATCGTTCAATGAATTGACCACGGCGGTCACCCGGTCGCTTTTCGGCACATCTTCGGGGATGCCTGCATCACTTCCACCAGTCGCCGCCATTCGGGAAAAAGCGACCAACCCGACCTTTGCATGCAATGAAGGACGCACGTCAAAGCAAACACCACGTCCCCGTTCGCCAGGTCCGCAAAGAAACACCCGGCTTAGAAACGGGCCAGCCAGCCACCGTCCACGTAAATCATCTGACCAGTCACAAAATCAGAAGCAGCGGATGCGAGAAACACGGCTGCTCCGGTCAGGTCCTTGGGATTACCCCAACGACCCATCGGACAACGACCGAGTACCCACTCGTTGAATTCAGGATTTTCAACCAGAGGACGAGTCAGTGGAGTATTGATGAAGCCCGGTCCGATAGCATTCACAAAAATGTGATGCGGGGCCCAATCGACCGACAAGGCCTTCGTCAACAGGAGAATACCACCCTTGGATGCGGCATAAGGCGCGTTATCCTGTCGGGCCGTGCTACTCAGAAGCGACCCGATGTTGATGATTTTTCCTGAACGTTTTGATGAAATTCGCTCTCTAGCAAATGCGCGGCTCAAAGCAAACACCGCCGTCAGATTGATCTCCAATACAAGCTGCCAGTCCTCCAGTGAAAGTTCGTGGGCCGGCGAACGTCGCGTGGTACCCGCATTGTTGACCAGAATGTCGATCGGTCCGTGCTCCTGGACAATCTGCTGGAACGTCCCTTCGATAGCGTCGGTCTGAGACAGGTCACTGGCGCAAATACCGATTTCTCGCCCCGTTGTTCGCAACTCGTCTCGAGTCTGCTCCAATTCCTGTTGTCCGCGTGCAACAAGAACGATATCAGCACCCGCCTCCGCCAGACCCCGAGCCAATCCTGCTCCGATGCCCTTGCTACCGCCCGTCACAAGAGCTCGACGTCCATCCAATCGAAAAGTATCCACGAAATGATTACCTCCACTGGAACCACACAAATTGCACAGAACACACAGTACCCCAAATCCGTCGGTTTGAACAGCTGCTCAGCAGTTCGCGGGCCGACCTTACGCCACAGGTCCCGCACCGGGCCTGCTACAAGTTCTCCGATTGCAGACGGTGCGGCTGCAAGATATTGTGCACTCATGGAAACTTTACCGATCGTCCAGCAATCCCTCCAGCACCTTGGCCGGATTGCAGTTGTGGATGAGGCAGGACAACACACATACGCCGAACTTCTTGAACGGTCCGCTCAGACTGCAGGCTGTCTGCTGGAGAACGTTTCTGATTTGAAAGAGGCTCGCGTCGCGTTCCTGATTCCACCTTCGATGGATCACGTCACTCTACAATGGGGAATCTGGCGTGCAGGTGGAATCGCAGTTCCGCTGTGCACGCAACACCCTGCCCGTGAACTCGAATATACCATCGATGACTCTGCTGCGAGTATCGTCATCGCCCACCCGGAGTTTGAAGACCGGCTCCGGCCGATCGCCGAGGCGCGAGGGCTGCGATTTCTCCTGTCACCGGCACTCGAAGTGGAAGCGATGGATTCGAAACCGGTGATGCCCCGGGTGGACGCCTCGCGCCGAGCCATGCTGCTTTACACCAGCGGCACCACCAACCGACCGAAAGGAGCTGTGACGACTCACAAGATCATCGCCAGCCAAATTCAATCCCTGGTGCAGGCCTGGCAATGGACTCAGCACGACCACATCCTGCACGTCCTGCCCCTGCACCATCTGCATGGTGTTTTGAACGCCATGTGCTGTGCTTTGTGGTCCGGCGCAACGTGTGAATTTTTGCCGAAATTCGAAGAAGATCGCGTCTGGGCACGAATCATCGCCGGAAAGGGACTGACCCTGTTCATGGCGGTGCCGACCATCTACCAACGCCTGACCCGGGCCTGGGACCGTGCGGATTCGGACTGTCAACGGAGTATGACCGACGGCTGTCGTCGCCTGCGACTGATGATTTCCGGCTCGGCCGCCCTGCCCGTGCCAACACTCGAGAAATGGCGCGAGATATCTGGACATACGCTCCTGGAACGTTATGGAATGACCGAAATTGGAATGGGGCTTTCGAACCCGCTACATGGCGAACGTCGCCCCGGATGTGTGGGCACCCCCCTGCCGGGCGTCGAAGTCCGTTTGGTAGACGAGAGCAACGCAGCGGTCCCAGACGGTCAGGCGGGACAAATCCAGGTACGGGGTTCCACGATGTTTCAGGAATACTGGCGCAAGCCGGATGCAACGGCCGACGCTTTTACGGCGGACGGTTGGTTCAAAACGGGAGACGTTGCCGAGCGCGAGGCCGGCGTCTACCGCATTCTTGGTCGGGACTCCGTGGACATTATCAAAACAGGAGGCTACAAAGTTTCAGCGTTTGAAATCGAAGACGTCCTGAGAACGCACTCCGATATTGAAGAATGTGCAATTGTCGGAGTGGAAGACGAAGAGTGGGGACAGCGGGTGGCAGCCGTTGTCGTGTTGCGGAGCGGATGCAAGCTTGACCTGGATTCGTTACGCTACTGGTGTAAACAATTACTGGCGCCATACAAGGTTCCCTCGCTGCTGCGCATCAAAGATGCATTGCCGCGCAACGCAATGGGGAAAATTATGAAACCTGAATTGTCCAAGCAGTTTGAAACGTAGGTTGCTTCATGTGTGTCACCGTTGAAACAAGAGACCGGCTGGGTATTCTCCGTATCGATCACCTGGCAACCATGAATGCGCTTTCGCCCGGGGTCATCACCAGCTTGGATGCGGATTTGCTTCGTCTTGCCACAGACTCCTCCATCCGCGTGATATTTATCACCGGTACCGGCCCCGCATTTTCTGCCGGTGCCGACATCCGTTTCATGTCGTCTGCTTCACCCGAGGAGTGTCGGAACTATCTCGAACAGGCTCAACAATTTTTGCAGCACATTGAAACGCTGCGCGTGCCGGTCGTTGCTATCGTCAACGGCGTTTGTACCGGCGGCGGTTGCACACTGGCAGGCGCATGTGACTTCGCACTGGCCGCGGACTCGGCAACTTTTGGAGAGCCGGAAGCAAAAATCGGGTTGCCCGGCGGGTTCGGGAATATTCCCCGACTGCTGCGCCGGGTAGGGGGTGCGACCGCCGCCGAACTTTTGCTCACGGGACAGATCGTGGATGCCGAAACCGCCCGGCAGATGGGACTCGTGTCCCGTGTCGTACCGGCAGCCTCCCTCTGGGACGAGGCGGAGAAACTTGCCCAACAGGTTGCCGCCAACTCGCCCACGGCTCTGGCCCAGATCAAGCGCCTGCTGAGATGTGACGACGTTTCCGGATCCATGGAAATCGATGCCTACATCACTTGCCTGGACAAAGGAGAAGCACGCGAAGGCATGCGCGCTTTCCTGGAAAAACAACCGCCACGCTGGTAGTCCGGCCCGCACCCCGTTCGAAACCTGTCGCCACGATACAACTTCGCTGGACCTGTTCGCGTTGAGAATCGAATTCACAAAGGCCTAAACGCGCTGCGACGACCGGCATGCCTGTTCGATGATTTGCATCGTGGAAAGGCCCACATCACCCGGAGAACCATTGGCGGCCCTGCCTAAAACCACATCCACCAGGTTTCGCGCTGGACTGAAACGAGGATAAAGTTCTTCGTCCGTTTTGAGAGGAGGATAAGTTGTCAATTCCCCGGCGTGGTCCCAGTGCTGCATCGTTCCGGCAAGCAATTCCATTTCGATAACCCCGCGCGTCCCGTAAATTCGCACGTCCAGGTGTCGTGGCGCGTTGCCGATTCGACCACCGCTTGCCAACGAAACGATCGTACCTCGCTGGAGCTTAAAACTGAGAGCGTCGTACACGTCTACCGCTGCATCTGCATTGTTGAGCAGACCATTTACTGCTACCGGCTGATCACCGGTCAAAAACGGAGCCAGTGCCGCCACGTGGGAGACTTGAGCGTATATCTGTCCCCCTCCGGAAATCTTCGGGTCGCTATAACTGGTTCGCCCCGGCTGGATATAAGGTTCCGCTTCCACTTCCGGATCAGGGTGATTGCCCGCAAATTCTTTCCATGACAGCCCCTGATACAACCCGAGAATTTCGTCCATAAACAGTATGCACATCAAGTGAATGTCGCCGAGAGCCCCGGACTGTAACAAGCGTTTGGCCTCGAGCACATGGCGGTTGTAGTGGAACGTCGCTCCCACGATCAACTGCACATTCTTCTCGGCAGCCAGTTCGACTAACTCTTCCGCCTCCGCGGCGCTGTGAGTCATCGGCTTTTCCACCAGAACATGCAATCCCCGCTGTAGCGCCGATTTGGCTTGAAGATGATGTAAGTGAGGCGTCGAACTTACGACGACTGCCTGCAAACCATCGAGTTCCAGTATTTCTTCGGCGGTGGTCAGACCATGAGGCACTTTGAAATCGTGTGCGATCCGCTCTGCTTTTGCGGGATCGTGATGTTGAACGGCTACCAACTCCGCCTGGGGATGGTGGTACAACGCGGGCACATGGGCAGTTGTACCCCACCAGCCGGCTCCAATCACGGCGCAACGTACTTTATTCATGGTGCAACCTTCCTTCTGCACGACCCGGGTCGCACCTGAGTCGACGCGCCAGGTGCAACTTGATCTGCCCCATGCTCGCATTGCCGTGTCGAGCCCTCCAGCGGACGTACTTTTCCACAAATATTCGCCAAACTCATGCCTGCCGACACCCGCTTCACTCCGACGCCAACTGAGAAATGACTGACTCAAAAATTTCAATCGTGCTCTGAATATCTTCAGGAGTATGGACCAGCGACATGTAAAATTTGGTGTCAGCCCGAAAAATGCCGTGCGCGATCAACAACTCGTTAAAACGTTTTAAGAGCCCCGTGTCGCCCGTTGCGTACGACCTGAAATCGACAATTTCCTGGTCCGTGAATACGACGTCAAACACGGAGGGTTCACCAACGACCTGCGCTGCTATGCCGGACCTGGAGAGGATGTCCCGCAAAGCATCCATCAGTTGTCGACCCATCTCGTTGAGGCGCTCGTAGGTTCCGTCACGACGGAGTACTTCCAGCGTGGCCAGACCGGCGACAGCGGCAATTGGATTGCCATTGAGCGTGCCAATCTGCGGCATGAAGCTCCCGTCTTTGGAAGCCGCTGGTTCAAAACCACGCATCATGTCCGCCCGACCAGCAACCGCCGCCAAAGGAAAACCGCCCGCCAAAATCTTTCCTAATGTACACAAGTCGGGCGTTACGCCGTAATACTCTTGTGCACCACCATAAGCAAAACGGAAACCGGTTACAATTTCGTCAAAAATCAACGGTATTTCATACCGCTCTGTGACGCTGCGGACACTTTCCAAAAATCCCGGACGCGGACAAATGACGCGCTGAAAAGGCTCCATGATCACGGCAGCCAGTTGACCCTGGTGACGCTCGATCATGGCAGTCGTTGTTTCGGTATCATTGAACGGAGCAATCAACACTTCCTCGCGCAACACGCCAGGAACTCCAGCGGAGTCGCAGGTAGCTTGCGGAAAGGGTGGCGGGTCGGAGGGAGCCAGACTCATTAACGAATAGGCATTCATTCCATGAAATCCACCTTCAAACTTGAGCACCAAATCCTTCCGTCGGAAGGCGCGTGCTGCCCGCAAAGCATATTCCGTCGCCTCCGTACCAGAACTGGTATACCGTATCCTTTCCGCACAGGGGGATGCCGCCACGACCTCCGCCGCCAATGCGATCGCGGACTCGTGCGTTGCGAAAAAGGTCGTACCGTTGTCCAACTGCCTCTGAACTGCCTGGACAACTTCCGGATGGGCATGCCCCAAAACCAACGGTCCGGAACCCAGAAGGTAATCCACGTATTCGTTTCCACTGACATCCCAAACGTGGCTACCAGAGCCCCGACCTACGATCACATCGTTGTAGACATTACCGGTACTACCACCCGGCAACAGTTGGTGGGCTTGTTGAATGAGTTGGCGTTCGTCGGATGTAATTTTTCGTTCAAGCATGGGCTTCGTGGCTAGTAGGTCCAAAGGGGGTAACGTGTAAGAACAGTATCTCTCATAAGAAGTTCGTCTTCCAGTACAGGTAGACCTTCTCTTGCAGCTTCGATCACGTGCGCGTCCCCGTACTCTCCTCTTCGACCTCAGCCAGATCTACCCATTCACCTCGTTGAGCGGATTGAAATGCTGCATCGGTAAACACTTGTACC
>PBTE01000067.1 GCA_002726515.1 Planctomycetaceae bacterium | reverse complement strand
TGAGCCAAAAGAAACTGAGCCAAAAGAAACTGAGCCAAAAGAAACTGAGCCAAAAGAAACTGAGCCAAAAGAAACTGAGCCGGTTGTGCATCAAAACACGAACCGGCTGGCGCATGAAACGAGTCCGTATCTACTGCTTCACGCTCATAATCCTGTGGACTGGTATCCCTGGGGAGAGGAAGCACTGGAGAAGGCCCGGCGCGAAAACAAACTCATTTTCCTTTCCGTGGGCTATTCCAGCTGCTACTGGTGCCACGTCATGGAACGCGAGTCCTTCATGGACGAAGAAATCGCGGCCTATTTGAATGACCATTTTGTGTGTATCAAAGTCGATCGAGAGGAGCGGCCCGACATCGATGCGATTTACATGCATGCAGTACAGTTGTCATCAGGTCGCGGTGGCTGGCCGATGTCAGTCTTTCTGATACCAGGGGTGGACGCCAAGCCGTTTGCCGGTGGAACCTATTTTCCAGCTCGTGACGGCGACCGGCCTGGTGCCAAGGGCTTCTTAACGATTGTGCGAGAAATGCAAAAACTGTGGACCGAGGAGCGTCCCAAGATTGTTTCCACGGCTGAGTTGGTAGCCCGGGAGATCCAGAAAAATTTGCAACGGCATCAGGAACTGCAGCCGGAAGAACTGAATGGGGCACTGCTGGATCATACCCTGGAGCAACTCGCTGCAGAGTACGATCCGGAACAGGGCGGATTCGGATTTAGTCTTTTTAATGTAGACCGTCCCAAGTTTCCTGAACCGTCCAAGCTTCTGTTTTTATTACAGCGGGCCCGTTCGCCGGATGGTGAGCCGGCTCAAAGTATGCTTCTGGCATCGCTTGATCGAATGATGCTCGGCGGAATTCGCGACCATTTGGGCGGGGGATTCCATCGCTACAGCACCGATCGATACTGGCGGATTCCGCACTTCGAAAAGATGCTTTATGACAATGGCCAGTTGGCCACGATTTATGCTGAAGCTTTTTCACTCACGCAGAATCCGGCTTACCGACTGGTCGTCGAAGAAATGTTGGATTTCATCCTCCGCGAGATGACGTCACCTGAAGGCGGATTTTACTCCGCACTCGACGCTGAAACAGACGCTGAGGAAGGGAAATTCTACCGTTGGACGGTGGATGAGATGCAGGCAGAACTCACGACGGAGCAATGGAACCTTTTTGCCCCCATCTATGGATTGAATCAAGGGCCAAACTTTGAGCACAAGTACTACGTTCCCCTGGTGACACCGACGGATGACTCCCTCTCTCAGGACTTGCAAAAGACGATCCATCCAGGGCTCAAGCCGATCCGCTCCAAGCTGCTCGATGCCCGTGGTCGACGACAGCGGCCGTTATTGGATACCAAGATTATCACCGGTTGGAATGGCTTGATGATCCGGGGTTTTGCCGACGCCGGGCGCATTTTCCATCATCAGCCCTACTTGCAAACAGCTGAGCGGGTCGCCGACTTTGTGTTGGCGGAACTCCAAACCGAGGACGGTCACTTCATGCGCAATTTTGCCGGAGGCAAAGCCAAGCTGAACGCCTTTCTCGACGACTACGCTTTTCTGACTGACGGACTGATCGCCCTCCATCGAGCCACGGGTGATATGAAGTGGCTGACCACTGCCCAAGCGATCACTGACCGGCAGGTCGAACTGTTCTGGGATGATACTCACGGCGGCTTCTACTTCACGTCGGACGATCACGAGTCTTTGTTGGCGCGGCTCAAAGATCCACACGACGGCGTACGACCATCTGGCTCGTCTGTTTCAGCAGATAATCTGGTCTACCTGGCGCGAGAGCTTGATCGGCAGGATTATCTTGACAGGGCCGAGGAGACGATCCAGTCTTCTGCCGATCTGCTTCGCGAAAGGCCTGCGGCGGTGACACGCATGGCAGTTGCCGTTATGGCGCTGTTGGAAGCCCGGGGCGAGTGACGGCCAGGCGAGTCAATCACGGTTTTCTACCGTTTGACTGTCAGATTTCGTCGAACAACTCGATCAGTTTTAACTGATATTTCCCCAACTTGCCGCCGTAGTTCCCGGCGCTGATCGCCACGATGTTCTCTCCGGCCGCCGCCTGAATGGCGTCCCTCATGGCACGGCGGACATGTATTTCATCGATCCCATCGATAACGATTTCCAGGGCGCAGTTTGTTTCCGGCTGCAACTGGGAGTCAACACGCCCACGCAAGGTCGGACAGAATGCATCCGAAGTGGATGCCTTCAATGCCTTGTAACGCGACCCTACTTTGCTGCCGCTGCGGGCAATACCGGCGGGAAAAGGGGTGATGATGCCCGGCATTGCGGCCAATGTGTCGGTAGCGCGACGGGCAGCTTCCAATGCCGAGGGTGTATCCACGCCTTCGATTACAATGTTTCCGCCTGCTACCCCTTTGCTGATTCCGATCCGTTCTTCAACAACGAACTCACCATCCATCACGGGGATTCGCCAAAATCTGCGGTCCGCCACAAGTTTACTCTTTTGATATCCGTCGCCAAAAAACCGCAAGTGGCTTCCCCAGGGAACCGATTGGTCCGCTTCTGTCAAACCGTTGAACGCAGCCGTTGAAGGGCAGGTCATAATGCATTGACCGGTCCGGTTGGAAATGGCCTTTGCCAAGGCTTCGGCAGAAAAACCGAAGGCCAGAATGGAAGCTCCGGGCCGCCCGTCCAGAGACTCTGTGCCGTCCTGCCAGTGCTCCAGGCCGGCTTCACAGTCGCAAGCGATGACCGAAGTACTGTATCCGCAAAATTCTCGTACAGCAGCTTCCAGCCAGTACGAGTCAAAGGCGGTCACCAGCAGTCGGCAGTAGCGCATGCTGAAAGCTTCAGCAAACGTATCGATGATCTTCGTGACGCCAATCTGCACTTGTTTTCACTCCACAGCCGTGCGTTCAAGGTTTCCATCATTACGCAAGGGGGGAAAAGATACTAGGACCGGGTGGTCTTTTTCACGTTTTGCATTCATGTTGCGATGCCCTGACTCGACTCCTTGAACTGTGCAGGTGACCGGACTTGTCGTGCGAACTGCAAATCGCAGGGGCCTTTTGTCTGGTGATGCCTGGATCAACTTGGCGCTGACAAACCAGTGGGAACCGTGATGAGAAAGAAATCCGGGTGTTAGCGACACCGCGCGCTTCCAATGAGGAGCAGTGCGAAGACCGGTTCAGGCAGCCTGGTTGATTTGTTCTGTGAACTGGGCAGGCGTGTCATAGTCCCAACGCCGGATGAATTCTCCCATGTGAAAGTCAATCTGACTCTGCTCGAGTGGTGACAAACTGACAAATTGGTTCTTGCGGTAATCGTGGATGGTCCCGATATATTTTTTCAAGCGAATTTCAAATTCAGTACTCATTTTCCAGCCGAGTTGACCGTAGAACCGGCGAACTTCTTCGATCGGGTCGGCTTCCAGGTCCTCAAATTTGACTTCCACTCGATTTTGCCCGGGCAACACCGCACTTTCGCGATAGTAACTTTGGAGTTGGCGTTTCTGATTTTTCAGAAAACGGGTTTCGTAACCTTCCCGGGGGTCCGGATCCTGTACCTGAAATGCCACGATGCCCTCGCGCGCAAAATGGCGGTTGGAGCGGAACACGTCGTAAGGATGACGATGGATATGGATGAACTTAGCTTGTGGGAAAAGTCCGCTGAGCAACTTGACGCGTGCCGTGTTGTAGGGACTCTTCAGCAGGGGTGTTTTCCGCGACAGGAACGTGAGCTTTTTCAGGAACAGCAGAAAAGCGCTCACCCACCTTTCTCGGTTGCCACTCCCGTTGTCTTCCAGGAAGACGTGCTGCTCGTAATTTGCGACGCGTCTCGGGAAATTGAAACCCCAATAAGGTGAGCATCGGGTCATGCCGGCAATTGCAAACTCTTCTTCCTGGGGAGAAAAAACGTTGACTCGCATCCCGTCCATCGGCCGTTTGACGGTTAAGAACATTCCCAAGAAAGGAAAAAGAATCCAACCTGAAAAAAGAACGCCGAAAGGGTTCACGATTTGATAATTACGGGGCGCGCAGAAGCGAGGATCCAAAGCCAGAAGATTGTGCAGGTAGGTCGTTCCGCTTCGATGGAGGCCGACAATGAAGACGGGGTCGGGCACGCGATGTCGGAGCACCAGGGGCAGGAGCAGTCGTTCAGGAAGGGTAAGCAGTGTGTTTAACGAGGAGACGGTTAAGATCCAGAACAGGCGCGGCAGATATTTGATTTCGATTCGGAACCGGGCGTCGACGAGGGCAGCGAACCACAAGTCGAGAGGAGCCAGTGCCATCAAGTTGGAAAAAGGAAACAAACGCTTGAAACTGGTACTGAGCCCGGCGTGACCGCTTGCGGGTGCCGGTTCTCCCCAACGTCGCAACAGCACGAACGAGACCAGGATGAACGGTATCAACAGACACCAGAACATGTAACCCTGCCGGAGATCCTGACCCGCTGCAAATGATTCGTACCAATCGGATGCATGGTCGTATCCCAGCAGGTGTGATTTGCGTGTGAACCGACGAACGGCAATGGCTCCTGCCAAGACACTTGTAGAGAAGACAATGTTTCCGGTTTGAAATCGTAAGATCCCCAATAACACCGAAATCAAAAATAGGCTGACGACCAGGTACCCCGTCTCAGGACTGAAGAGGTATTGGTAATCGCGACCCAGGCAGGCAAACGTGGCAAAAACGGTTGAAGTGAGACCGATAGCGGCGGCGCGGCCCAACAACGTGCGTAGACGTCCTTGCAGGTACCCTCCAAAGATCACTTGCTGTACAGCTGCCACGGGGATTGCCGAAAGCACTCCTAAGAAACCTTTCAAATTTCTGTAGGGCGTCAGTTCTTCAGGTTGGAGGTAGACCGCACCCGACCAACAAGCACACAGACAGTACCCGGCGTAAACGGCAAACCCGGCAGCGAATCCGAGACATGCTTGACGAAACCAATTTTTTCCAACGACGAAGCCATAAACGGCAGGTGACTGACGGTCCAGAGAGAGCATCACTAATACCAGGGCCAGTCCCACACAGAGCAACCCCGTTTTCGCCCAACTGGTATTGAGGAACTCGAAGGTCAGTAACAGCGCTGACATGCTTTGTCTGATGTCCTGGGAGATTTCGGGAACTTGGCAAACAGCGTCTGTGTTTTGAGTTGGCGCAGACCAACCAGCGGGTAGCTTCCACTGCTTGTATCAGAAACGTCGCAACCTGGTTGTCACCCGGCCGGATTGCTCGCACGCCGTCGCGGGGATGCGGAGAATAAGGCTGACACCAGTTGCCTGCAAGAGCAGGAGTTCCTGGGCCTCCGGTCGGAGCCTGGTACAATTGACAAGCTAGCACCTGTCACGAACGGTTCGCTTGGGTTTCCTGTGGGGGATAACTAGCGACATGTGAAGCAGGAGAAAACCTGTTGGACCTTGGCGCTACGGTTGACGGGCCGCTATCATTGTTACATCCCAAGATTGTCCGGAGAGGTGCCGGAGTGGTCGAACGGGCCGGTCTCGAAAACCGGTGTACCCTTTGGGTACCGAGGGTTCGAATCCCTCCCTCTCCGCTCTGCTCGGGAGCGCTCATTGTAAGCTGTTGCGAACGAACAACTTCCAAGGAGTGCTTCCCGTTTTTGTCCCAGTGACCGGGACAAACGAGTGGGACAAAACCGCAGAAGTTAAGGCTCAAGTCTTCACACTCGTTTTGCCACGCCAGTTCATTTTCCGGTATGCGAACGTCAATCCTCTCGATGCGGTCGTCCCGCCGAAAGATGTTTTGGCTCATCTCCCGTTCAAGCCGACAGCCTTCGAACTCTAGATTGCTTGATCCTCGAGGATTTACCGTGATGCCAGAGGTGTGCTCAACGAACTGGTACACAACCGGTTCCTGGCAAAAAGTAAATGCCAGCGATCCCGACGGAAGTAGTAGTTGCTTCCAATCGCCATCGATATCGAAGTAATGCAGGGCGCCATCTTGTTCCAGGAACTCTTGGCGTCGTAAGAGGCAAGCCTGGAAGGTTATTTCACCGTCCTCGACGCGGACACCAAGTTCGCCGAAACGAACGCGGAAAGATGCTGAGTTCACCTGACGTGTCATTCTTCGGTTTGGACTGATTCGGGCCCGTCACTAGGTTGAACCTCATTTGTGTTTTCCAGAACAGGGGGGTCGATAGTCGGCACCGAAAGCATTTGGCGGATGTGTTTAGAATACCGCAGTCCTGGCACAAGCGATCCATAGGGCGAGTCGCCAGACATCTCCAAGCGATAGTCAGCCTGAGGTTTATAGGATTCGTTGTAGAGCGCCGGCCAGAATCCACCTTCATCGACGGTGAGTTGTTCGAGGTTCAGGAACAGCGAAATCCGATCGGTCAGGAACCCGATATGTTCCGCGGCCACGGCACTTAAAGAAGTCGTATATGCCTGTTGGGCTTCGAGAAAATCTCGTGCTACAATGCCTCCAATTCCCAACTGAAGTTGCAAACGGGTACTCAAGACTCGTTCCTGCGCGAGTGCCGCACTGGCCACGGCAATCGCAAATTGCTGCTGATCCACCTGCAGACGACGCAAATCCTGCCGCACGTCGCGTTTAATTCGATCCTCAGCAGAAATCCAATTTCGCAGCGCTGACTGATAGGCAATCAGAGCCTGGCGATAGCTATTGCGTTCGGCTCGACGATTAAACGGCGCATCGAGGCTCACCTGTAATTGCGTCGAGCTGTCATCGAGGCTGAAATCAAATGCCCGATTGACGTCGTCTGGCGTTCGCAGTGTCAGACCTGCTGTCACATCGATCGCGGCTCGAAGTCGATCCGCTGCAAACTTAATCTGGCGCCATTGGTCAGCCACTTGTTCACGTTCGTTCGCCAAATCCCAACGTCGTGCCAAGGCTGTCAGTAATGCTTGATCATGTTCGATCTCGACATTCGGCAGCCCTTTCGTTTCGGTCGCAAGCGCTCGGTCACACGATGCGAGGATGGGCTGAATTCGTGCCTGCACCCAGGCACGATCCTGCCACTGCTCACCCCGAATCTGTCGAAAATCAACCAGCGCCGTTTTAACTTGCTGCAACAGCAATGACGCTTGATCCATCAAAGCCTCAATTCCCCCCAGTTGCCGTTTACTGACGGATTTTTCGAGATTCTCTTGCAATTGGGCTTCACTTAAAATCCATTTCTTTTCCAATTGCAGCCAGGACGGGTCCGGCGTTTCGCCACGGCTTTGTTGTACAGCGAGTTCTCTCGAGAGCGCTTCACGAAGCGACGCCACAAATTCCAGCGTGCGTTGAAAACGCTGAACGACCGGCGCGTCCTCTTTAATTGACGATTCGTACACTTTTTCATTTTGCCAAACGACATGCCATGCCTCGTCCGCACTGAGCCGACTCAGTTGTTGCTGCACGTTTGTCGTCGCCGAAGTGGAGGTCATCTGTGCACTGCGTTTTCGAGCTTCGTCGAGTGAGATACATCGCCGAGCCAACTCTATTCCCTGCGAAAACAACACAGTCGGATCCGGCGCTTCCTTGGCTTGCTCTTCCAAGATCACACGTCGGGCCCGCCGCAGAAGTTCTTCGCGAACTGTTGCTTCATCCGATGCCGTGAGCCACTCCAGTTCCCCTAAATTCAAATGGATCAATAACTCGGGCGGTAAACCAATCTGAATCTTGAAGTCATCCAATGATCGCTCGAGTGAATTGCAATTGCGGATCAAATTGCTGAGACTGCGTAAAGCGTTTTGTTCAAACTGGTCAACTTGGAATCGAGGTAGACGATTCGCCTGATATTCAGCCTGGCCCTGATGGAAGGCTCGAGCCGTACTGAAGTAATCCTGAGCGCCAATCTCAATACCGCGATACGTTAACAACAAATCGTAGTATCGATTCGCCAGACCACTGAAAAACGTCTTGCGAAAACGAGCGAAATCGCGGGCGGCGTAAATAACGTTCCGCTCGGATTGCGTCAGATTTTCCAAAACCACATCGCGTTGGAAGAGACTCTGTGATAACTGCAAGAGCATTTGAGAGCCGACATCCGCAGTGAATCCTGATGGCCCGTTAAAAGTCAGCAAAACGTCGTTGGCGAATCTCGCCACGAACTCACCGCCGGTCGCTAACACCTGGCTCCCCGCCAAAGCCGTTGGGACGGACAATCGATTCACCGTGGTTGCATTCGATCGATCGTGAACGAAGTTTGGTGTCGTTCGATTAGCAAACGGATTAAAATGCAATGCGTAATCGTATCGTTCCAATGTCAGGTTCAGCGAATTCCGATAAAGAGTCTCTTTTTGAGTTTGATACTCTCGGCTATGGATCAATGCTAACTCCATGATCATCTGCAGTGTCAATTTCGGGGCGGCAACTCGCTCAGCTTCACTTGGCGATTTCTCAAAACTTTGCTCATATTCGCGCCTCACCGAATCAAATTCCAGCATCCACTGGCGACACGACAAAGGAATCGCGTCCCAATCGGTTGGCGAAACCGGAATGACTCGAAGTACCGCGGCGCTGTCGTCCGCCGCCGATGCGGCCGAGCCCGGCGGAACATTTTCTGCCGATTCCATAATTAGTTTTGGTTCGACGCTCGATGACACAGCGTTGACGAAACCGGCCTTATAGAGCCGAGGACCGGTTGCGGGCAATTGCGGAGATGTGGGATCAGTCGGGTCGGCGAATCGAGAATCTGGATCGGGGAGAATATTGAAACCGATCGGTGGTGCCCAAGCGGCATCCGCGGTCTTTTCCGCCAATGTGCGGTACGCTTGCTCATCCGCTTGGCGCAGGTAATAGTGCCGACCACACCCGGTGCCCAAGATGAGTAACAGGATTGTTCCGAGCCGGATTCCGTCCCGGTGAATTGTGTTTGGCAAGCCAAAGTATCCCAACCCCCACAATCGGCAAATTTTAACAGGATCGGCAGAAAACGAACTGTGGCATGAGCAGAATTCGCTCAGAAGGCAGCTAAAACACAGATTATTCGTGCCGCAAGGCCTCAATCGGGCTCATTGCCGCGGCACGTCGAGCGGGATAAACGCCGAAAACGATACCGGTTCCGACTGAGATTACGAACGCCAGAACGACGGTCCACCACGCAACATATGCGTCGATTCCAAAAATGGCAGTAAGGAACCACGGCGACCCGACACCGACAATAATACCGATGATTCCACCGATGGTTGAAAGTGCAACAGTTTCGACGAGAAACTGGATGGTGATGTCAAGTCTCCGCGCGCCCATCGCACGGCGGATCCCGATTTCACGCGTACGTTCGGTGACCGTTGCCAGCATGATATTCATGATACCGATACCGCCAACCAACAGCAAAATTCCAGCGATGGAACCGAGCACTATATTCCAGATCCGTTTTTCCCGTTGGGCCTGACGCAATAACTCCAACGGAACCTGGATTTCATAATCCACAGTATGGGGATGGTGTCGCTTGAGGAGAATTCTCGCCATTTCGGCGGTTTGGCTCACGAGATTCTCGTTGTGGACTGCCAACGTAATTTCATTTAGTTGAACGCGTTCGAAGTTCGTTCCACCGGATTGTTCGACCACTTGCAGATTACCGAATCGATTCCGAGCTGTTTTAAGTGGCATGTACAATTCCTGATCCGGATTTGCAGTATCGGCGCCACCCGGCGCAACAGCTTCAAGTCGCGGGCGGAGTACTCCAACCACGCGAAATGCACTGGAACCGATCAAGACGGTTTTTCCGATCGGATCGGAGAACCCAAACAATTGAGGTACGGCGGTGGATCCAAGTACCACTACATTTGAGCCACGGCGAGCATCCTCTTTATTGAAGAAGCGACCTTGTTGTACCACGATTCCCTTGATATCCAAAAACTCGGGGGTGGTACCAAGGATGCGAGCATTCATAACTCGGCGACCACTATGTTGTGTGTTCTTTTTCAGCAACAGCATCGGCACTGCGGCTTTGATCGTCGGCAAGTCACGCAGAATCTCAAAGTCGTTGAATTTGAGTCCATAGGTTAGGACGCGACTCACGCGTGGAGTGGTGCTACCCTGAGTCGGACTCCCTCTTTTTTCGTCGATTTTTGGCTTGATGGACCGGATGATCACATTGGTGGCACCGAGCTGACGGATTTCCTCAGTCGCATGACGTTTAGATCCTTCGCCGACCGCCAGCATCGCGAGCACAGACGCGACTCCGAGAATGGTACCCAAGGCCGTCAAGAAGCTGCGGAGCTTGTGCAGCAGAAGATTTCGGATTCCCAGCTTTAGCGTGGCCCACAGCATTTTCGTCTTAGCACCCTGCCCGAAAACTCAACTGAAGTCCCTACCACCTCAGCCGGATTTCTTTGCAGCCAGTTCCTTTGACTTTGCCTTCGGCTCGTTTTTTTCCTTAGTCTGCTCCTTGTGAACGGGCTCTTGGTCCGCCAAGGAGTTGGGATTGAGTACCACCCGATCTCCTTCTTGGATCCCCTTCGTTACTTGGACATACCGATCGTTTGTAGGTCCTAGTTCAGTTTCACGGCGATCGACTCCTCCACCATGCGCCGCGACATAACACCATCGCTCAGAACCCCGCGAAACGACCGCCTGCACGGGAACCGTCAAAACGTTCGGCAGGCTCTCCACTTGGATCTCCACCACGGCGGTCATGCCTGGCTTCAGATTCTCCACTTTTTCGTCAATCACAACTGTGGTTTCATAAACTTTAGTTTCCGTATCGAACCAGTTTCCTTGATCGGGCAATACGGCAACTTGTTTCACTGACCCCGTATAGAGTTCATCCGAAAACGCATCAACCCGAATCGAAGCCTCCATTTCCGGCCGAACTTGGTCGAGCAATGACTCATGCACCGACGTCTTCACCTGCATGGTCGTGAGATCCGGCAACGAGAGAATATGTTGCCGCAATCGAATTGGGGCGCCTGGTCGAATCGGCTCTTCGCGACTCGACGCATAGGTAACCATCCCATCTTGTGGAGCATATATTTTGCATTTACTGATGAGCCCCTCGTACCGTTCGAGCACCTCTTCTTCTCGTTTGAGTAATTCCTGGCTGGAGTCCAACGATGTCTTGGCTTGGGACAACTTGGCTTCGTTGTCCCTCACGACCTGCTCTAAAGCGCGACTCGCCGTCTGCATATCTCCATCGAGAGATAGCAGTTCCATTTCTTTTTCGTACGTTTCCTTCTTGGTCAACCTCGAGAGATTGGTTCGCAAACGGTTGATCTTCGCGGCATACTCACTTTCTGCTTGCAGAAATTCAAGTTTACTACGATCCAGTTCACTCTTACCGGCATACCCCAGATGAAAGAGCGTTTCGATGCCTTTCTTGTCGTTAAGTTTTAATTCGAGGCTCGCTTGCGCCGCCAGAATATCATTATTCAAGTCATCGATTTTACGTTTAATTGCTTCGACTTCGAGCTTATGTGTTCCGTTATTTTCATCGACAAACATTTGCAATTTAAGTTCCGTTAGTTTGACTCGCAGTTTGGCCTTGGCATGATCGGTTTGGTTTTGAGTGATCTGATTATTGTAGGCGGCCTGGGTCAACATAGATCGCTCACGCGCCTGTTCCGCCTCTTGAATCTGCGAATCAAACATCTCCTGAATTGGGGCGGAATTGAGTTCTGCAATCAAGTCACCTTCTTTGACATGGGCACCGTTTTCGACTAGCCAAATCAGCGGCGTGCCTTGCGTTCCGTCGCGTCGAACATCGTCGACTTCACATAAGATTCGCAAGTTCTTTTGGCTTTCCAGACTTCCTTGCTCGACCACCGTGATATCCAAATCGCCTCGGGAGACCGTGTGAAAGACCAGGTTCTCCGTTGAAACTCTTCGCGAACGAAGTGCCCGCCGGCCCATCACCGAGCCTACGATGACAGCAGCGGCAATACCAACCAGCATGATGTTCTTAACGCGAAACAATCCCGCACGTTCATTGGTGAGCAGCGACGGTTCACTAAACGAATCCGAGGCTGAAGCGGGTTCCGATTTGACCGTCAGAGTCTGATAGGATGGACCGGTTGCGGTCCGTTCTGCAATACTCATATTGGTAGCCAATTAGTTCGGCAAGAAAAATGTGTCAACTCGAGCGGACCATCCTCTAACGAGTACAGTCCGGTTTTCGAACTGATGGGGCTTTTGTGCAATCGCTCGACACGACCACCAACCGGGTGGTTTCAGGCAGGACGCTCGGAGCTACTGTGATCTTTGATCTTTTCCGAGCGCTGCCCCATTGTAACATGTTAGGTATCAAACTGGCAAACACATTTCATTTTGGCACAATCGGGCCAGTCCGTTTCGGCATTCTTAATTGAAAAAACCCCGTAAAACGCCTAAAATATCGCCATTTAATCTGCAAAAAACAGCGGAGAGAATAGAGGATATTGCGAGCAGTGATCGATAATTCCAATACATCAGCGGAAATCCTCCAGATAATGCGAAGCGACGAACAACTTCCAAGGAGTGCTTCCCGTTTTTGTCCCAGTGACTGGGACAAACGAGTGGGACAAAACCGCACAAGTTAAGGCTCAAGTCTTCACACTCGTTTTGCCACGCCAGTTCATTTTTCGGTATGCGAACGTCAATCCTCTCGATG
>PBTE01000066.1 GCA_002726515.1 Planctomycetaceae bacterium | reverse complement strand
CCGGGCAGTTTCCGCGCTAATTCCAGGGCCTCGTCATTCTGTTCTCCGACTGCGGCACCGTAACCGCGACTCACAATGGCTACCCGCAGGTGCCGCTCCGTGAACCAGCGAGCAAGCCATTCGACCATGGGGGTTTTTCCGGTCCCACCCAGAGTCAGGTTGCCAGTGCTGATCACCGGGACATCCAGTTGTTGGATCCCGTAGTGCCCAGCATCAAAACGATGGTTCCGCCAGCGAACTGCCAGAGAATAGGGGAGTTCGGCGGCTCCCAGCAGGCAACGCGCCACCCAGGCACTCATGCCCCGTTTCCGTCCGCTCACAAGTTCATGAAATCGCGAGGCATCCACCTGTTGAACTTACCTTGGGGTTCGCCGTATTGAAGAGAATCGTATAGAAAGGGAAAGGACAAAGAATGATGAGTCACGGCCTCCGTGCGCCATCGCCCATCTTTCTGGTCTCAATTTGTACTTCGCCAGCTTTTGAGCTCGCTCACGGCCAGCCCGCCACTTTACCCGCGAATGATACTGAGTTTGCCGCCAACGAGGGAACGGCAAACCGGCAGTTTTTGGTAGTTGGGAACTATGATTTCAAACCAGGCGTCTATAATTGTATATTGGACCTTCGGCCGGAATTTCTGGTGTAGAAGTTCCACTTGATGCCACCGGGGGTGGAGGTCCGTACCACAATTGGGTTTTATGAGAGATCTTTAGAACTTGTAGTCGTTGCATGTCGAAAGATAGGATGAGCTATTTCACCTACGTCCGATCCGGACGTAGGGGGAGTGTTCACGGGGCTTATCATCGAAAGAGGTAACTCATCATGGTCACCGGGACGGCCCAACCTGATCAGTCGCAGAGTCCTCCTGGAGAACGAGGCACGAAGTATGTCGAGCGACAGATCGACAGGACACGTTCGCAACTGAGGTTGCACGACCTGGCCGTCGGTTTGCTGCTGATCGTGGCCAGTGCCATCGGTTTGCTGCTGCTCATCGTGCTCATCGATCATTGGTTTTTTCCACTGGGTCGCTGGGGCCGGGTCTTCGCCTTAATGACTTTGATCTTGATGTGCGCTTATTTGTTCTGGCAGTTCATTTTGCTGATGGTCTTAAAACGTGTTAACCCGATTTTTGCGGCGCGAGCGATCGAAGGAGGTACGCCTGGTCTGAAGAACAGTCTGATCAATTTTTTGCAACTGCGCTCACAAAAGAAAACCATCGGCACGATCGTTTATGAAGCTGTCGAACAACGTGCGGCGTCGGACCTGAGCCACGTTTCTGCTCATACGTTTGTTGACAGGACAGCTTTGATCCACGTCGGGTATGTGCTCACCATGTTGGTGGCTTTTGCTGGAGGCTACAAGCTGCTTTCTCCGAAAGATCCATTTAAAACGGTGTGGCGAGTGTTGGCGCCGTGGGAGGATATTGCCCGCCCTGCCAGAGTGAAGATTGATAACGTCAAGGTCGATGGGCAAGTGTGTGATAGCGCACGAGCGGTTCCGGTCTACCTTGGCCAACGCATTCTGATTTCCTCTCGTGTGGTTGGGATGCGGGATGAAGAACAAGTTCGCTTGGTATATACCACGGCTGATCGACAAGTGGTGGATCAGGCGATCTCGATGCAGGAGAGCGATGACTTGAGATTGTTCGACTGTTCCTTCCCGCCGACTGACGAGGGGTTTCAGCAGGACCTGGAATTTCAAATTCAGGCCGGAGACGCCGTCAGCAGTAGATATCCGATCACGGTCCTGACCGCACCATTCATTAATATCGAATCAATCGAATACGAGTTTCCAGACTACACCCGGCGTGCCCCGGAAAAGGTTACCGACGATCACGACATTCGAGCCCTGGAGGGGACGAGAATCATACTCAAGGCGCAAGCCAATCAGCTCATCAAATCCGGTTATCTTCACTTCGGATCGGTAAAGCAGCCTACAGCGGATCGTCCGCTACAAGTGGCCGGGCAGGAATTGAAGGTTCGGTTTTACATGACTGCTGACATGGTTCCCTTTTCGTCGAACCGTGGCAGTTATGAGATTCGTGTGACAAACACTCAGGAAAAAGAAAATGATCGACCTGTCCAGCATCTATTGGAATTGACTAGAGATTTTGAGCCCCAAGTCGATATCCTGACGCCGCAGCGGATCGAAATGGAAGTACCGGAGGACGGGAGGCAAATGATCGAAGTGGCAGCTCGCGATCCGGATTTTGGCTTGTCACTTCTACAGCTGGAAATGTTTTCCAGTGGTGAAGTCTTGGAAACGAAAACTCTTTTGCAGAGTTCAGCGGGTATCCAGGGTTCGGTCAACAGGAGATTCTACTTCGTACCGCAGGAATATGGTCTTCGGGCAGGGCGGGTGATAACGTACTGGGCCCGGGCGGAAGATAATCGGACTGATTATCTGACAGGTTCTGCTGCGCCTAACACGGCTCGTACGTTCGAGTATCGATTCAAAATCACTCCCCCCGCAAAGCAAGGTTCCGGGAGTCAGCCGCTGCGCGAACCCGGGCCGGGAGAGTCGGCGGACTCTCCTGCAGAACCGGGTGCGGATCCGTCCGCCAAGGGTGACCAAAATCAGGACCAACAGGCCGAGACCAAACAAGATCCCTCGGCCGAAAACCAGTCGCCCACGAGCGGCCCCGCTCCCGAATCAGAGGATGCAGGCGAGCAGGAACAATCAGGGTCTGGGGCCGACGGTCAGTCTGAACAAGACGACCAGGGGCAGGCTTCCGATGAGTCCGCGTCGGGCGGTAATGAATCTGGCTCGCCCCCTTCGGAGGAAAATCAAACGAAATCTGCTGAAAGGTCTGCAGCAGAACCGCGGGCCAATGATGGCAGCGAAGACCAGGAGATCTTCGATGAAGTGCTAAAGCATCTGCGCGATGAATCACCGGAGCCTGAAGGCGCGGGTCAGGAACGATCCGGTGAGAAAACCTCGAGCGCTGCGGAAAACTCTGAGCATCAGAAACAAGATCATGCCGGCCATGAGGATCAAGGTCAAGGTTCGCAGAGTGAGAAGCGGAACCCTGCGGAGGAAACTGTAGAAGATTCCGCTCCCAGGTCCGGTGATCCGGGTGCTTCCGATCACGAGCACGGAGATGGGGGAGAGGAACCATCAACGGAAGATGAAAATGGAACCGGCGATGATGCTTCTTATCAGCAGCCCGAATCACCGGACAACGCACGGCGCGATGATCAGGATTCCGATTCGCCCGCCGACTCAGATGATAATAAACCGTCTCCAGCGGAATCCACAAACCAGTGCCAGAAATGTGAGGGAACGGGGAAAGTACCCGGCACGCAGGGGGAGAAAGAATGTGCGCATTGCGGTGGAAGTGGCCAGGCCGCCAATCCCGGAGGGTCTGCTACTAGCCCGTCATCAGCAGGTGAAAGCTCGGGTGGCACGGCAGGCGCTGCTGAATCTGCTGGCGAAACCGGTCAATCCGGAACGGCCCCGGGAGAGGAGTCCCAAACATCCCCTTCGGGCTCCGGTAATTCGAAAGGTCAGCAAGCCACTCCAGCGGATTCGTCAGGGGCTGAGGCAGGGAATTCGCCGCATCAAGGCCCCCCTGAGGGTACGGGTCGGGAGGCCAGCGGTGGTGATGCTCGAGGACAACAAGGACAATCTCAGAATCCAACTACCGGCGGCCAACCGGGTGCGGGGGCGCCGGTCAACCCATCAGCCGATGGTAACCACGTTCCTCAGGCTGATGAGCCCAATCTCGAATATGCCCGTCATGCGACCGACCTGGCATTGCGTTACCTCAAGGACCAGGAAGACAACCCCGACCGTGCACTCCTGGACGACCTGGGTTGGTCGGAAAAGGATTTAAAAGCGTTTGTTCGGCGCTGGGATCGGGTGAAAGAACAGTCTCAGCGGGATGATGAGTCTGGTCGGCAGGCAAAGCGGGAACTGTTGGAACGGTTGGATAGTCTTGGTTTGCAACCACCTGTTGACAAGATACGAAAAGATACGCAGCGAAGGCGTGATCCACAGGGTGGAAATCTGGAGACCGGACAGCGTACTCGGCCGCCCCGGGAGTATTTGGAACAATTCCGTGAGTATAGGAAGGGTATTGCAGCCGACGCCGAGTAGGGGAAGGAAAACGAAGAAGCAGGAGTGGAGAGCGTCAGAGGGAAACAGAATTCTGAAACCGTCACTGGTTGATAAGGCTACGGAACTCGTTGTTTCAGTGCTTATCCCAGCCACCATTCACCCACATTCCATGTCGATTACGATACCACGTTATCTGGTTTCTTTTAATGCGAAGCACGTACCCCATTATTTTGCTGATGTACTCATCTTGGGCGGAGGATTGGCCGGTCTTCGTGCAGCGATGGCAGTTGGTGACGGCCAATCCGTGGTGGTCGTAACCAAAGAGAAGATTGAACAGTCCAACAGCAACTATGCCCAGGGCGGCATTGCTGGGGTAATGAATTCAGAGGACCGCTTCGAGGATCATATTGCCGACACACAACGAGCAGGCGGAACGCTTTGTGATGAGGCGATCGTGGAAATGGTGGTCTGCGAGGCTCCCAAGCGAATTCAGGAACTGATCGAATGGGGTGCGCGATTTGACAAAGAAGCGGGCGAGTTAATGTTGGGTCGTGAAGGAGGGCACAGCGCTCGTCGCGTGGTTCATGCTTTAGGTGACGCGACGGGGCACGAGATCATGCGTGCTGTCATTGCACGAGTTCATTCCGAAGAGCACGTGCAAGTCTGGGAAGACACTTTCATTCTGGATCTGCTCACTCACGAGGGGGCCTGTCGCGGAGCTATCGTTTGGAATGCGCGGCATGGCAAGACTCTGATTTGGGCCAAACAGACGATTCTCTGCACGGGTGGAGCAGGACAAGTTTATCGGGAGACCACCAACCCACCTCTTGCCACGGGAGATGGCTATGCTGCGGCTTACCGGGCCGGTGCAGAACTTCGTGACATGGAATTCATGCAATTTCACCCCACCGTGCTGTACATTGCTGGAAGTAGCCGCAGCTTGATTAGCGAGGCGATGAGAGGGGAGGGCGCCCGGCTGATCGACAAGAACGGACATTGCTTCATGGCCGACTACGATGACCGTCTTGAACTGGCGCCGCGCGATGTTGTCAGCCAGGCGATTGTCAACCAAATGGAGAAGACCCGACATCCGAACGTCTACCTGGATCTCAGTCACTTGGATGCCCAGCACGTACGCAATCGTTTTCCGGGAATTTCCGCAGCCTGCCTGGAATTTGGAATCGACATTGTGACGGATCGAATTCCCGTGCGACCCGGGGCGCATTACATGATCGGCGGTGTGACAGTAGACGCCCAAGGTCAGACGACTCTTCCTGGACTGTGGGCCGCGGGTGAAGTGACCTCCAGCGGCTTACACGGTGCGAACCGTTTGGCTTCTAACAGTTTACTGGAGGGGTTGGTGTTTGGAGCGCATGCTGGAGAAGACGCGGCACGTGCGGCCCTACAGGTCGCGGATGATTTTCGGGCCCTGTCGCTGGAGACCCCGCAGCGTGATGTGTCCAGCGAGCCGCTGGATCTGGCGGACGTGCTCAATTCGTTGAAAAGCTTGATGTGGCGTTCCGCTGGCGTCCGCAGGAATGCAGAGCGTCTGACCGATGCGGCTGAGACCATCGACGGCTGGTGCCGATATGCCCTTTTCCGACAACTTCAGGATCCCTCGGGATGGGAACTGCAGAATATGTTGATTCTTTCCAGGATTATTATCCAGGCAGCCTCCGCCCGCGAGGAATCGCGAGGTGTTCACCTGAGGGCCGATTATCCCCAGCTGGATGAACAGCGTTGGCAGCGGCACCTGGTCTATCAGCGGGCGGCAAGTTAATCTCGGAAATGAACCTTTGGCTCGTCTCTGGCGTACGAATCTGTGACCGACGTTAGTTGTCTGCTGTCCGCCTCGCCTGGGCTAGACAAGAGCCCGGAACAAGATTAATTTTAGAAAAATGCGGACTGGTGCGTTGTTCGCTTTCACCGAGCACACCAGGTTGAACACTCTCCCACATCTGCCCGTCCATTGGTGATGCTGGCCAATTCGAGCAGTGTGAAAATTGTTTATTCAGCCTCGCGAGCACCCTTTGGGCAAGCGCGACCAGAAGGTTGGTAGGCATGTCTCAATAATCATGAACCGTCACTGAGAATCAAGCGATCGTGGTTTTCTAATACTTTTGCAGCAGGCATGTAACGATTGCGTTTACAAATCATTTCCCTCAGGATATTTAAGACAGATGGTATCTCCCATGCAGGACGATAATTCAAGCCAAGCTGATGAGAATCTCGACAAAACTGATAATGGTAAGCCCGGGTCTGCCGGAATGCCGATGATCGAGGCAGACCGTCTCTCCAAGTTTTACGGTGTGTTCACGGCCTGTCGTGATGTTTCCTTCAAGGTTCACCAGGGTGAAGTGGTGGCTTTTCTCGGTCCCAACGGAGCCGGAAAAAGTACCACGATGAAGTTGCTCACCGGGTATTTGGCCCCCTCGACCGGCGTCGCCTGGGTCGGTGGGCACAATATGTCGACTGACCGATTAGCCGGTTCGGCACGACTTGGTTATTTGCCGGAGAACGGTCCTCTTTATCCTGACATGACACCTCTCACCTTGTTGGAGTTCTTTGCCGATGCGCGCGGGATGCAGGATGATTACAAGGTGGAACGTCTGGAAGCGGTTCTTGACCTGTGTGCTTTGAGCAGCGTGGTTCACAAGAGCATCAGCAAGTTGTCAAAAGGGTTTCGTCAGCGACTGGGAATGGCGCAGGCATTGTTGCACGAACCGGACGTATTGATCCTGGACGAACCCACCGCGGGTTTGGATCCCAATCAGATTCAGGAGGTTCGGCAGACAATGCGTCGTTTGGGTGAGGAGAAGACGATTTTGTTGTCGACACACATCTTGCAGGAAGTCGAAGCGATGGCTAGTCGCGTGATACTGATCAATGAGGGCAAACTGGTGTTTGACGGAAGTGTGAGCGATTTGGGACAACGTGGGGCGGATCTCGATGATGCCTTTCAGCAATTAACTTCTGCTGGAGCGTAAAGGTGAACAGTAAATCACCGCCTACAGAATTCAAGACACTCACTCATACAGACCGAGCGTGCTCAGTAGAGCAAAAGTTCAATACGGAGGATTAAAATGACAGCATCCACAGCAGTCCAAATCTTGTGGCTCGTGCTCATCGATTTACTTGTGATTGCATTTTTCTTGTTGGTGGCGCAGTCGTTATCCAAGATAAAGCAAGCAGCTTATGCGGTCTTAAAACGTAATTTTTTTGCTTATTTCAGTAACCCGACGGGCTACGTTTTTCTGTGCCTGTTCGTGCTGCTCACCTCGTTAGCTGCTTTTTGGCCTCACGATTTTTTCCAGTCGAATCTCGCGACTTTGGACCAGCTGAATTTGTACCTGCCTCCGATTATGCTGGTCTTTATTGCGGCGATTACGATGAGTATTTGGGCGGAGGAGCGACGTCAGGGAACCGATGAGTTGTTGCTGACCATTCCTGCCGGCGACTTTGACATTGTGATCGGGAAATACTTGGCCGCGGTTGCGATATTCACAGCATCTCTGCTTTTTTCTCAGCTCACCAACTTTGCAGTTTTGAATGCTTTGACGCTCGGTGAAATGGACATCGGTCTGTTTGTCACCACCTACTTTGGCTACTGGATGATCGGATTGGCGATGCTGGCGGTAGGCATGGTTGCATCCTTTCTGACGAAAAATTTGACAGTCGGATTCATCCTCGGAGCACTTTTCAATATTCCCTTAGTGGCTTCGATGTGGGCCGATACGATCATTCCCTCGAACTCGATTGCGGTGTCAATCTCGCGGTGGAGTTATTTCACTCAATCGGAGGAGTTTTCCCGTGGCGTGATCAGTCTGGGGGCGGTGGTCTACTTTTTGATGATCGTAGTCATTGGCATTTACCTGAGCATTGTTTTGATCGGTAGTCGCCACTGGTCGGGCGGACGTGACGGTAGTTCGCTGTTGGGACACTACGTTGTACGCGCGTTGGGCCTGGTCGTGATCGCGATGAGCGTCAATGTTTTGTTTGCGAATTACAACGGTTTGCGAAGGGACATGACCGTCGGAAAGATCGGTTCGTTATCCCAAGACACCAAACAACTGTTGCGTGATCTGAAATCGGACGGGCGACAGATCTTCGTCGAGGCGTTCATCAGCGAATCACTGCCGAAGCAGTATGTTAAGACGAAGTACGACATCATTGCCATGCTGAACGAGTTGAAGGCCCATGGCGGCAAGAATGTCAACATCAGCATTCATGATGAATTGCAGAATTCGAGCCCGGAAGCGGCGAGGGCCAAAGAACAGTACGGAATTGAACCGCGGATGGTAGTCGTTCGGGAGCGAGACTCCATTGCCCAGAAAGAAATTTTTCTGGGAGCCGTGTTTCGGTGTGGACTGGAAAAAGTGGTTGTTCCATTTGTCGATCGAGGCATTCCCGTCGAGTACGAGATGATTCGCTCCATCTGTACGGTGGCCGAACAGGAGCGCCAAAAGATTGGTGTAGTGAAAACGGATGCCGACTTGTTCGGAGGTTTTCACATGGGGATGGGGATGCCCCGTCAGGTTCCGAAACAACTGATCATTGAAGAACTGGAAAAACAATATGACGTGATTCAGGTAGATCCCAATAATCCGATTGTCGAGAGCTACGATGTGTTGTTGGCCGTGCAGCCTTCCTCGCTCACGCCACCACAACTTGATAACTTGCTGAATGCCATCGACCAGGGTGTACCCACCGCGATTTTTGAAGATCCCATGCCTGTGGCCTTGAGCAGTCAGCCACCGGGCACCAGCGATCCACGGCGGCCTCAGGGGGGGATGTTTGGTGGCGGTCAGCAACCCCCCGAACCCAAGGGAGACATCACCAAGCTCTGGAAGCAGTTGGGGATTTCGATGAAAGGCGAGGACCAGCTATCGGGTGCTGGTAAGGATGTCTACGTGGTTTGGCAGGACTACAATCCCTATCCCAAAACGCGAAGTTTCCGGAACTTCACCAAGCAGTTTGTGTTTGTCGGACCGGACGCTCCAGGTGCTGAAGATCCTTTAAATCCGGACAACAAGGTTTCCTCGGGTCTGCAGCAATTGTTGTTTCTTTTTCCCGGTGCAATCACCCATGAAGACACGGAACCGGGTCTGAGTTTCTCTCCTCTGGTGAGCACGGGTAGTTACACCGGTTACATCAAGACCCAGGATTTACGGAATCCCGGGGGTGATCCGCGCATGCAACGTTGGGCTGAGGTGCCGACGAACAATCGTTATGTCCTGGCCGCCCATATTCAGGCCAGCGAGAAAGGAATTGAAGACGAAGGCCAGGCCGAGCCAGAAGAGGAGTCGGATGTGGCCGAGCAAGAGGGTGATACGGATGAGGACACCGGTGAAGAGCAAGCCGACCAAGCGACTGATGACGACGACGAAGAAGAGGAGTCCTCGCGAATTAACGTTGTCTATGTGTCGGACGTTGACCTGTTGAGTTCGGCGTTTCTGGAGTTGCGTGCTCAACCGGATGAAGAAGTTGAGTTCCAATTTGACAATGTGACCTTTGTGTTGAATGTGCTTGACGTCTTGGCGGGGGACGACCGGTTCACCGAAATTCGCAAGCGGCAAACCAGGCATAGTACCTTGAGGAAAATTTATTCGCTGACCGCAGAGGCGCGGGAGGATGCCGAAAGGGAGATTGCTTCCTTTGAGGCGGACTATGGAATGGCTGAGCAAGAAGCGGAAAGCGAAATGAAGAAGCATCTGGCGACGATCAATGAGGAAATCGAAAAGATTCGAGAGACTGGAAAGAGCAGTGACCTCAAGGCGGCACAGATTCGTTTGGCAATTCGGCAGCAAGTTGAAGAACGCCGCCGGGATGCAGAGATTGAACGTCTGAAGACCGATCGTAATCGGAAATTGGAAGAAATTGACCGCCAACTGGAATTGAAAACACGTGAGGTTCAAAATCAATTCAAGTTTTATGCAGCGGCGTTGCCTCCGATTCCTCCTTTGCTCGTCGGTTGTTTGGTGTTCATTCGTCGTCGACTGAGAGAGCGCGAAGGGGTATCCAGGGAAAGGCTCAGGTAGCAACGCTGCTGACTGAAACTCCTTAAGCCGGACTAAAAAGGATTCTATAACCTATCAGGCAAGGTACTTGACCATGACCGAAGTAACCAAAACGGGAATCATCGTTGTCGTAGCTGTTGTCTTGGCTGGGGCTTCGATTTTCAATCAGTCCGAACCCCTAGAAAATCCATCCGACGATGTGATTGGATCGATGATGTTCGAAGACTTCAAGGATCCATTGGATGCCAAGAGTCTTGAGATTGTGCGTCACAACGAAGACCTGGCGGAGATCGATCAGTTTAAAGTCTCCGAGATTGCCGGTGTGTGGAGCATCCCGTCTCACAGCAACTATCCGGCGGATGCCGAGAACCAGGTTCGTGATGCGGCGACGATTCTTACCGATTTGGAAATCATGAGAATCGCAACCGATTTGGCAAGCGAACATTCCCTGTTTGGTGTTGTGGAACCCGATCCCGAAAAAATCAGCGCAGGTGACAAGGGAATTGGCATGTTGATCGCGATGCAAAACAGTAAGGGCAAGGACCTGGCTCGTCTGGTGGTCGGCAAACAGGTCAAAGGTGCCGACGGCCAGCGATTTGTACGGAGGCCCTCTCAGGATCGTGTCTATGTGGTGAGTCTCGACCCCGACCGCTTGTCGACGAAATTCGAGGATTGGATCGAGACCGATTTGCTGGATATGAACACCTGGGACATCAAACAGGTGATGATCAAGGACTACTCGGTTGAAACCGCTCTGACATTGAATGGACCCGTGATCAGCAGCTATGACCAGCGGATGGGAATGCAAGTTTCGCTGGAAAACAACTCTGAATGGAAATTGGACGAGTTATTTGAGTATCGTGCAGAGGAATTACGGCCTACCGAACTTCTCGAAGATGAAGAATTGAACACCGACAGGTTGAACGACATGAAAAATGCTTTCGACGACCTGGAGATTGTCGACGTCGATCGCAAACCAAAGGGCTTGGGCGGGGATTTGCGAGCCGAACAAGATTTCATGAAGGATGGTGACGGGCTGTCATCGCTCTTTGATAAAGGATTCTATCCCGTCGATTTGGACCAGACCGGACAACTTGATCTGTTGTGCAGTGACGGGGAGGTCTCTGTGCGGACCGAGGATGGTGTTGAATATGTGTTGCGGTTTGGACGAGTGGCTGGCCTGGAAGACAACACGGCTGAGTCGACTGACTTGAATCGTTATTTATTCGTTATGGCACGTTTGCGTGATGACATGTTTTCCGCCGTCCAGGAGACGTCGGACCCTGAGTCCGAGACAAGTGCGGCCGAAGCAGTCGCTGACGGGGATGAGAAGAGCACAGAAAACACAGAAGAAGAACGTGAAAAAGACGAACTGCAGGAGAAGCGCGAAAAGGCCGAGCAAAAGATCAAAGAGTTGAACGACCGTTTTGCCGATTGGTACTACATTATTTCGGAAGATGTCTTCAAAAAGATCCATCTTGCCCGAGCGGATGTCATCAAAACCAAGGACGCTGCCGAGGCAGGACTCGACATGGAGTCCCTGCGTGGTCTTCAAAAAGGCCTTGAGAAAGAGAATCCGGCACCGGAACTAGGGAATCCGGAACTAGGGAATCCGGAACTAGGGAATCCGGAACTAGGGAATCCGGAACCCTAGGGCCTGT
>PBTE01000228.1 GCA_002726515.1 Planctomycetaceae bacterium | reverse complement strand
TTGCGCGGCCATTTTGTGTCCTTCACCTTCGGCGCAGCCTTGCCCATGACGGGCTGAAACGCCCAGAACTGTCGTTCGGCTTCAAGATCCAACTCCTTCTGCTCAGAGCTGACCTCACCGGTGGTGCGGGGATCCGGGGCTCCCATGGCCACCCATTTTTCAAAATCGGCAATCTGCTCAGGCGTCAGTTTTTTCTTCTCCGGCATTTTCAGGTCTTCATCGGCGTGCCGGATGGATTGGATCAACAGGCTCTTGCCCGGTTGTCCTGGAATGATGGCCGTGCCCGATTCGCCACCCTCTTGCCAGCCGCCCTTCCAGTCCAGCCGCAGCTCGCCCTTCACCTTCTTCTCCTTGCTGTGGCACTTGTAACACTCACTCACCAACACCGGCCGAATCTTCTTCTCAAAAAACTCAATACCAGCAGGATCAGCAGCAGTCAGTTGAAGACAGAAGCCAAGGATAATCAATACTGTGAAAAGGCGGTGCATCGCATGAACACTATAGAGTCTTTGGAATAAATTGCGAGGTTGGTTATTCAGTTTACTTCAACTCACGCACGCGGAGTTTGCGGAATTTCACCGTGCCGCCTTTGCCGTGGTGTTGGATTCCAAATCGGCCCTTAAGTGACTGTTTGGAATCCAGCTCGGCAATCAGCTTGCCATTGAGCCAGGTGCGAATGTGTGGCCCCTTGGCTTCCACCTTGAAATGATTCCACTCTTTGGGTTTGAACAAGCCTTTGGTGTTTTTATTGTAAGTGTCCGTTTGCTCCTTGCCTTTGGGATAGAGCCAACCGCCCATGCCGATTCCATAAACGCCACCGGGTTTGCTGCGGTCGATCTCGCACTGGTACCCCTTGGGTTTGCCTTTTTCGCCAACCAGACGAAAACCGAGGCCCGAATTGAATCCCGCATTTTCCTGTGGAATTTTAACCTCCAGCTCCGCCACAAAATCGCCCATCTGAAGATCACTGACTACCCAGACATTGACCTTTGAGACCAGATGCAGTTCACCTTCCACCGCCTTGAAGCTTTCCACTTGTGCCCGAGGCTCCCAACCCTTGGTGCTCTTGCCATCAAATAGAGGGATCCATTCTTCCTTCTCCGTAGCCGCAATAGCTACGAACGAATTCAACAGAATAATCAATGCGCGAATCATTGGTACATCCTAGAGGCAATTGCCGATTTTGGAACGAAAGAAATCGCGTTAAGCGACAATTTCCTTCACCACCTTGCCGTGGATGTCGGTGAGGCGAAAGTCCCGACCGGCGTGGTGGTAGGTGAGTTGCTCGTGGTTCAGGCCGAGCAGGTGAAGGATGGTGGCCTGCAGGTCATAGATGGAAACCGGGTTCTCAACGACGTGGAAGCCGAGGTCGTCGGTTCGACCGTGGGTGTACCCTGCGCGAACCCCGCCGCCGGCCAGCCAAACAGTGAAGGCCTGCGGGTGATGGTCCCGGCCAAGCTTTCGGTTCAGTGAGGGGTTGCTCTCGACCATTGGTGTGCGCCCGAACTCTCCACCCCAAACCACCAGCGTGTCCTCCAGCAGACCGCGTTGCTTCAGGTCGAGCAGCAGCGCGGCGGTGCCCTGGTCGGTGGCCCGGGCGTTATTGGTGATGTTCCCCGCAACATTCGAGTGGGCGTCCCAGCCGGAGTGGTAAATATTCACAAAACGCACCCCGCGCTCGATCATCCGCCGGGCCAGCAGGCAGGCGCGTGCGAAGGAGGGCTTGGCCGGATCGACGCCATAGAGTTTGAGGGTGGCAGGGCTTTCCTTGCCAAGGTCCATCAACTCCGGTGCGGAGGTTTGCAGGCGGAAGGCCATCTCATAAGCGGCAATGCGGGTGGCAATCTCAGGATCGTTTTCCAGGGCCAATCGTCGCCGGTTGAGTTTTCCAATGAGATCAAGCGAATCACGCTGGAGTCGTTCATCGATGCCCGCGGGGTTGGCAACATTGAGAATGGGATTGCCCTGATTGCGAAAACGCACGCCGGCATGGATGCTGGGCATGAAGCCGGCCGACCAGAGTGCCGCCCCGCCGCTGATGCCCGCGCCGGTTGACATAACCGCAAAGGCCGGCAGGTCCTCGGTTTGCGCCCCCAACCCGTAAGCCAGCCAGGACCCCATGCAGGGCCGGCCCGGTTGGGGGAACCCGGTGTTGAACAAAATCTGGGCTGGCGCATGGTTAAATTGATTGGTGCGCATCGACTTAATGAAGCAAAGCTCGTCAGCCACCTTGCTCAAGTGCGGCATCATGTTGGTGATAGTCGCGCCGGATTGGCCGTGAGGACTGAAGGGGAACCGTGGACCGAGCACGCCGGCGTCGGGCTGGATGAACGCATAGCGCTGGTCGCCAATCACCGAGGGCGGCAACGGTTTTCCCTCCAGCTTCTTTAGGAGTGGCTTGTAGTCGAAAAGTTCCAGCTGACTGGGTGCGCCGGCCATGAAAAGGTGGATGACGCGCTTGGCCTTGGGCGCAAAATGCGTTGGGCGACCTTTGGCAAAGGCGTCAGTCAGGAGTCCTGCCAAGGCCAGCTTACCTACGCCATAGCCGCACTCGCCAAAGAAATGGCGCCGGGTCAACTGCGCGGCAGTTTCAGTTTTTGGTAATGAATTCATCCAGGTTCAACAATGATCGTGCCAGGACCGTCCAGGCGGCGCGCTTCGCCGCGTCTCCCTTGCCGCCTCCGGCAAGCTTCCCGGCCTCAAGGTCCCCCTTCCGGAAACGCTGCTGTTGTTCGCGAAAATATTGGCTGAGCAATTTCAGTTCATTCGCCTCAGGCGGCCGACTCAGGCAGCGCCGGAACAGGTAGGTTAATCGGTCATCCAGGCTGCCTTTTCGTTCCGTCATCATTCGGCCAAGCGCCTGGGCTGCCTCAACGTAGACCACATCATTCAATAGCGTGAGTGCCTGCAGTGGGGTATTGGACACCTCCCGTCGGGCCACGCAGGTCTCACCGCTGGGCGCATCAAAGGTTGCGAACATGGCAAAGGGCGCCGTGCGCTTGGAGAAGGTGTAAAGCCCGCGCCGATAACGGTCCGCACCCGTGCTGGCTTTCCAGTTGACCCGGCCGTAGACCCCTTCTGAAGTAATACCCGCGGGTTGGGGTGGGTAGACGCTGGGGCCACCGATCCGCGGCGCCAGCAGTCCGCTGGTGCGCAGTGCGGCATCACGAATCAACTCGGCCTCCAGCCGGATACGCGGCCCACGTGCCAGCAGCTTGTTTTCCGGATCCCGCGCGCGCAAGGCCGGCTGGGCTCGGGAGGATTGACGGTAGGTAGTACTGGTTACAATAAGCCGGTGCAGTTTTTTGAGGGACCAGCCTTGCCGAACAAACTCCACTGCCAACCAGTCGAGCAGCGCCGGGTGGGTTGGCAGTTCGCCGGTCATTCCAAAGTCGCCGGTGGTACGAACGATGCCGCGCCCAAAGAACCCGGCCCACTGGTGATTGACTGTTACTCGCCCGACCAGGGGATTGGCCGGGGCCACCAGCCAGCGTGCGAAGGTGAGCCGGTTGCGTGGTTGACCCTTGGGGAACGAGTGCAGGGAAGCGGGTGTTGCCGATGCCACCACCTCGCGCGCCTGCAGGTATTCGCCCCGGTGATGGCGCGCGGTAGGGCGTGGATAATCCGCAGGGCGTTCCTGAAAAATCAGGGTACGGGGTTGAGTTGGCAGCTTTTTGCGCATTACCTCAATCGGTTTGCGTGCCGCAGCCAGTTCCGGGGCGACACTCGCATAATGCGCGCGGAGTTTGTCGCGCGCGGGTTGGTTCAGTTTATCCAGTGGCTCAAGCAGCAATGGCTGCAACTTTGCCGGAATACTGCTGATTGGAGCCGGCTCTGCATGGCTTGTTACCGAAATGCGAAACCGACCCAACCCGGCCGAGTAATGCCGGCTGAAGTCCAGCCGTAGAATGAGCTTCCCGGGGTTGTTCAGTGGCTGCGCCAATCGGTAAATTGCCTGATGTGCCTGACCCTCCCGACCACTGGTTGACCAACCGGTTTGCAGGTCGCCATCAAAAGTCTGGGTCGCGCCGGATTTACCCTTGCCGATCCACTGCTTGGCGTAGTTTTCAGCCGCCCCGGCGAAGGCAACCGGGCGACCATCGGCACTCAGGGCGATTTCGCTCAGGTAAAAATCACCCTTCGGTCCCTCGTAATAGGCGCGCCCGGGACCATCCTTGGGCAGGCTCTCGTGTGGCAGGGCCTCCAGCCGGAGAGCCGTAATGCCTTCCTGATCCGGCTCAAATTCCAGACGATAAAAATCATGCTTGGTCTGGTCGCCTTCGGCCAGGATGGAACCATCAGCCAGCATACGCAGCCGCGGCAGGTTGGCACTCAGCTTAACCGGCTTCAACACGCGCCACGCCACTGCCTTGGCCGCCTCGGCCTTGAACCACTCGGTAAACTTTTCCTCGAAACGCGCACGTTGCAATGCGCCCGCCGGTTTCCCCTCACCCGGCTTGACGCCCTTGGGTAACGGAAATTTTCCCGGCAAGGCGGCAGTAAGACGGTCAATTTCCTTTTCCAGCCTGACTCGCTGGTCGGTTTGGGCTTTCTGCGGCACTTCAATTTCCAGCTCGTCGGCATTATTGAGGAAGGCCATGAACCGGTAATACTCCTTCTGCTCAAACGGATCGTACTTGTGCCCGTGGCACCATGCGCAATTGAAGGTTAATCCCAGCCACGTCGATCCGGTTGTGTTCACCCGGTCAATCATGGCGTAAAAACGATATTCCAATGGATCAATACCGCCCTCCTCGTTGACCATTGTGTTGCGATGAAACCCGGTGGCCACCCGCTGTTGCAGCGTGGCGTCAGGCAGCATGTCACCGGCCAGTTGTTCCACGGTAAATTGGTCAAAGGCCATATCCGCGTTGAGCGCATTAATCACCCAGTCACGCCACGGCCAGATGGAGCGTGGCCGATCCTTCTCGTACCCATTAGTGTCGGCGTAGCGCGCGAGATCGAGCCAACGCCGTGCCCAGCGCTCGCCATAATGCGGGCTGGCCAACAATCGATCGACCAACCGGCCATACGCGGCATCCGGATCACTGCGAACGTCCTCAAGATAGGCATCCACCTCTTTTGGCGTGGGCGGCAATCCAATGAGATCAAGGTAAAGGCGACGCACCAGGGTATGCTGGTCAGCTTCTGGTGCCGGGCGCAGTTTCTCCTGCTCCAACCGGGCCAGAATAAAATGATCGATCGCATTGCGCGGCCACGGGACATCTTTCACCTTTGGCAAGGGCTCCTGACGAGGTGCAACAAATGACCAGTGCGTCGGGTAATCTGCCCCCTCAATAATCCATTGTTTCAGGAGGGCCTTTTGACTCGCGTCGAGCGGATTCTTTGTATCCGGGGGCGGCATGATTTCATCCGGATCATCACTGAAGATGAGAGCGATCAATTCACTTTCCAAGGGATTACCCGGCACCACCGCCCGAACCCCCTTGTGCTCGGCATACGCTCCCTCGCGCTGATCCAGTCGCAGCTTACCCTCGCGCTTGTTTTCATCGGGCCCGTGGCACTTGTAGCAATAGCGTACCAAGATCGGCTGTATATCCCGCTGAAAATCAACGGCCATTAAGGAGCCGCCAGTCAAAAGCAATGCCGCTACCCATGAACGAAAGGCAATCAGGGTGCAGAAAAATATGAGGAAGCGTTTCATTAATTGGATTGCTTAATTGTTGGATAAAACTTCATTTGTAGCAACACTCCCGGTGATAAAGAATCTGGACAGACTTTTCATAGGAAAAATCGATCCTATATAGCGGCTACCATATTTAATATAGCCCATTGCTCATAAAAGTTACATTGCCGGCCCTTATATATCAATTTGCCGGGTTTCTTGTCGTCATTCACAGGCACAAGAGATTCGTTTTTCAGCAGATTGATTATCCGCGGCATCTTATATTCCCTTAAGCGGAGAATCTGGACTAAAAATCTCAAAAATAAAAGACGAGAGAGTCTGCGTTCCGCCGATCGCGCAGTCGTATATTGCTAATGAGATGGATCATTTACGCCAGAATATCTTTCTCCACCTCGCCTGATACGCCGGTCACCCGCACGTCGAGATCGATCGTAGAATCCTGATGTAGCTGAAACAACTCACCACACCTCCCACCACGCCTGCTCAAGTACTTCTGCGGGGAGATTGATTCCTTTCCGCCATGTTTGCTGAAGAGGTTCAACAATTTCCTTCATATTGGTGAGGTGCAAATTGAACTTTTCCAGCTTCTCCAGACAGGAACGGCCCAAATCTTATTGACTCACCTCCACTTCACGAAGCGCATGTCCAAAAAAGAAAAGTTCCTTCTCAGGATGAATTCACATCCGCACCTTTTGCAATAAGCAGTTCGAACATTTGCCTATGATATGTATCGCACGCTCAATACACTACTTTCTGTTTCAATCCCACTACGCAAGATATTTGTGGCATTAATTCCAAATGTTGCAAATTTGATGCATGCATTCCTTCAACATGTTGTTCCAACCGACTCGACTATGGCCTCAACGCGGTCTACCATTATTGACCATGGGCATTTTAGACAATTTCTTTGGCGGCAAAACAAACGACAAAGTCACCGAAACCAAGGATACGCAGGAGCAAATTAACATGGCCTGTGCGGCATTGCTGCTAGAGGTGGCGGAGGCCGATTACGTAGATGACCCCAACGAAACCCGGACCATATTGCGCGCACTGGAGAGTGAATTAAACCTGAAACAATCCGAGGTCAGTGCATTGCTCGCATGTGCCAAGAGCGAAACCGAAGGGGCCACGGATCTTTTTCCCTATACTCATCTCATCAATCAGCGCTGCACTCGAAAGCTGAAATGCGCCATCCTCACCGCCATGTGGCGCGTGGCGTTTGCCGACGGCAACCTCGACATGTACGAGGAGCATCTCATCCGCCGCGTCACCGAGTTGCTGCATCTCGATCACGCTGACTTCATCGCCGCCAAGCAGGCCGCACGACCGAAGGAGTATTAATCAGCCGCAATTCTTCAGCGTAGGCCTCAAACTTCCCTCTAATCTCGTCGCGCACGCGGCGGAAGGTGGCAAGTTTTTCCTCGGCGTTCCCTTCGGACTGGGCAGGATCTTCAAATGGCCAGTGGTGCTTGTGAGCCTGCCCGGAAAAGACCGGGCATTCGGAATCGGCATTGCCACACACGGTGATGACGGTATGCACATGACGGTCCAAAAATGTATTGAGATGTTTCGAGGTGTGAGAACTGATATCAATGTCAATTTCTTTCATTACCTCAATCGCCATGGGATGCACTTGACCGGCAGGATTGGAGCCGGCGCTGGCGACTTCGATTGTTTCGTCAACCGTGGCTCGCAGAATGCCTTCAGCCATGTGGCTGCGGCAGCTGTTGCCGGTGCACAAGATCAGAATCAGCGGCTCCGCCATGGCAGAGGATGGACTCCCGCACGAGTCGTTGTCGAGAATAGGCTTGTCCTGTCTGTGATACTGGGCGCACCGATGCCGTGCCAGGTTTTGGGGGTGGGTGTAGGTGTGGACAGAACCTGATGGAGTTATCCGGCATCGGGCGGTTCTGCAGCCTCCCTGCGAAGGCTAGCCGCGGCTTTCCTAACGTCCCGTGTCAATGAGAAGTCGAGCCGCCCTCGTGCTGGAGTTCTACGCCGATCACATCATCGTGACACGACAGAGTTATTTTAACCTATTGAACACTTGTTTGTCAGTTCCGACCGCGCCTGTGAATGACAGGAATATTGAGAACAAGTTTTTACCAGAGAAACGATTTCTGCTCGCCGACCTGTTTCTCTTCCCGCCAAAGACTGACGCGCCAAGATTCAGGCTGGCCAAAGGTCTTGTATGTTGCAGCATCGATTAAGATTGGGGTCCAGTGCTTACGAGTCACTTTTTCAATGATCATGGTTTCCACCCCAATTTTAGTGCTGCGAAGTTCGAGCCGCAGCTTGATCTCACCGGAGCCATACCAGTTCACGTCATAACGCACAGCGTGTACCAAGTCTGGATCCTTACGGAGCTTATCCTGATACACATCTCGATGCAACAGCGTAGGGCCATTTGTGTGATTACCAGCAGCATCCAAATAATGCGGCAGCACTTTCACGATTCCCGTGCCGGAAAGAGTCTGCAGCGTGCCGCAACCGCTCAACGCGACGGTGAATACAATGAACGCAATAACGCGCATGGATTCAGCGTAGACCGCCCACGCACAAACTCAACATTGTGCCGTCAAAACTTATACCCAGTATTAATCCCATAATTGTGCACCGACCCCTGAAAAACAAGCCATCCTAATCAATGAAATCTGAATTTTTGGCCGAATCTCGTTGCGAAACAGACATTTGGTGGTAGACTGTCTTAGAAGTATTCACGCTCAACACATGTTGTTCCATATTAGAACTTTTCGAACAACAGCAGATTATTTATATGAATTACCCGTACGATCTCAATGAGGCCGACCACACCGCACATGCGAAGAACTTGCTCTTAACCCGCCGCCAATGGCTCGCCAAGACCGGCACCGGATTTGGTGCGCTCGCGCTCTCGTGCATGCTGGCTGAGCAAGGATACGCCGCCGGTGGTGGAGCACTTGCCCCGAAGCAACCACCAAGGACCCCGAAAGCCAGACGTGTCCTCAACATCTTTCTCGCAGGCGGCGCCCCGCATATGGATTTATGGGATCCACGCCCTGAGCTAAATTCCAGTGGAGGTAAAGCCCAGGGCAACCGCAAACTACTGGCGTCTCCCTTCAAGTTTCCGAAGTACGGCAAGAGCGGTCTACAATTAAGTGAAATCTGGCCGAACCTAGGCCGACATGCCGACGATGTAGCCATTGTCCGTTCCACCTTCACCGACGCTCCCGCTCACGGTGCAGCTACTTTAATTCAACATAATGGTACGTTTACCGATCCACGCCCCTCAGTAGGCAGTTGGGTGCTCTACGGCTTGGGTACCGAAAACCAAAACCTACCCGGCTTTATCACCATGAACCCGGGCGGCGCCCCCGATGCGCGAACCTTTAATAACTCCTTCCTTCCCGGAGCCTACCAAGGCACCTTTGTAGATTCCAATAACACAAAAATTGAGGACATCATCAAGAATATTAAGAGCGGGTTCGCCTCCCGGCGCGATCAACGCAAGCAACTCGACTTGCTCCTCAAACTCAATGAAATTCACAAGCAAAAGCGTCAGGCAGAGGGCGATCTTGAGGCCCGCATCAACTCCTACGAGTTGGCTTACAGAATGCAAACCGACGCTCGCGAGGCGTTTGATATCGCTGGAGAAAAGCCGGAGACTGCCGCCAAGTACGGTACCAACGCTCAAGGTCGACAAATGATGATTGCCCGGCGACTGCTGGAGCGAGGAGTACGCTTCGTCCAAGTGCGACAAGGTGGCTGGGATTTGCATGGGGGTATCGCTCAGCGCGCCAAACGCAATGCCGATCAACTTGACCCGGCTATAGGCGCGCTAATGGATGACCTCAAGGAACGTGGAATGTTTGATGATACCCTGATTTACATCACCAGCGAATTCGGACGCACCTCCCACGAGGATGGTGGCGGTGGCCGCAGCCACAATGCTAAAGGCATGAGCACCGTGCTTGCTGGAGGTGGCATCAAGGGTGGGATGGCCTATGGCTCTACCAACGAACTGGGCAGTGCTGCTGTGGAAAACAAGGTGCACGTTAAAGACATTCACGCCACCGTCCTGAACCAGCTTGGCTTTGACCACGAGCAACTGACCTTCCGTACCGGTGGGCGGGACTTCCGACTCACTCAGCCTACCCGGACGCTGCCGCAAGGTGGCCAGCTAGTGGAAGGCATCGTGGCTTAACCTTCACGAGTTTACCAACAGGAAACCCGTGGATTTGTAGCAACGAGGAAAAGTGAATCGCGCCATGAGAAATATTCAGCAAACCTCCACCAACTTCTTTAACACGGTCGCTCTTGCATCGACTGTTTTCGTATTACTCACTTCCCACACCATAGCCCAACAGATATCATCGGCTGATCAGGAATATTTCGAGGCGAAGATTCGCCCCATCCTTGTTGATTATTGCTTGGACTGCCATAGCGCCGGCACCATCAAGGGCAGCCTAGATCTGGGATCCAAAGACACCTCATTATCTGGTGGTTCCACCGGCCCGGCGGTTGTCCCCGGCAATCCGGGGAAAAGCCTCATCATCCAGCGCATCAAAGATTTGGGCGACCCTATGCCACCCGCTGGCAAAGACGCACCTGCGGAATCGCAGATTGCTGAATTGGAAAATTGGATTCGCCGTGGGGCTCCGGATCCGCGCAGTGGCAAAACCGCCGGCGTTATAAAAAGCGAGCAGGACAAGGAAAAAGCCCGGCAACACTGGGCCTTCCAAAAAGTAAAGCCGCCCACCATCCCCTCTCCCCAAGTGGTCTTCAACGGCAAGCTCAAAAATTGGGTAAAAAACCCAATCGACGCCTATGTGCTGAAAGATCTCGAGAAGGAAAACATGGTGCCGTCTTTGCCGGCCGATAAATGGTCGCTACTTCGTCGTATTTATTTCGATCTCATTGGTCTGCCGCCAAGCTTTGATGACGCGCAACGGTTTGTGAACGGGCAGGAAAGCTATGAGCAGGCAGTCGACCGCCTGCTTGCCAGCCCTCAGTATGGTGAACGCTGGGGTCGGTACTGGCTCGATGTGGCACGATACGCAGACACCACCGGTAACGACAACCGCCGGGGCAATATTTCACGCTATGTCTACGCACACACCTACCGCGACTGGGTGGTCAACGCGTTTAATGAAGACAAACCTTACGATAAATTTCTCGTCGAACAGATTGCGGCGGATCGCCAAAAAGACAAACAGACGGACCTGGCTGCGCTCGGCTTCCTCACGCTCGGCCCGCGCATACTAGGGGGCGACGAGATCATTGATGATCGTATCGATGTAATCACCCGAGGAACGATGGGTATCGCCGTTTACTGCGCACGTTGCCACGACCACAAATTTGATCCCATCAGCATGGCCGATTACTACTCTCTCTATGGCGTGTTCAACAGTTCCTACGAACCACCTGAAGAAAAGAAGCCGATCCTCATGCCGAATCTAACGAAAGTCACGGGTTCCGACGGTTCCAGTTCCTACGACAGCGCCAACCCGGACTATGCAGAATATCTTGCTGAGAAAAAAGAACTTGAGGAAAAACACCAAACATTCCGACGACTCGAGGAGAATAAAGTCAATAGCAACTCCCGCGATAACGCCGCCACGTATATGTACTGGACAGATGTCTTTACCAAACTGGACAAACGCGTGGGCCGCAATCGAGGCGAATTCGAGAAACTCCCTGAAAAGACATTACGGGAGACCACAGGTAACTCGAAGGCCAAGAGTAAGATTAAGCTCATGGCCGATGTGGGCGATAGCTGGCAGCGATACCTGAGCCGCAAGAGCGAGCAAGACCTTGTGTTCGGTCCGTGGAAAATCTACTCCAATGTTTCCACCAACCACTTGGGGGCTTGGTTTGGGAAGGACCGGAAAAAACTACAGGAAGCCAACAAGAAAGTGGCTTCAATGATTTCAAATACCAACCCCAAAACCAAGAAGAAGGGCAAGCAGCTCAACCCCTACGTGGCCAATATGTTCCGCAAACCTCCAGCTTCCATGCAGGAAGTAACCAGTCGCTACCGTACGATCTTCGATTTGGCCAAAAAACAATGGCTGTATGCGAACGACATCTCTTACACGAAGCGCAAGCAGGCAGAAGCCCAAGGCAAGAAAATGGATCCCCCTAAGAACATGGAGGATGCGCAGAAACGATTTGGAGTAGAGTTCGACAAACAATTTGGCAAGGACTACGCCAAAAACATGGACGAGATTCGGCGGGTACTGTTCGACCGTGGCCATCCTGGAAAATTTGACTTTGATGCCCTCAAACGCCGCAATGGCCGCTTGGAGCGCGCGGAACGCGATCGTTTTATCTCCAAACTGGAAAGCATGAAAATCAATCATCCTGGCTCCCCGCCTCGCGCCATGGTGCTCCTGGATAAGGACAATCCGCGTGATGAAGCCATCAAGCTCGCGGGAGGCAAACGTGGCAAGGTCGTCCCACGGCAGTTTCTCGAAATCCTATCCGGGCCGGACCACAAACCCTTCAAGACTGGATCCGGCCGCCTTGAACTGGGGCGAGCCATTGCCGACAAGGAGAATCCCCTCACCGCCCGAGTGATGGTAAACCGCATCTGGATGCACCATTTCGGTAAGGGGATTGTGTCTTCCATCAATGAATTTGGCCTTCGCGCAGCGGATCCTACGCACCCCGAACTGCTCGATTATCTTGCGTGGTACTTCACTGAAAACAATTGGTCCATGAAGGCCCTGCACAAGCACATCCTCATGTCCAACACCTACCAGCAGACCAGTGATGACAATCCGCGCTACAGCGTGAAGGATCCGGACAACATCCATTACTACAAGATGAATCGCCGACGAATGGACTTTGAATCCTTCCGGGATGGCCTGCTTCAGGTCTCGGGAAAACTGGACCTCACAATGGGGGGCAAACCCTTACGTCTTACGGGCGGTGACTCCAATTATCGACGTTCTGTTTACGCGCTCATAGATCGCCGCGATCTGGATGAGATGCTCAAGACATTTGACTTTGCCAACCCGAACTCCACTGCGGGCCAGCGTTTTACCTCCACGGTGTCTCAACAGGCTCTCTTTATGATGAACAGCACCATGCTGGCTGACCTCGCAAATCAGGTTGTTTCGCGGAAAGAATTCAAAGACATTCAGGATGACCGAAACCGGATTGTCGCCCTATACAACATGATCTATCAGCGGAATCCGGAGCCCATCGAACTCAAGCTAGGCCAACGCTTCCTACAGGAACAAACTGGTAACGTTGCAACCGGGGCCATGCGCGTCCAAACATGGTATAATGGATATGGCCAATGGGATGTGCTCGACTCAAAGAACAAGATTTATACCGTCAAAATGTTCCAGTTTCCGTTCACTGACGGCAAGGTGTTCAAAGGCAATTCGCCCGCCTTCGGCCCACTCGAGCTCACTGCCACC
>PBTE01000065.1 GCA_002726515.1 Planctomycetaceae bacterium | reverse complement strand
TCGCCACGACCACCATCTTCACTATGATGTTGGCAACAGGCAAGCTCGTGGTACGCTCGCCGAAAATGCGCTCGCGCGGCCACTGTGGCCAACGCGTTCGGCACGTATCCGGTGCGTACCACAAAAGCAGCTTCGGGTTTTGCATCAGAAGCACATTTCGACGCCAAGCGGTCACTGCGCGCCCACGCATAACCCTGCGTGCCCGCACATAGCCCTGCGCCAGTTTTGTTCTTAAAGCATGTTGGCGCACACACATCCAGAATGGATTACTTGATTTTCTGCGGCGCCGTACAATTCCATTCGAACGTGGATGACGTCAGCACTAGGCGCATATCCAGCCCGCCGTTTTGTACTGCCCTGCAGCCCCGTACAACTCCCAAGAAAAGAACGAATCTCTTTTCTTGCCCACCACCCGTTTTTCTGCTGGCTCAGCAGCCCGTACAATTCCCTCGACCGCGATTTCTGCGAGGCGTACGGCGCACAAAAAGCGCGGTGAGACTTGCGCGGTGCGGCCCATTGCGCTAAAAACCGCGCGGTGCTCGCTGCGCGCCGCAGAAGTCCCGCAGAAACACGAGCCGGAAGAACAAATCCGTGTGGCTCGGAGTACGCTTTTCGCACATGTCATGTCGCAATGACTTGTGAGCAGCGTCTCTACCCACATCGCGGAGCCATCGACTTTATACCGCGATGCGGAGTACAAAGAATGTTGTAGGACTTATACTCCTACCAGGAGCACAATAACACAACTGCACAAATCCAGATCTTACTTTATACTTACTTGACTACCCACCTCGCCTTACTTGCTCTTACTTGACGGCGAGGGCGACAGCACCTGCTTTGAACAGCCATCCAAGCGTTTGACCAACCATCAAGGCTTGTCCCTCTTTGAACGCCGCCCGTGCTGAGATCGGACATGCGCTTTCAGGTATTTCTCGTGGAATAGTCGGCCGCACTCCTTGCACTTACGTTTGCTATAGGATTTCTTGCTGCGAGCGCCGGTACGAGGGCTGCATCTCACGTGCTTCAGGTGGTGGTGCAAGCCCTGCCGGGACATCTCCTTACCGCATATGTGGCATGCTCTTTTCGTCTCCAACGAGCGTGCCGGCTTGTGGCCGCAGCGACGACACTGCCCCGTGTGAGTGTGCTCGTGGGCCGGCCCTGTGCGTTTCATTTCCTATTGGTGCGACAGTCTTGCACCCAACGAGTAAATAGACGAAACGATCAGAAGAAAGATACGTCCTCTGGTGGGGTATGTCTTTTGCGCGGCGCAGGCTGGTTGAGCTCCTCTTCGGTAAACAAACACACGCGTTTATTCTCGTGTGGCCGTGGTGTGGCGACCGCCAAAGGCGTCTCTTCTCTGGTCGAGGCTGCCGACTTCTCCTCCTCCGCCTCTTTTCTGCCCGCTCGCCATGCTGCCCACGACTCCCTCGCAAAATCCGCAGGTGGGCCGCAAAACATTTTCTAGTCTGCCCGTGACGCACGTTTATGTTTATCAAATTCGAATCTGCCTGCTAAGAAACGGACACGGTGTGGATGACCACCGATGATGGTCGAGAGGCATCGGCCGATGGATTGGAGCCTTATATTCGGGCTCGAAGGGATCTGCTGCGTCTGTGGCGAACGAGACAACGTCTGCTGCTGATCGCGACCGCGCGTTTTCCGAAATCGCATCCAGCCTGTCACGCGCTCGGTAAGGTGTGTGGCGCCTTCGGTCCAGCAAAGGACCGCGCAGAGGATAGTGCGCACCGGTATGAAGAAAAGGGAGGCCTCAGCTTCAACAGAAAGATCGATGGCGTCCACTTGCCTGGGGCTCGTCACTGGTACAACGGAATCGAGATACCCGCCGACGTTCTGGCGCTCGATAGAACCATGATCTTGAACGAAGCGGAAATGGCAGTGTTTGAAGACATGGGGCTTCAAGGCCGGAGGTTTTTCGAAAGCGTCGCTGAGCTGCCGCCGTACACTGACGGTGTGCAGTTGCAGCGTGAGTCGAGGCGCTTCGAGGAATGCCTCGCAAGGGCAAAGGCGCAGCTGAAGAGAGCGAGCGCCGCCTCCTCGAGCAAGGCGCATACGCCCCAGTCATTGCAGTTATAGCCGAAGTTCGCACTGCAGGGCTCCTGTTCAAGACGGTCTATGTAGCCGCTTTCTGGATATAGAGCAGGTCTGCGAATACTGGTATCAGTCGCGCACGTGCGCCTTCACTGCACAACGAAATGCATGGCAAATGCAGAGGGGTGCAGTCATGGCTCGCGTTGCCACCATTAGCAGCTGCTAGTTCTCTATCTGAAAAAGGGCTCTATGCTCAAGCAGCTGGACTCGCTGGTGATGGTGCACTTCCACTTTGCACGGTGGGAGCGTGTAAGACATCGAGCCCAAACGATCGCGACCATCGAATTTCCAGATAGCCACCCCTTCCGTCACACAGTTGACTCCATGTGTGAAGACCTCGAGGAATGTCGCCGCCGAGCTGATGCGTGCTCGATCGACTTCATGAAACAGCATGGTTCGTTTCGTGGCTTTATCAACGGTTTCTTCTTCGACTCCCCTAGCGAGATGTTTCTAAACGCTCCCGAAAAGTATTGGGATTGTCCCGAGTACGCGATTTCCAAGGGCTGTCAACGCAGGAAGATTATGGACCTGGCAGAAATCGCATGCATGCACACTCTGGAGACGAGCGGGCGATCGCTCATTACAGCCGTGTCAAAACTCGCAGGCGGTCCGCACACTGGAAGCAACTGGTTGTTAGATGAGACCACCAAAGTCTTCGAAAAACATTGCCAGCGCATGCGCAAACAGATGAAACGTATCAAGATCTGTCCGAAACAGAAATTAGCCGTGCTCCTATGCTTGCAGCGTCTGGGCCTCCCACGTGAGACCTCCACTACAATATTGGATTATCTTGTATGAGTACTTCTTATTATGCATGTACAACACGTGAAGCTGATTGCTCCGTTGACGCTGGATGTTTGCTTCTGTGCAATGTATGCATGTGTGCACTTGAGGTACGCTTCGCTAGCGCTTACAAGGCGCGTGCACACATGCATATTTGGAGCACTCTTCTGTGGCGTTCCTCTATGGATTTTCCACCCCGTCTCTTTTTATGTCTCTCTACTTTAAGGAAAAAGTGTGAAAAGTATGCAAAGTATGCAAATCAAGTCGTCGACCTATCAGGTAGCACTCACAAGGTGCGCACTTTTTTCCATAAGTATGCGCGTCGAGAATAAGTGCGCAAAGCGTGGCATGGACCGTAACAGCACATCCGCCGGGCGCGTTCAAGCACCCAGCGCGAAAAACACGCCTGAAGGAAAATGCAGGAATACCAAATTGATTGGCGGCCGAATCCTCACTTAGCGAATGCTGCAGGACCGTCACGATGTCAATGCAACGCGCCCACAACAGAGGGGCGTTGCGTGTTCTGTGAGGAAGTCGCGCCCGCGAACGCAGTAATCGCAGATGTGGGGCAAGCTCTCATGCCGCCTGTAACCCCTTCCGAACAAGCCCCCGGCTGTGGCCTAGCCCAGCCTTCCCCTGGACCGCGGAGGTCAAGGGAGCTCGCAGGTCCGTCAACGACGGTCGGTCACACAACGACCAAGCGCCTCCAGTCCGTAAGCGGCCAGAAACCTGATAAAGTAAAACAAACGAGTACTGAGCTGCAGGCGGGCGCAAACGGAAGGCCGATCGTGTTATCTAACGTAAAGTATTCTGTCGATGTGGCCGCCCTCAGGGAGTACGCCGCGACAGAGGAGGCAGGCCGCACCAAGGCCAGTCATACAGATAGCGAGGTAAGATCTGACTACACAGAGCGTAAATTGATCGATCGCTTCCTTCAGCATGTCATCCCGACCGCCAGCGGTGATGGGCTGTGCACCGTTTCCTACACGAGGTGCGAAGTCGGGCAAGCACTCGTCGAAGCGGGTCTGCTAGAGCATGCCAGGCTTTACCCCGACAGCTGGCCCTCCTGCGTGACCCAATTAGGCAAGAAACTACGAGCGATCGCGCTCGGTAAATTCTACGTAGAGATGGACGACAAGGATGCTTTCCACAGGCTTCTGCAGGCACGAACCCAGAATCCCGATGCGAAGGCGCTGATCGAACGGATACTCGTGGATCCATCGTTAAAGCCCGCTCTTTCCACACACTACTTCGACGCGCCCGATCGCATCGACGACATTAAGGAGCTCCTGCACAGCTTGAGCAACGGGGGCTCGCCTCTCACATGGCAGAGAGATCGCGGACTACGAAGGACGGACCATAAGTTCGTGCTCGACCTCCAGCGAGTCATGTCTGACGTTACCCAAGAACTCGCCACTCGAGGTGGAGGCCCTCGAGCGATTCAACTGATCGCGGAGCGTTTCCCCACCAAGCGCAAACGCATTCCCGACCCAGCAGACCCGAAGAGGACCAAAGAAATAGAAGTGCCCAGAGACCCTGCGAGGTGTTGGAAATCATATTTGCTACAGAGCGACGAAGTGCGTGGACTCCTCGCCAAAATCGGTGTTGCGTCCAATCGCTTTGTCCCGCGGGGCCCGCCGCTACACGATTGCTTGTTTGTTGAGAGTTCTTGCGATCTAGAATCGACAGCCGCCGCCATGTCGAAGGCTGTGGCCGCAGCAGTAGGCGTGGAAGTTGAGGTACGTGCGAAGCGAATCGAAGACCCGACTAGGAACCAGGCCGCCTTCCAGTTTGAATACGACCGTTCAAGATTTCAACAAACCGATTTCGTGTCGAACGCACGACTGACCACGCAAGAGGAGATAGATCAATCGCTCGCAGTGTACAATGCGTGGCTACGCCGATTCTTCGTGAGCATCGTTGACGAGATCAACCCGATGGTGGCACAGATCTATTACTATCCCAACACAGACCGTGTCAAGAAGGTAGTGTGTCGCACGCCGCAAGGTACTAGGCAGAACTTCCTCGACATGGATATCGTCACGGAGCCGCCGCGCAGCTTGAAGAAGACACCCAGCACCATACCTCTCTTGACTTGGTATCTACAGAAGAATCAAGGGAAGCGCTCTGCTGAGCACGTGGAAATGTGGACGTCGCCAGAGGATATAGCAGCTCATCCAAATGATTTGAATATTTTCGGAGGCTTGGAATTTGACGAACGTTTTCACAGTGACTCAGGGAGGCGCGACCCCATCCAGTTCTCCGACCCCTTCGCAGCGTCAGGGCCGATCCAACGATCGCTTGCAGGCTTGAAAGGTGCTCTACATGCCATCCTGGGATCCGATGCCGAGTGGCGGGGGTTAGAAGGACTGCGGTTCATTATGTGGCACTTGAAGTACATCCTTTGCGGAGGAAGCGAGAGCGCGTTTACTTATGCTATGCAGTGGTTCGGATATATCTTCCAGATGCGGCAGAAGCCTGGCGTTATGTTGCAGCTTCTCGGCGAGGAGGGCATTGGCAAGAGCGCGATATTTGGGCACAACCAGACCGGCCCTGGGATTCTTAAGCGGATTTACGGCCAGTACTTTCAATGGTCCGACGACATCGACACTCTCCTGGGCAAGTTCAACGGACTCTCTATGGACCGTCTTTTCTGCGTGATGGAGGAGGCGGGGACATATCGCAAGGGGCACCGCGACCACAACAAGATGAAGTCGATGATCACTGAAGGAACTATGGTGGTTGAGATTAAAAATGTCAACGCTGTGAACAAAAACGATAACCGCGCGTTCGCCATGCTCACCAACAACCGCGACAGCTTAAAGGTCACGGACGGTGCGCGCCGGTTCCTTTGTGTAGAGGGCAACGATGAGTTGTCACAGAAGGCTGTCGATGAAGGTCGCTGCGACATGGAGACGCGCCGGGAGTATATGGCGAAGCTGGACCAGACGAAGAACGACGACGACGTCGCATACGAATTCTTCAAGTACTGTATGACGCTCGACCTCTCAAGCTTCCATGTCGGCGAACCGCCACGCACGGAATTCTTTGAAGAACAACGCCAGCATAACGAATGCGCTCTGAAGCGTTTCCTTTTAGATGTAAGATCGGGTGAATACCCACTGCGAGACCAGTGGCTGCAGCCATTAGCAGGCGAGCAGACCCTTACGGCGCTAGAGTTGCTCAATCATTTGAAGAAGTACGTTGCCGAAACGGGTTCATCAACTTCGATCGAATCTGTAATGTCGCTGGGGCATTCCCTCAACAAGAGCCACGCCTCGCTGGCCCCGAAGGTCAGTGGACGAGTTGCAAAGTACAGAATCCAAGTCGCCCAAGCGAGCGATTGAACGCCTGAGGCGCTTCATATTCGGAACTCCGAGGAGAACGTCAGGCCCGTTGTTTAGGAAGATACAATTTCATATCGTCCATGGCGGTGAACGCGTCGATTGTCAACTGCGGCGGTTGATTGCGCTGGCTTTTGCGAACGTAACGCGTCAGGCGCCGCTCTCTCCCGCCGCGGTCCCAGTAATGCTTTCGCATACACGTGCGTTTTTTCATTCGCCCTGCGTGCGCGTGAGCGATTGGGTCAAAGGGTTGTCCCGTGACGATATGCACCCATGCGCCGTCCTTGTATTTATGATCGCAAGGGGGGCGCCCTCGAGGTGCCCAGCGTGCTGGCTCCATACCGTCAGCTCGACACATGGCTTCCTTTGAATCTCAATGACGTCTCCAGGAGACAAGCCACGAACGCACCATCAGTCATGTATCCAAGAAGCGGAGAGTGTAATGCACCACGCTAGCTGGCAACATCCGTCGCATGCAGAGCGCTATGCCATAAATATCTTCTGGTGCCATTGGCGTCGATAGGAGCAGCTGCGACACGGTGGCATATTTCTTCCTGAACTTAGCCTCACGCTCGTTGAGGCTGTCGTTTCGCAAGAATCCAGATCGAAGCTGTTTGCCATTCCAGGCTTTCTGGAAGCCTGGTAGCGCACGCACGGCCCGCATGAATGCTTCAGCGTGGTGCCTTAAATCTCGAAGGAGAGATTTGTCGAGCAGCGTAAGACGGGTAGTGCAGCGTCTGCCCTGGCGCTGCCTTGCCGTCTCCCAGCGAGGTGGCCACGCGTCCCTCCATTGATCCACGCGGCTGGGCACTTGCAGACTGCTGCCATAGAATACATCTATGGGCGATTCATATCCCGGAAACGCATTGTCAGGGCGCGCTGCCGCATAGTCACAAGCGCAATCGTCCGCGCGAGATTGGAACTGTCCTAATGAAGCGGTATCAAGTAACTGCTCAACTGCCTTACGCGTTTTATCGGCGGTCTTCAGCTGGTGCGTAATGCGCCATATCAGTTCCTCTTTGGTGGCAGTGAAGCCTTGCAACGCTTTGCGCGCCTGCTCGATCAGTGCGATGTCGGCTGTCTCCTCTACGCTAAGACTTGCGGCCATGGCTTTTATGGGTATAGTGATGCATCTGGGACTCCAAACGACCGAGTCAAGGCTCAGGCGTGGTCCAAGACGGCTGATTTAAATAGGTGACAGCGTTTGCATAAAGACTGCAAGTTGCTCTCGTCAGTGGCATGCCCGCCTCTGAACAGAGGCGTGCGATGATCTGTTTCAAATGTTTCGTCGAGAAGCTCCTTACACACGGCGCAGCGCCATCCTTGCTTTGCAGCCACCCGCTTCTTCACGACGGGCGATATGTACGGGCGCTTCACCAGTGTGCGATTCCGCGCATGCGTCTGTGGTTGGGTTGATGAGTCGCTCACCGATACCCCCTCAGGTTCGAAGAGGTGTTGGCTGTGCTCAAGGAGTCGATAGGCCGCTCGAGGCGCCCATCGGGAGACGATCATACTCACGACAACAATCAAGGTCATTAACGCTAGAGCGCACAGGAATCCCATTTTATATTCACACGCGTTGTTCAAAATGTTAGAGACAAAGAAATGGCAAAGGCGTGCGCGTACGTAGCAGATTTGCCACAAGATATGAGCACCGACGCGCTGGAGAGGCTGTACGCCTGGGGGAAAAGCAGCTGTGAGAAGTTCGACGTGCACATGAATGCAAACGGCAGCATGACCCTCGTCGTCGTGCGTAAGAAAGCGGGGACTGCGCGCGAGCACCAGCGAAACCTGAGGACGCTTCTGAACAACTGGGGCGTAGCGCTTCCTCAAAGGCAAGCGGGGTGGCTGCGAATCATCGGCGAAGAGATGGGCAGCGTGGAGCAAGCTCCTGCAGCGTCCGACCCACCCGACGCTGCGGCATTCCAGGAGGCACACGCCTGCGACGGGGCGGACCTCCCCACCGCGCCCACGGGAATGCCAGTGTCTGCACACTCGGCAATGGTGGGCCTCCGACTGCGACCGCCGTTGAACCTCCTTACATCCGCGGAAGCAATTCGAGTCTACTGAAGAGTCATCTGGAACCAGTCCCCCCCTGGGCAGTCCGCTCGGGCCTCTCTGCCCAGCAGCGCCGCCAACTGCGTAGGGATGGCATCTCCCGAGGAGGCCGCCATCGCCAGCTACTGTGCAAAAGGCGCTGTTTGGGCCAGCTCAATTGAGCGCAGAGGCTTACGGCAGGATCGTTCCCAACCCGACCGATCAGCTGCAGCAACAAAACGAAACCGGCACTTTCATTTTCCCCAGACTTGACTTCTTGCTGAGTCGACTTCGCCAAGTTGCTGATTTTTCTTGTGTACTTTGTACTTTGTCCCCTTCAGATTGGGAGAGGCGGAAGGTGTGCGGAATGCTCTCACTTTGGGGGATCCTGCGGCCTTGATAATCTTGCTTCTCCTGAGCTCATCGGGCATCCCGGACACTGCCAACAAATTCAGCCGAATGCCAGTGCTGCTGCGCGTTTCTGTTCGTCTTTGACGTCTAAGTATCGCTGCAACATTTCGAGCGAAGAATGGCCTGAAATGGATTGGATAACACGCAGCGGTACTCCTTTATCTGAGGCCGCCGACAACGCACTTCTTCGAAACGAATGTGTACTACAGCCTTCGATGCCTAGCCTCTTGCACGCGGCTCGCAATGCGTAGTCGACATTTCTGCGCGTGAGATGCACGTCGAAACTCTTATGTCCGGGGAATAGATAATCAGTTCTCTCGGGTCCTCTTTTGTACGAAGCGGCCCACTGAGCCTTCCAATCCGCGAGCTCTTTTCCGAGCCGAGGGTTCAGAGGTATCGTGCGAGTTTTCATCTTCTTCTTCGTGATCGCCTTGGGAATCACTATGTCTGTTGGTGTCACGTTCTCCCAACGGAGCGATAGAGCTTCAGTCACACGCGCCGCCGTATATCTGCACGTGACCAGTGCTGCTCGCACAATAGGATTAAGCTCGGCCATAATAGCATCGAGCTGTTCTGGAGTCAGCGTGAGTGCTTGACCCGATCGATTTGTCTTCGGCATTTTCGTTTTCCTCTAATACATATTAGAGGAAATGAATCTATGGATGATGACAAATTGCTGATTCCGTTTTCGTGGAAGTCGAAGAGCGACCCGAGCGCAACCATGGCCAGGGGGCATGAGAGTTCCAAGAAAGCACTGCCTTACTTACGCCGATAACTAAAGCTGTGAGTAACATATTATCTTACATGTGCGCACATGCACGAAGCGTATGGAAAGCTTTCGGAAAGGCGGACCAACGCGTATTTTTCCACGCGCGCACCATCACGCGCAAGTCTTCCTGAAGCTGCTGGGTCATCCGATGAGCATCTGTAGGACGTCCGGGCCATGGCAGCTTCGCTGCCGGGTGCCGAAGACACCATCCCGAATGGCGGCGGCTGCAAATCCACTCTGACTCTCCCGTGGAGTTCGGCGCAACCGATACACTGGGCGGCAGCTAATTCTGGACTAGGCCAGAGAAATTTCAATGTCGTGGAGCTGTCTCGGAGCTGTAGCGGGAGTTTTCTCACGGGTTGTCTCGGGGGCCGTCTCGTTGCTTTCGAGATGCGCAGCCATTTTCAAGCCCCCTGGAGCATAGCGAGTACACGTGGCACTGCTGGAGCTGCGGGTGCCGGGAGTGCGGCGGGAGCAAGCGAGCGGCTCACGAGATCTTCGCGATGCGCGGTCATCATCTCCCAGGCGTCCTCCATGAGTTCACGGTCGCTTTCAACGTAAAGTAGTTGTGGACGGTGGTTCTGTTCAACGAATATCGGCTGCACACCGTCGTCTCGCAACTTTTTCTTCTTGAGGACCTGCATCTGCATGCCGAACGTCGGTGCGAGGCTCCTCCGCGCTCCCTTCCAGGTGGGGTCCTCGCGCTCCTTCTCGTCGAGGAAGCGTGCGAGGGGGAAGGGCCGCCCTGCACCGGCAATGTTCCTGGCGATCGGGGGGTCGTGCACCGACGACCGCTTCGGTGCACGGACGTTCAAGTTCACGCGCTGGCTCTCCCCCAAGAGCGCGAGGCGCCCGTCGATGTGCTCGGTAAGCTTGTCGATCATCATGGGCAAGGCACGCTCGAGGACAGTTGCGCACGCTTGCATCAAATGATCTGCCGCGGGACCGCCCGAGCCGGAAGCCGCCTCAACCGCTTGGCCGAAGACTCGCCGCGGGTCTTCTGGTCGCGCCTCCGCCAGCTGCTCCTGCAGGCCCCGAATCGCGCAGACCTCCTCAATGATCTTTAGGTCGCCCCCGAGGTACCGCACAAGAAGCTCCGCGGCCTGACGACGCACGCGGGCTGCATGGTGACCCCCGAGGAGCATGATGATCTCCACGATGCCCTGAGCACCAGTGACGGGTGTGGCTTTCTGGCCCCGACGCCCGCGGGAATCAGGGAATTTGACGTCAAAGCAATTTGCTTTAACGTCGGGGTATCGTACTGTGAGGCGACGAAAGTCTTCTGCTGCTTGGTTTTTGTCCTTATTGGCGATCAGAGCGGCCACGTCGATCACGGAGATGCGCGGTGGTATTTCATCTGTCTTCCGTATGTTCCCGATGTCTTGCGCCTCCTTTCCCAGGAGCGTTGCCAGTTGCCGCTGGAGGTCGGCACTGGGCACGGGAGCACGTGCCATGCGCGCCGCCATGTCGCAACAGGCCTCCCAAACTTCTTGAGCCCGCCACAGCTGCAGACGGTTGCGCACATCCCCGCGATAATCTGGCGAAGCCTCGTCCATAGGATGCACGCTCCACGAAAAAAACTTCAAGATTGCACGGGGAAGGAAGGAATGACAAACAAACAACAGAAAAGACGTTCACCCTCACACTCTCGGTTGGAGGTCCGCAGCCTCTAGTCGCCTTGGCGACGCGGCGAGGACCCGTAGTATGGTTGCGGCTTTACACGCGTGTGTGTGTAGAGTGGCAAGCGTTTTTTTTGACCCAAGCAAATCGCGCCTGGACACAACGTCGTACTTCACACGTACCACTCGCTTGCGCGCCCGCCGCCGGCTCTCACGATTCGCGCACCTTCGCCAAAAGCTGTGGCGAAGGAATGAAGCGAATGGTCACCATCGCGTCGCGGGCCTGCGTCTCCACAACCTTGCCGAACATTTTTTTTGCGCCCGCGGGTTTCGCGTCCTCCCGCTTCAGCTTCATGACACAAAGCCCGCAGCTGAACTTGTCCTTCGCCCGCAATTCACTCGCCGCAACTGCCCCGAGTGCATCAAGGACGCTCCTCACGGTCTCTGCGGTGCACCCCGCGCGTTGGCCAATCAGCTCGGTCTCCGCTTGGAAGGACTGCGTTTTCTTCTTCTCCTTTGCAGCAGCCTTCTCAGGCTTCTCTATTGACTTCGCAACCTCGTCCCGAGAGTGGATCGCTGCCTTCGTCTTCTGCTTCGTCGCCGTCTTGCCACTGGCACAACCCTTCGTTCGAATAGCCCGCGTTGTAGTAACATGCTCTGTCGTCGGCGCGAAAGGCTCGACTTTCTTGGGAGGTGCCGCCGCGACCTCCTCCCTTTTCAGGCCTATGCTGCGGGACCCCTTGAACAGAATCGTGGCGAGTTGGATCGTCTTCTGCTCCATGGCGCCCAGCCGGCAAACAGGGTGTGAAGTGCCAAAAACAACTGTTTCGAACAGAAACGCTACAGCAAGCTTCGGACGCACAGCGCAATAGAAACAAACAAGACAATACCATTCTATGTGCCTACCATGCAGCTTCAACGATTCATTTCTCACGGCGCATCAAAGCTAGAGGAGCACGAAGGGTGCGTCCCGACCAGGCATCGGGTGTGAAGCGCGCCCGCAGACAATCTCATTCTCCACTATCAACGCGATTTCGGCGTCAAGCGGGGGCAATTTGATAACTCGCGGGCGACGGTGAGGATGAACCACCCCCAAGTACATACCGCTCACGGCCACGCCGTACTCCGAGGACAAGATATATTTGTAGAGGTTCAACTGCAGGCAGTAGTGGTAATAGTTGCAATCTGGAAGGTGTTCAAGAGGAGGTCGCATCTGCCGCGGCGAGTCATCCTTAATCTGCTTGCATCGTTTCCAGTCCTCGCTTATTAAATTGCAAAATATTGCTATTGTTCCGATATCTTGCGCGCTTTTAGTAACGTAATTATTGGGGGGCGGTCCCAGATGATGATGCTGCCGTCGGGCGCTCGGCAAAGGCAATCCGGCTGGCCAGCAACACGAAGGCCGCAATGAAACAAGTTCAACTCCACGCGGTACACGTTCATCCTCTCCTTAATGGCCCCGTCGAAGATCTCGAGGAACGATGTGAACTCTGGTGAGCGCGGCTCCTCGATCGCATGCCCGCAGAGGAAGCATTCGGCTTGAAAGTGGAGATGCGTCCCGCGAGCGCGGGCCACCTCGCCGTTGCGCGCCCATCGCGCGGCAATTTCTGCGTCACTCATCGGGACGCCGTCAACCTCGAATGCTGACCGCTTTTCCGGCCAAAAGACTCCGCTCTTCATAGTAGCAATCGCTGCCTGAGCGTCGAAGTCGACCCCGACGTATTCATGAAGCAAACCTGTGACACTGCGAGGCACCAATACGCCATCCACATGATACTGGTGCTCCGTCTCATCAAAATTAACGCGTTCCTCTCTGGGGAGTGGGTTCAATTGTGCGAGCGTGTCGTTTCGATCATCCGGGCCTGGGAGGTGGAAGCTTTTTAGAAAGTCCTCATCTGAAAGCCGCCAGTCTCCAACCAAGCCGTTCGGGATAACGCGCGACGCTGCCATTGCTCAACGCTACACCAGCAAGCTTGAGCAACAATACTTATAGGCCGTTGGGTGGATGATAACACTTGTAAGATGAGCCCCCGACCACTTACTCGTGTATATATCGAACCATGTATACGTATATAGAAGGTTGAGTTGTGCACAGTTTTCGCGCCAACTCAAGACGTCAGCCGTCACTCTGTCCAAGGATATTGCCCTCAAGTCCGGCGAT
>PBTE01000064.1 GCA_002726515.1 Planctomycetaceae bacterium | reverse complement strand
CTGAAGGGTAAGGTAGTCCTGATCGACTTCTGGACCTACACCTGCGTCAACTGTATCCGCACCCTGCCCTACATCAAGGAATGGCATGACAAATAAGCCAAAGAAGGCCTGGTCATCGTAGGCGTACACGCTCCGGAATTCGAGTTTGAAAAGCTCACCGAAAACGTGGAGGCCAGTGCCGAAGAATTCGACTTGACCTACCCCATCGCCCAAGACAACGAGATGGGCACCTGGCGAGCCTATTCCAATCGAGCTTGGCCCGCCAAGTACCTGGTGGGCCAAGACGGTTTCGTTCGCTACAAGCACTTTGGCGAGGGGTCTTATCAGGAAACCGAGCAGCAGATCCGTGATGCCCTGAGGGCCGCCGGAGCAAGCTTGTCCGATGTGTGGGCGAGCACCGCTGAGGAGCCTGAGTTCGACCCCGAGGCGAGAAGCCGGGACTTGGGCAAGCGAATCACCCGGGAGATTTACGGGGGTTTCCGCCGCAACAATAGCCGGGCCGGACTCTACGTCATCCAAAGCGAATATTACGAAGGCCCTGGGCGGGTCGTGGACTACCAAGACCCTGAAGAGCACAGCAACCATCACGTGTACCTACAAGGCCCCTGGTTCAACGGTCTTGAGGAGTTACGCCACGGCCGGGAAACCGAAAATTATGAAGACTACATGGCCGTGAAGTTCTCCGCGACGACCGTTAATGCCGTGATAAACGCCGATGACGCCCCTCCGTTCAAGGTGCGGGTGACTATAGACGGACGTCCACTGCGGCCAGATGAGGCCGGTCCCGACGTCGTGGTATCCGATGAGGAGAGTTTCATCACCGTCGACGAACTCCGCATGTATGAGGTCGTTGCGCTTCCTGCCTACTCCAGTCACGAACTGAGGCTCAGTTCCAACTCAAAGGATTTTGCGCTGTTCGCTTTTACTTTCGGCGCTTACGAGGAAGGTCCATAACAGAATGGCCATTCGGTTCAGTCATACATTTATCCGGAGGACTTTTCTAGTCCTGTTCGGTTTGATTGTAATCTTGGCGGTTGCCTGCGGTGCGGCCGCAACCCCGGTTCCAACCCAGGCTCCGGCAACCGTAACACCAGTCGTCGATGCTTCCGGTCTGAAAACCATCGTAGCCACCAAGGTGTTGGACGTGGGAACACAACGGGTGGCCTTCCTGCTGACCAGCCCCAAAGCCTTGATCAAAGTTCCAGAAGTCCAGGTTACATCCGCTTTTCTGGGTGAAGGAGAGGCGGCGAGCGAAACGAAGATGGCCGGTTTTCATCTCTGGCCCTACGGCGTCCGCGGCTCCTACGTCACGGAAATGAACTTTGACCGCCCCGGACCATGGAGGCTGGACATAGTTGTTGACGGCCAGGACGATCAAGGCAAGGCTGTGGCGCTCTTCGACGTGGCAGAACAGGGCAACGTCCCCAACATCGGGTCAATCCCACCGCTGAGCCGCAACAAGACGCTACAGAACACCGAATCGCTGGAGAAATTGACCACCGACTTCTCCCCGGACCCGGACCTGTACCAAATCACGGTCGAGGACGCCGTCGCCACTGGTAAACCCACCGTCGTGGTGTTTGCGTCGCCGGTCTTTTGCACCAGCCCAACCTGCGGCCCCCAGACCGCTACCCTTTCCGAACTCAAAACGAAACACGTGGGTGAAGCCAACTTTATCCACGTGGAGATATACGACAATCCGGACGAGATTCAGGGAGACCTTGGCAAGGCTACCCTGTCTCAGCCTATTCAGGATTGGGGAATCAGCGACCTTCCCGACTGGTTCAATGAGTCGTGGACCTTCGTCCTGAGCGGTGAGGGCCGGGTCAGCCAGCGTTTCGAGGGATTCGCCACGCTGGAAGAATTGGAATCCGCGCTGCAAGTCGTGCTGCCGCAGTCTTAGAGGCGTTATGAAAAACCTTGGCAAGCTAATCGCAGGCGATCCCAAGCCGGCTTCCGGAAGCGGGAAAGAAAACCGGAGTTGGATCGTCTCCATCCCCGTGGCGGCCGTACTGGTAGGTGTGGGTGTGTTCCTGAGCGCAGTAATCAATCCCTTGTTCGGGAGATACGTTCATTGGGACTGGATGGCGGTCCTAGCCCCCGTCCTGTTCATCGCAGCGGTTGCCGCCGTTCGCCGCCGCTGGGTCTAACAGATTGCTCTGACACTCAACAAAGTGGCTCGGCAAGCCTGTCATGAGCTTGCCGAAGGGCTCACCACGAACGGGAAAAAGATCCGTTCGTCCTGGGTTGAGCAATCGCCACCGACAGCAACTTTAGGGTCTGGTATCTCGGTGCTTGGTGTCAATCCTTGGCTAGATAGGCTCAATCAATCTGCTTGACGCTGTTGTTCTTGCTGGAGACGGGGGCGAGTGGAGCGGTCCCAGAAACACGGCCTAACGGTGAAGGTGGCGATGAGATCGGGCGGGAGGGGCGATATGTCGGGCGGACTGTGCTCGATCAAAATAATGCCAAGTATCAGTCTATATAAAGTTGCCGTAATGCTACTATCCCTCCTGCCGAAACGGGACCAGATTCATCATAGGCCGTATGGCTCAGTTTCTGGCGTTTACCAACGGGAAGACCTTACTATTGTTAAGGTGACGTTATTCCGCTCTCAGGCACAGCGATGCAACTCAGTTAGCTGGACTAAAGTCTGCGCCTCCCATTTTCCCGAACGCGCTTGAACCTTTTACTCTGCATTTCATAACCACGGAGTCCGAATTCGTGCCGGTGTCGGTTTCGGAACCATCGGAGCGGCGGCACACTTCACGGAAAATACGGGTGACCGGTATTTCGAATTCGTACGGAATTGTAAAAATGCCCAAATCGGGCTCGAACTCATAGGAAACGGTGCAAGTACGGCCATCGCTAAAATCCCGTGTGTCGGTCCGAGTCCTCTCGATAATCAAAATCGCTTCGCCGACGAGAGGCGAAATAATGACCGTTCCAGGCCGCGGCGTCTTATGGCCCCTGTTGTCCGAGCCAAACTTGACTTCAAACACCGTAGTCCTTTCGTCCATTCTCTCGAACCAACCTTCGTCTACGCGACCCTCAACTTGGGCGCGGCCCATGCCGGCTGCAACAGCCGAGTCAATGTTACCGTCCGCCTCATCGAATTCGCCCAACAGCGTCTGCGTAATAGCCATCGCTATATGGTCGGCAGGCTGACCGGAACCCTCACGAATGACAACCTCGAAGCTTTTTCGCGCGGCAAAGTATCTGTCCTCCCCCAATTGCTTCATGCCCTGACAATAATAAGAGCCGACTCTCCCGTCGCAGGAGACATTTAAAGGCTCAAATACCGTGACCGGTGCCTTGGCCTGTGCTGCCGCTTCCTGCGGGCCGGCAAGGGTCACCATGATAGAAGCAACTTGCGCTCCCTGAAAATTGGGGTCGCTGCTGCCCACCGTGTGGGTTATCTCGGTAGCGCGGGTTGGTTGCTCATCCTCCGAGGACTTCCTTGAGATTACAAAAGACTTTGGTTCTTCCCAATCCGCGTCGTCGAAGACAAGCGCCCCCGGTAGGATACTGATTTCCTTACTCTCATATTCCGGCGACACGGTAACCAGATGCTCCCTTCCCGGCCGGCAGGTAAGCACCACCTGGTATTCATCCGAGCCACGCTTCCGGTCCAACACCGTTTCGCCGCTGGTCGGGGTTATCTTCACTTCACGTCCAGGCAGGCACAGAAGATCATCGCGCTGAAACACTAGCAACAGCTCAGAATCGATATCCAGACCGTTGAAGGAGGGGTCCCGGCTGGACGAGGTATGCCTGATAGTAGCCTCGTACTCGTCGAAAGGATCGTCGGGGTTCAGCACACCCACATCGGCGGAGAGGGACACTTCCTGAGGCTGGTCCCAGCCGGAGGGGTCGAACACCAACTCTGCCGGGTCCACCGTGACTCCTTTGTCTGCCTCAATTCGGATGGTTACGTCGTCGCGGGGCTCACACCCCAACGTCACCATATAATTGGCGCTCTCTCCTTCCTCCGCTTTCAGGACCTTGCGCGGGTCGTTTACGCGTACCTGACGTGCGGTTTCGCCGTGTTCGGCCCGGTCCAGCACCGACGCTCTGAGGAGTTTTTCGTTGGCTCGGATCTGAGTCAGGCTGGTGGTTTTGGGCATCAGGTAGGTTTTGAGATAGTGGAGAACAAGAGAACTATTACCCTGCTCCGGGATGGGTGAAACTGTAGGACCTGAGCCGCTAGCATGATAGATGATATCCCCATCCAGAAGCACGTACCTTTGGTTGTCGCCATTTTCCACGGGGAGAGCCGGGGAGATGTAGAGGACCGCGACGGGCGGGGGACCGCACCTTTGCTTCTGTTGCACCCTCTCGATCCACCAGCGGTCGACCTGGTCGGCGGCGTTGTTTACGAACATGGTGCCCTGACTATGGCCGATGAGCAACACACCTTTGCCAAAAGCGACCTGGTCTATCACCTCGGGGACCAGCAGGTCATTGACCGCGGATTTGGCAACGTCTGTCCCCTCGAACCATTGCTGGATGAGCTGTTCGGCCCCTCTTCTGACTTCGTCTCTAAATTGGTAGGCGTATACAACGGCCAACGGCACATCGATGCCCAAGCAGGCCGCGCTCAAAACGCTGTTCTTCAGATATTCGGCCCAAGTCACGCCGGGCGGCGGATTGTCGAGCTCCAGCGCACGACGGCAGGTTTCCAATTTATAATCATCATACGTCTGCCAGGCACTTCTGTTGTAGACAAGGTCCACGGTATATCCAATTTCTTTTTCCAACGCCTTCTGGGCAACCCTAGCTTCGGCGGCGGTATTCATGACACCGTTAACGAAAAAGATTCGGTAGCCGCTTGATTCCTGGCCGGGGGCAGACGCGCCGCTGGACCCAGGCGCCGCGAGAATACCAGCGGACCGGTATTCTACTCGTCCTGACGGGGGGGCAGCACCTTCGAGCAAGACACCGTCCAGCAGTTGGTCTTGGGCCATCAACCTCTCAAGGAAGGTGTCGTCTGCAGCGGCGGCTCGTACTAGAGCCAGGTTGGTGGCCCGCATCATGACCCAGGGGTTGGCGGCTTGGCCGGTCAATCCATCCAACGATTCAGTGAAGGCTTCAAGGGATGCCATGGCTTCCTCGACCGTGGCCGGCATGTTCCGGATCGACTCCACCAAGGCTGGTTGGATATCGTTGGCGAGATTCACGATGGTTTCGGCGCTGACCTCGGTGGCTAGCTCCTCGGTTGAGTCCGCCTCTTCAATGGAAACCATGTAGGCCAGAATCAACAGCTCGATCAATTCCCGTTCCGTGCCCAGCGCCACCGCCCGGTCAACATCGCCGCTGGAGGCCTCGGTCCGTCCCAGCGCGGCGTTGGCGATGGCCCGGTTGACCAACAATTGCACGTTGGAGGCGTCCAGCAGTATCGCCTTGTCCAGGTCCTGTATGGCCAGGTCATATTCACCAATATCGACGTAGGCTGCGCCTCGATTGTTCAGCGCCACGGTGAAGGACGGGTCTTCGGCGATGGCTCTGGTGAAGTCATCGATGGCGCGGTGGGAATCATCGAGCAGGTCGTAGGCGATGCCCCTTAACCAGTAGTGATCGGCCACCGAGGGATCGCCTCGTCCAGGTCCTTGATAGCGGGCTGCGGTTGCTCCAAGGCTATATAAGACCCCACCCGTCCGTAATAGCCCGCAGACTCGTTGGGATCAAAGCGGATGACCTCGCCGAACTCGGCGATCGCGTCCTCGTGCCGCTCTCCCTCTCTTAGTTCCATCCCGGCCTGAAGATGCGCCGTTGCCTGGCCGGCCTGATCTTGGTTGGCGGTGTCAGGAGAGGCGGTGTTCGGGGATTCAATATCTTTGCCGCAGGCTGCGATCATGCCCATCGCCACCACCACCGACACAAGAATCAGCAATCTACGAATACCTCCGGGCCTACGCAGCATAATCAGGCGGCAATCTTGCCCAAAGGCGCTTTGCAGACTCATAAGAACATCCTGGCGCTAAGTGTCGTCGCTACCAATGTCGTCATTGTTGTCGGCGGCCGCTAGTCCCAAACCCAGACCCGTGGCCACATCGCCGCTGTCCAAAGAGCTTCTCCCGGAAGCCTCACCGGCTCCTGAATGCTACGACTGGAGACCGTAAAGCTCCAGGGCCACCATGGCCTTTTCCAATATCTCGGCCATTTCCGATGTGGAGAACTTCTCAGCGATGCCTACCACTGGAAAATCTATTTCCCACTGATCCGTCTGTGCCAGAGTCACCCAGATCTCTTTGCCGTCACGCTCGAATCTAGGATGCACTCGACAGAGATCTTCATCATGCCAGTTCTGGGGGTTTTCGAGGCCAGACAATCGCGCTGCTGCCTGTGCCCCCGTCATGGCGCCAAATTCAATTCCGCCGAATTCGCCGTCGGGCTTCAAAGAACTGTCGACGCCCTCTACGTAAACGTTGAAGGGCCTGAGATAGTCTTCGGGTGCTACGACGATAGGGCGGGACTCCGCGGGTCGTTGGTTAGCCTCGGACTGTGGTAGGACTTGGGGAGCAGCTGTCTTCTGAGATGGAGGCTGTACCGCTTCCTGGGGAACTGTGGCCTGTAGATGATCCAACCATCTGAAAATATTGTTTCCGATCTCTTCGGGAGTGTTGGCTGTCAACGCGCCGTGGCTCAGCTGGTCGAGGAACTCAAGCATGTTTGGTAGATCGGCCCTGTCACCGTCCGGGAATCTGTTGTCCTTTCCCAGAACGGGCCCGGTGGTTTGGAATACTATATTGTTGCTGGTCCAGCCGGAATCTCGGCTAAAAGAGACGACGCTGGAGCGGGGGATGCGGCTTTCTACCTTGCCACCAAGCATTCCCTTCTTGACCCGTATGAGTTCGCTGTCGGTCAGGATCAAGTGGTGGCCTTGATTTCCTGAATGCATCACCGCAATAAGTGCTTCGGGTGCCATGCCGATGGTCTTGAAGGCCCAGTTGAACTGCTTGAGGGCTTTTTCTCGCTCCTTGCGCCGGTTTTCCTCTCGCTTGAGGGTCTCCTTAGCTTCCTTTTGACTCTGTTTGTCCGAGACGTTGTTAGATAGAGCCATTTATATCCTCCATTTCAGGATGACTAATGTCAGGAGTCTCCCCTCGGTCTGTTTGACCGGCCGCTGTGAGCAGCATGCCAAACGGCACGGCATTGGTTGCGCTGTTCATTGCCTGCTCTACAACGTGGAGTTCTATGCTCTGTAGCCACGAAAGTCATTGGATCGGGGCACCAAAAGAACTTCATTGTGAGCCACGATACTCCAGAGTTTTCGACGACGAGGCGGCACGGTTGTTTGATCTGCCTCCTCTCCTTGTCGTGTGGTGAAGTCTTTTTGCCATCTGCCGCTGCCTTTGAAGCAGATTATCGGAGGTTTGAATCCTCCCTTGGAATGCCACAGCCATCATAGGCATTTTTTATTGGGTTCCAGCCCGAAAGCTCACCACCACACCACTCAAAGAGATGATGATTGCTCGGAACTCGGAGGAGCTAAGGCGCGTCAAGTTCCATCGTTATCTTGCGGGCCAATTCTTCGACGTCCGCTTCGACTTGGCTCGACATGGCCTCCCAGGCGCATCTCTTATCCATTTGACGCCGGCCCGTCACTTCTACGGAGAGCCCACGGTGTGGCCAGATCTTTGTAACTCTATGGTCGCACCCCTGCCTGTCGTTCCCCCCGGACCTATACGATTCGGCGACTAGCGCCCCAGTGACGATTTCAATCTTGTAAGTGCATGTGTTTTGAGAAGAGCAGTCCCGCAATGACGGGCTCCTGCCGGCTTGCCGGGTGGAGGAAAAATTGGATCCAAATTGTCTCAAGAGATTTGGGTTCGTT
>PBTE01000063.1 GCA_002726515.1 Planctomycetaceae bacterium | reverse complement strand
CCGTGGCGGCTGCAGGGTTTACGGGGACGGAGATCCTGGGTCAGGCACCACATCTGGATCGGCCGCCGGAGGGTCAGGCGCTGATCGAGTTCCGCGAGCGCCTGGACTCCAGGGAACTGCTGTGCCGTACCGTCCATGCCCCGCTGACGCGCAATGTGCTCGGGGCGCCGGAGGAGGAGTGGCGTCAGGAGATCGTCGAGGTCCTGGCCCGTTACGTTCGTTTTGCCGGTGCCATCGAAGCCAGTGGCATCGTCATCCACCCTATTCCGAATCCCATGTTTGTGCCCACTGCGGATGACACATCACTTCCCGATCGCATGAGAAGCGCGGTGCGCCGTTCACTGGACGACCTGGTTCCCGTGGCGCGCCAGGCAGGTGTTTGCATGCTTTTGGAGAATCTGCCTTACCATTGCCATTATCCTCTGTTGACACTTGAGGAACTACGGCCCCTCGTCGATGAGTATCCTGAGCAGCAGGTGGGACTGGTCATTGACACAGGTCACGCGTGGACCATCGGTAGAGATCCGGCTGCCGAGATCCGTGCGGCAGGCGCACGGCTTCGAGGCACCCATTTGCAAGACGTTGACGGGGAACATCCCAATGACGATCACTGGCCACCGACGCATGGTGGACTAAACTGGGCTGACATTCGTCAAGCACTGGAAGATGTGAGCTACGGGGGATTTTGGACCTTCGAGGTGGCCAATGGGCGGCAGGGAGAAACGCCGGAGGAACTTGCCGGGCTTTCTCGACAGGTAGCCGGCAGTTGGGGACTTTGAAAAATTTGTCAAGATAGATGACGCGGAACCGGGTGTTCGCCCGAGCCTTACAGGTCATCGAAAGGATACAGCTTCCGTCCCAGGCGTTTGAACGCCAGTTTGGCATCGGCCGGATTGTGGACACTCGGTTCGGTCACTTCGTGGATGGCTCCAGCCCATGCTTCGAACCCCGCGCGAAAGTGACCGGCCGACTTTAAGCCGATGTACTGCATCTGACGGGGGTCCAGACCCAGGGTTCTGGCAAAGGCCGTGTCGAAAGGTTGCTCGCGCTCGCTCACCAGGAGGACGTGAATGCCGTCCTGCCGGATGTGAGCGGAGAGTCCCATGTGCCCTTCGGCTCCCTCGTACATGGGGCCATCGTAACGAAAGCGGCCGTCCCCCAGTGAAACGACCTCGGCCCGCATTCGACAAGGTTTTCCTTGCAGTGGCGACGCCTTGGCGCCCACTTCCAGCTCCAAGGTGGCACCCACCCCGGCCTGCCGGCATTGGGCGATCGCTTCGGGGTCCACGATATAGAGAATGCAGGCCCGGTCCAATCCTTCATCGAGGAAGGTCTGGAGCATGCCGGTGCTGTCCCCGGGGGAGCCACCTCCGGTGTTATCGCAACGGTCGGCAAAGATCACCGGAAAGTGTCCGGCGGCCCGTGACTCCTGTAACGCCTCACGGGTGGAGGGCATGGGTTTGTGCCAGTCTGCCCGGCGGGCAAAGATCCACTCGCCCAACTCGTCGGCACAGGCCTGAGCCAATTTCGGGTCGTTGTTTGTCACCACGTACACCGAGGCTCCCATGTCCGGTACGTCGGCGAGGGGAAAACAGGTGGCGATCGAGGCGCAGATGACACCCGGTAATGCCTCGATCCGGTGCAATTCGTCGATTGCTTCGCTCATGGGCCGGTGCGCCGTGATCTGATTCATTCCCCAGACCAGGGGGATCTGGTGCAGGGCCATCGTCGGCCGGATCCCCTCCCGCTGGATTCTCACCAGCACGTCGGCACACTCCTTCCCGCGGGCCGCCATATCGACTTCCGGGTAGGTTTCCCGGCCGATGAGTACGTCGGCCACCTCGACCATCTGCCGTGACACGTTGGAATGAATGTCCAGCTGCGCAACGATCGGTGTGTCCGAGCCCACGACATTTCGTACGGCCGAGAGGATATGTCCTTCCGCGTCGTCAATGCCCTCGGCCACCATGGCGCCGTGCAACTCCAGCAGGACCCCATCGATTGCACCGGCGCCGGCAATTTCCGTGAGCAACTTGTTGAGCATCTCGTCAAAGATCGCACGGGGTGTCGGAGCGCTCGGCCAGGCTTCTGCAAAAATGGCGGGGACCAGTTCAAAAAGGTGCTCCCGGGCGCTCGCGATAAAACCTCCTATGGGAGTGTTCACACCACGGAATTTTTCCAGCATTTCCTGGCCCCGCAGAAATCCGCTGCGTTCCACGAAACTTTCTCGTGTTGTCGGCACGGTGGTAAAAGTGCTGGTCTCATGGCTGATTCCACCGATGACTACTCGCATTCGCGACTCCCACGCGCCGGGACTGGACGTTCAACTTCAGGCCACGATGTCGTTCACGACACTCGCATTGGTGACGACTGAATCGGTCAGCGATTCGGGGCGGCCGTGATGGACAAAGGCCAGTTTGTCATGGTCGAGTCCAAGCTGATGCAACAGCGTCGCATGCAGGTCGTTGACGCTGACCCGGCCTTCCACTGCTCGATAACCAACTTCGTCAGTGATGCCGTGTACGTGACCCGCTTTGAATCCACCGCCAGCCAGTAGCAAGCTGAAGGCGTTACGGTTGTGGTCACGCCCTGACCCGTTTTGGGATACCGGCAGTCGCCCGAACTCACCACTCCAGATGACAATGGTGTCATCAAGTAGTCCTCGCTGTTTCAGATCGGAGATAAGCGCCGCAGTCGGTTGGTCGGCGAAAGCAAAGCAGGTTTCGTTTTGTGTCTTTACGTTTCCGTGCGAATCCCAGACCTGGGTGCCGCCGTTGATTACGTCCGGGAAAACCTGGACAAAACGCACACCTGCTTCCACCATGCGTCGAGCCATCAGGCAACGCAGTCCATAGCCCCTGGTTGCGGGTTTCTCCAGGCCATAGGCGTCGCGAGTCGCCTGCGTTTCGTTTTTGATGTTGAGTATCTGGCCTGCGGCAAGTTGCATGCGCGCGGCCAGTTCGTAGTTTTGAATACGTGCTTCGAGTCTGGAATCTTTCGGAAAGGTGTGTTGATGCTCCCGGTTCAATTTTTCCAGGAGGTCCAGGTTGTCAGCTTGAATCTCGGGCGGTAACGGTGTGGCGGAATTGAGATTCAGAATAGGAGTTCCTGAGGTACTGATTTCGGTGCCGCGATACATTGCGGGGAGCCAGCTGTTTTGCCACAACAGAGTGGCACTCGTGTTGTAACCGGCCGGATCGCGCAAAACAATGTACACGGGAAGGTTGTGGTTCTCACTTCCAAGAGCGTAGGTGATCCACGACCCCAGAGACGGGCGGCCGGGAAAGATTCTGCCCGTGTTAAACGCCACCAGAGATTCCGTATGATTGTTGTGATAGTTGTACATCGACCGGACAAGGCACAGGTCGTCCGCCACGCCGCCAATGTGCGGCAGGACCTCTGCCATTCGCATGCCGCATCTGCCGTAGTCTTTGAATTTGAAAGGCGATCCTAGCAGCGTGTTGAATTCACTGCCGGGTTGAAACATTTCCACTTTTTCCGAGTGAATTTTCCCTTCATGTTTGTTCAGCTCCGGCTTTTCATCGAACAAATCCATCTGGCCGGGACCACCATTCTGCAGCAACATGATCACGGATTTGGCTTTGGCCGGAAAATGCGACGGACGCGCCCGCAAGTCATTGTAATCCGTGCTCTCATCAGCCCGCGTTGTGTCTTGCAGGAATGGTAGGGCCAATGTGCCGATTCCCAGTCCGCTCATTTGCAATATCTGACGACGTGAAATTTGAGATATTGGCTGCATGACTAGCTTTCGTTAGGGAAGGTAGAGGAACTCGTTCGTGTTAAATAGCATGTGACATACATGTGCCAGCGCTTTGTGGTCAGCCTGGGCGGTAGTGATGGCCGACTGCCTGTAACGCTCGGCATGGCGCTGGTGCAAAGCAACGCACCAGTCGAGTTCCGTACTGGAAGGAGTTCGATTGAAGGCGATTTGATAGGCTTTACGCACGTGATCGGCAGGAGTCGGGTCAGTAGTTTCACGCGTCACCCGACTGGCGAAGATGCCGGACTGTGTGATTACGAACTCGTCGTTCAACATGGTCAGTGCCTGGGTGACAACCGCCGCTGATTTACGGACCGTGCAGTTGGTGACCAACATGGGTTGATCGAATGTTGCGAGCATCGAGAGGTGGTAATTTCTTCGATTGAGAATGTACATACTGCGTCGCAGATGTGACGACGGTGTGGGCAGTGCCGTCATGTCGACAACAATCTTGCCATCAGGACGGGCCATCAAAGGCACCGGAGATCCCCCGACGCGGCGATCAAGCTGTCCGCTAGTGGAGAGGACTCGATCTCGAACCATTTCGGAGGTAATGCGACGCAGTCGAGTCTGCCATAACAGGGTGTTGGCTGGATTGGCTTTTTCAGCAAGGGAAACGTTTTCTCGGCCGGATCTCTGCTGATACGCATTGGACATCATGATCAATTTGATCAACGGCTTCGTTTTCCAACCTCCACGTATAAACTCGTCAGCAAGCCAGTCCAGCAACTCGGGATGACTAGGCCGGGCTCCCGAAACACCAAAATTGTCACTGGTGGCGACGATGCCGGTGCCGAACAGTTCCTGCCAGAGTCGATTGACGTAGACGCGGGTCAACAACGCGGTGGAGGTTGACCCTGGTTTCGTAATCTGTTGAGCCATGGTCAGGCGACGACCGCTCGTTGTTCCCTGGGGACTGTCAGTCGCTGCCTGCGGTTCGCCGGACAAAATCGCCGGGAGTCCCGGTTGTACTTCGATGCCGGGCTTCGTTGTCTCTCCACGTCGCAGTACGTACGTCGGGGACGGGGGGCTTTGTTCCACGGCGACCTGGATGGTCCCGTAACTCTGCTTTTGTGAGTTCAGTTGAGCGATGACGTCTTCGGTGGCGGAGATCTGTTTTCGATCTCCGGCAGGGAGCGCTTCGTCGAGTGCCTCAGGTGCGACTACGATTAGGTATTGGAATTTCTCCACCAGGTATTTTTGAATCTTGCTGCGATTTTCTGCGAGCGCCTCGACGGCGGCTTTTACGTCGGCACGAATCGCTTCTGGAATCGTTGCCAACTGTACTTCCAGCAAACGCTGTCGATGCGGGGCACGAAGTTCTTCACACTGTTGCTCGAACTCGGCAATGCGTTGGTCGATCTCAGCATTTTGTTTGTCGATGGCTTGCCGTTCAGTTCCGGATACATCCGGGATGGCATGTTCTTTGGTTGTTACCCAGCGTTGGGGATTAAAGACGGGAGCAAAAGTTGCCTGCCAGCGGTAGTAATCAACTTGGGGAATGGCGTCGTATTTGTGGTCATGGCACTTCGCGCACAGTAATGTCAAAGCAAACAGGTTGTTGGCTACGATCTGGGAAGTGCTCTGCAACACGTGGTGCCGGATATCCGGCGTGTTCAGTTCATTTTGAGACGTGTCATCAGCGCCGCACAGCAGGAAACCAGTGGCTGTCAGAAGTTCGACGATTTCGGGTGTGAAGTGTTTCGCGTTGCGCCAATCGACCAGTTCGTCGCCGGCCAACTGTTCCAGTACAAAACGATGGAAAGGTTTATCTTGGTTGAACGAGCCGATAACGTAGTCACGATATCGCCAACGACTTTCCAGTGGTTTGATGATTACAAAATCATTGTCTTTTCCGTGCACGTCGACGTAACCTGACCAGTCGAGCCAACTTCGTCCCCACCGCTCGCCGAAGTGAACGGAGGATAGCAGGCGATCGACGAGCCGTTCAAACGCGTTGGGGTCCTTGTCTGCCAGGAAAGCGGCCACTTCGTCCGGAGTGGGTGGCAGGCCCGTCAGGTCAAAAGACGCTCGCTGAATCAATGTGATTCGATCGGCAGTTTCAGCGAAGGACAAACCCAGGGAATTTAATTTTTCGAGCAGGAAGGCGTCGACAGGGCTGGAGGTTTGCTCGGACCGGATCTGAGGAACAGCGCCGGGAGCCAAAGGCTGGTAGGCCCAGAATTGTCGATCTTCCTCGCTGACTAGATCATGCCCGGTGGTTGCCGGTACTTTTTCATCAGCAGGAGTCCCCGCGGCGATCCAGTTTTTTACAATCTCAATTCTGTCAGGACTGACCGGCGCATGGCCTGCGGGTGGCATTTTTCCTTCGTTGAGTTGATCAAGTAATTCACTGAATTCAGGATGGCCCGGAGCGATGACGGGGCCACCAGTTCCACCTAGCAGCATCGCAGACAGGGTCCGCAAGTCGACCCCGGATTCCAACCTGTCGCCACTGTGGCAAGCGTGGCAATGCTGCACCAGAATCGGGAGGACATCGCGTTCGAAGTGCGGCACCGCTTCAATCGCCAGGTCGAGTGGGTAGGCATGATTGAAATAGCTCTTTAACGTGTTTTGTTCTTCCGGTGATAACATGCGGTCGTAGACGAACACTTCGGCCAAATCGCCTTCAAAGTACGACTTGGAGTCCGCCGAACCATACTGCTGTCCGATTGCCAGGCGGACATCCTTGGTGAACCCATGAAAGTCGCGGTCCCCAAACAGTCCTGCCCCGTCTCGCTGGCCATCGAGGTAGTGCACCCAATGCTGGGCTCCCCCGTAGACAACTTCCACGACATGCGGCGTGGCGTCCCAGGCAACGGATGAAGCTGATCCCTCGTCGCCATAGTGGGTACCAAGGTGCATGCGTCCGTCGCCTTGAGGGCCGATCCAGAATCCATGCTGTTTGACAGTTTTTGGTTGGGAAAGATCGCCGTCGACGGGTTGAAATTCGATGAGTCGGGGAGACGGGTGTGACGAGGTTTCGCGAGCCTTCATAACGACAATCACGTGCAGCGGTTGATCGCGGAAAGCGAACGAGTCGAATCGGGCACGTACGAGCAGATCATCACCGTGGAATCGGACCACCGGCTGACCGCCAAGTTGACCTTTTTCCAAGGTTGGCTGGTGATCCGGCCGGGACTGTTCGACATGGTTTCCGTTGCCACTCTTATCGAACCAACGTGTCACCGGTGAACCGCTGGAAAGATGGTTATCAGGACTGTCATCGCCATCGAGATCACTGGCGTTGAGCCACAACAGAAGCCCCTTGGTCGGTAGTTCGCGGGCAAAACCTGTTCGAACGTCCAACGAGAAGCAAAGGCTTAAGACAATCGGCCAGATCAGAAGTGAAGTCTGCGGGACCATGAGAAACCTTAAAACTCGCAATAAGGAGATTCATCTACCCCAGCACAACGCTATTGTACACGAATCGGCGTCGCAAAGTCTTGCCGTCTTCAAGAGATTTAATGCAGCCGACCGTTAGATGATCGGCCTGTCTGATGCAAGCAACTGCGAGCTGGCTGGAACGATGAAAATAGCACTTCAGTGCGGAGCTATGCAGTGACAGCTGATGCGTTTTTGGGCAGGATGTCTTCAGAAGAGACCGACTTTACCATACCGGGCTTTAAATCGCTAAAAAATGGTGCCATGAGTGTTTGACTCCCGTTGCATTTCAGGCAGTCCCCAGCCTGACCGGAGCTTGTGGACCCACCTGCAAATTCTCAACGGATCTGGCT
>PBTE01000062.1 GCA_002726515.1 Planctomycetaceae bacterium | reverse complement strand
TCCTGATTCAATTCAGTCTCCGAGTCGGGAAACCGGACCTCGAACCGTTGGGCAACGGCGAGTCGCGTCGCGTCATCCACAGCAGCCAGACGGATCGACGCTAAACCGTAAGCACGCAGCAGTCCGATCCGCCCGATCTTGGATAATTCGCTCCATTCGATCGTCGCCAAATTGCTGTAAAGATCACGCGTAAGTTGCGGATCTTCACGGTCACCGTGGCGAGCCAGTGCGATGCCCGCTTCCACTGCAACCACTGGATTCGATTCGGACAACGCGCGGGCCTGCCAGGCGGAAATCGGATTTGACTCGACTGCGAGTCGGGCCGCATACCGTAAATGACGGTCCGTGTGACCAAGGTACGACCAGGCTTCATCAAGGCTGACAGGCACTTGCGAACCTGTTCCCTGCTCGAGACGCCGCCTGAGTTCTACTATCTTTTGTCGTGCCTGCTCTTTTTTGGAAACAGATCCGGCATTTCCGGAGTGATTGACAACCGATTCCTTTCCCTCATACCGAACCCGATACAATCCCGACTGCGTCTCGCGACCTCCGATCGTGAAATACATCGTCCCATCGTCCGGATGAATCAGAACATCCGTCAGCGGTAACGGAACACCGGTGATAAAATCTTCAACCTCCCCGGTATAACTGGCTCCGGCGGGCGACAGATGAACCGCGTAAAGCTTACCAAAGCTCCAATCACACAAAAACAAAGCGTTCTGGTACTTGACTGGAAAACGAGCGCCGTAGCCAAAGGTGATCCCTGTCGGACAACCCGGCCCGATGTCGACAACCGCAGGGAGCGAATCCGTATAACCGCTGGGCCATTTTCCCGTACCACTTCGCCACCCGAACTCGCTGCCTCCTGTCACATGACATAAGCGCGTGGGACGATACCACGGGGCACCAATATCCCATTCCATATCAGAGTCATAAGTAAACAACTCGCCGTGCTTGTCAAAAGCGATGTCGTAGGGATTACGGTACCCGATGCTAACAAGTTCCCAGGACTTGCCCTCAAGATCTGTCCGACAAATCCATCCTCCCGGTGCCATGATTCCCACGGCATGACCACTGGCGTCCCACATTCGTGGCAACAACTGGTCTTCGTCCCAGACCCGAGGCACCAGGGACGCGTCAAATTCAATAGGTCTCGTATGGTTTCCGGCAACGACGTAGATGTCGTTTCCACCCGGTCCCAACACAACGGCATGCGGACCATGCTCGCCGCCACCGTTGATTTTCTTCAATAAACGTCCTGTGTCCAAATGGCCGTCGCCATCGGTATCACGGATCCGGAACAACCCGGACAAACTCATTCCCTCCTGCTGGAGTTCTCCGCTGGCCATGACATACAGGCTGTCCTCATTCCACAGCATTCCATGCGCCCTCCCGATGGGCACATTCAGTCGCTGTACAATCGTGCTATCCGGATCGGCACCTGCGGCAGACGGCAGAACGCGGTAGAGATCCCCATATTGATCCGCAGTAATCAGGCTACCACCCGGACCCGGTGTCATCGAAACCCACGACCCTTGCGTCTCCGCTGGAACCGAATGGACCATCTCGACTTGAAAACCGGGCAGAACGGTGATCGCGTCCACCGGCGTGGAGACGGGAGTCTTCTCTTTGATTTCGACACCCGTTTCCGCTGGCTCTGAACTGGGCAAGCGTTTTAGCTGGATATCCCGGAACTGCACGGTCATCGGAGGTCCGACATGAGCCTGCAACGCTAAAATCCCAGATCCCACACGGTGCTCAGTTTCGGCATCACGAGTCCTGCATGTCAGGTTCCCATTGATGTAGTGCCGAAGCGTGTCACCGTGAGCCTGAATCTTGAAGTGATTCCAATCCTCTTTGGAAATTTTGGCCTGCAGGTCAGCGCTGCTGGCAAACGTGACGGCGCATTTTTTACCCTGTGGATCAAATTCCACGAGTTGGCCGCGCCGGGCCAGGATGCCACGTCCGCGCTCTTCGTAAAGGATTCCCGAGTAAGTGTCTCCGGATTCGATGTCGGCCTGGTAACCTCCAACAATCCATTTTTCCGAGTCGATCAATCGGCTGCGATACTGGATGCCACTGTTGCCACCGACGATCCGGTAATCCAATTCCAATTCAAAATCTCCGACAGACCCACCTTGCCAAACGAGGAATGTATTCGACGTGAGCGGATTATCAGCCGTCGTACGAGCCGTGATCACACCATCCTGAACCGTCCAAATTTCTGGATCTCCCTGCCAGCCTGTTAAATCCTGTCCGTTGAAAAGAGACTCGAAAGTGCCTTCATCGCCACTCGCCCAACCTGCGCGGGTCAACAGCAAAGCCATAACAGCCAAACGGATTCCTTGTTGTACATTCATGCTTAGCCGACTCCTCCACACTGGTTTCAAATTTCTCATCCCATTGTGACCAGTTGGAAACGTAATGTCATTAGCCCGTTTCGAGAACTTATTCACCTTTCACTCCGGTCCATGGCTCAGCAACGGCGTCGATAGCCTGCGGAAACCCGTTTTCCAGCCAATCAGGTAGGGCCCCTGATCGCACAACTTCCCTTCCGGCTAGAAGGTCGACCCTATGTCAGCCAGCCATCTCATCGCTGGTCGGCGGTCCGGCAGGTCGTCGAAGTACTCCCTGGAAAGCGCGGCCAACCACCATTTCGCAGTCCACCGTCCCCTCAGCCTCTCTTAAGGTAACCGCCAACGCACCACTTCCGTGACCGTTAAATCGGGAGGTTGTTGCACGTACGCGGTCAGGGCGTAGGCTGTAATTAAATCTCCTCCTGCGAGTTGTAAAGTCACGGGCCAGCCTACATGGTTCCTGGCCGACAACGCCAACTGAATTGGATTTTCGCGGTCCCAAGTCCTACCACCGTCGCTGCTAACGATTGCAAACACACCAAACGGAAGATGGTAGCTTGAGTAGGTGGCCAGGATTCTACCATCGGTAAGTTCTGTCAAGTAGAGATGTACTTCGGCGGCGCTGGTCATGATCTCAGGTTTCGACCAGTGCCTGCCATCATCCGTGGACTGTGTAATCATCATGACGCCAAAGCCATGTGAGTCTTGAACCGGAGCCCCCGGAAGCCGCGTACGCAAGACCGCAAGAAGTCGGCCGTCCCTCAGTCGGATGGAACCGACTTCACCGAAATGCTGGGGGTTCCAATCAATGACCCCTTCTGAAAACTGCCACGTTTTCCCTCCGTCTTGCGAACGACCCAGTTCAAGGTGGGCATACACCCTCTCCCTTACTGCCCCGCTATCGCCACCTCGAACCATCAACAAGGTCCCATCTGGTTCGACAATCAGATTGCGTGGGTAGGAACCACCCTCAAGATTGAATGTTTCCCAAGTTCGACCACCGTCTGTAGACCGAGAGATCGGGAGTGTTTCTCGCGTCGCTCCAGGGCCGAATTCCTGCACCGAAAGCACCAGCGTTCCGTCAGGTAAGTTCGCCAGACTGGGCTCTTTTCCAAACAAGGGGCTTCTGCCGATTTTCTGCCACGTAAGCCCCTCATCCGATGACTCGTAAACGTCGATCAGAAAAGCGCGCTTGACAGAATCCTCCTCATAGTTGTCGCGACAGGCAGCGAGTACCAGTTTGCCACCGGGAAGCTGCGTCATCCCCGCTTTGTAACTACCACGGGAACCAACGCGGGTTCGTATCGCGGGCTGCCATCGGAAAAACCCGACCCGTTGCAGATCTTGTCCATTGTAGCCCGTGATTGCTACCGGGTATTGACGGTAATCGTATTCGCTGAGCAAAGCAGCATTGCGTTGCCTGTCGACTTCTGTTTTTCCGACAAGTGGTTCTACCGCTTTACCACGGGCAACCACCACGACCAGAACCCCCGTGCAGACACAAAATGTTAGTAAGCTTCGAAAAGCAGGCGTGTGACTGGCCTGTTTCATGATGACATTTTCTCCTCAGCTCAATGAATCTGCCACCCCGTGCCACGGACAATAGATGATGATCACTTTGTCGACACAACTGGCAACCCGGGACCTGCTACGCCCCTGCGGAAACCGATGCGACATCCGGTAATTCTAACGCCACTTCGGTCATTTTGAAAGTAATGCGCAGGCACGTCACCCACGAACAGGGTCATCCGCAGGAAGTCAAACAAAGAGTTATTCTGGGATCACTTCGAGGATCCCGGACCGGCACTCGTCAGTTGCCCAGTCATCTATAACTCCTTAAGCAGATCATCTGCCGTCGCCACCCTGCCAAACCTTCTCGCATGGACCAGCAAAGCCTCATCATGGGCTCTTTGGGTCATTGTTGCCGAGCAATCTGCACAGATCATGGTGTTGTAACCCAGTTCGGCCGCAACTCTTGCCGAACCCAGGACGCACATGTCGGTGAAAACTCCAACGATCACAACATCCGTAACACCATAATTTCTTAACGCATGATCAAGTTGGGATGAAGTAAATCCACCCGAGGTCAGTTTATCAATCACCAGATCTTCCGGGCGGGGACGAATCGCCTCTGCGATTTCGTAACGCGGGGTCCCCCGCCACAGCTTGGGAGGGTTGTTCAGAGCCCTAAGACGAGAAGACATTTCGTCACCCAGGGACGTCATGCATCCGTTTCGGGTGTACGCAATCTTCAGATTCCTTTCTCGGAAGTTGCTGATTAACTTCACAGCGTTCGGCATCACGATCTGGTCGATTCTTGTGTTGAAATAATTCCGCATCTCAGGATATTTTTCGCCGATCGGAGTATTCTCTTCGATGTTGAGGTAGTCGACCTGCATATCAATGACAACCAACGCCGTATGCGCCTGGTCCAAATCAAATCTCACAGCGAACAGGTCAAACGGATACTGTGGGTCCAGTTCTGCTGCATTCCAACTCATCTTACTACCTATCGCCCTTTCAGAAATTAACGTCGACTTCACACATCGGTGGTATCAAACAGCCTGATGTTCTATGAGTTTAAGATGAATAAAAGATGAAAAATACTCGCGACACTTTTTGTTTCCCGCAGCAAGGTGTCACCACACGCTTTTACCGAAAAAAACCACGGCATCGTCTGTAAACGAGATTCGCGGGCCTAAATTACTCGGCCACCGAGACAGCGGAGGATCCTGCATGACCAAAGGTTACGAAAGAAGTCGTCAAAAATCCAGGGGCGGTCAAGTTCGTTGCGACGTGTCAGAATCGTCGGAACAAACCAGCTTGGTGCGCTGACGACTCGAACCATCAGGACAGTATCTCGTGCATGATCTGGCCGGAAACATTCGTCAGCCTCATATCACGGCCGCTGAAACGAAATGTGAGTCGTTCGTGGTCCATGCCCGACAAGTGCAACATCGTGGCGTGCAGGTCATGAATCCCCTGGACATTTTCAACTGCCTTGTATCCGTATTCGTCGGTCGCCCCGTGAACGGTCCCCCCCTTCACCCCGCCACCGGCCATCCAGACAGTGAAACCAAAAGGATTATGGTCTCGTCCGTTGTCACCCTGGGCAAACGGCGTGCGCCCGAACTCACCGCTCCAAACAACCAGCGTGGATTGTAATAATCCTCGCCGCTTCAAATCGGTAAGCAGGGCCGCAATCGGCTGGTCCACCGCGCGGGCATTATCGGCATGGCCCTGGACAAGTTTCGCATGCTGGTCCCAACGGTCGTGGCCAATACTGGGACAAGTGAGTTCAATGAATCGAACACCACGCTCGACCAACCGGCGGGCGAGCAAACACTGTCGTCCAAACGTGGCCGTTCCCTTGGTCTTGGTATGCAAGCCATACATCTCGACGGTCGCAGACGACTCGTCGCTCAGGTCGGTCAGTTCCGGAACGACCGCTTGCATCCGGTATGCCAATTCATAATTGGCAATTGCTGCTTCAAGTTGATCCACGTGCCCGATACGCTCCAGCACTCCGGCATCCAGTTTGTCCAGCAAATCCAGTTTATTTCGTTGCAGTACATCGCTGGACTCGGATCGCCTGATATTCGCCAGCGGCGGGTCGTTGGAATTGAAAATAGACCCCTGGTAAGTCGCAGGAAGAAAACCGCTGTTAAAATTATCCAGCCCTCCGGGCGGAATCAGTCCACCATCCAACACGATAAATCCAGGCAGGTCCTGGCATTCAGTGCCCAACCCATACGCAAACCAGGCCCCCATGCTTGGCCATCCCTGTTGGCCGTTGCCTGTGTGCAGGAAGTAGTTGCCATTGGTGTGCTCGGAGAAATCAGAAGTCATCGAGCGGATCACTGCCAGGTCATCGACATGTTGCGCCACATTGGGAAACAACTCGCTGACCGGGATGCCGCTATTTCCGTGTTGAGCAAACTTCCACGGGCTGCCTAGAGTCGTACCAATATTGTTGAACTGAGTCGGTTCTATCTTCATAGAAAAGGGCTTACCACTGTCCTTCTGCAGTTGCGGCTTCGGATCCCATGTGTCGACCTGGGACGGCCCACCGTCCATGTAGAGGTAGATCACACTGTTGCATTTGGGTGCAAAATGAGGTTTCAGCGGGGCAAAGGGTTCGCCGGGACCTGCAGCGTAGTGGTGGTCAGTCAACAATCCCGACAAAGCGACAGCACCAAAACCGCAGGCAGAGCGCTGAAGCATCTCACGGCGCGTGAGTGGCTGATTAGCAACACGACGGCAGGGATACATTTTCAACCTCATTTCAGAAACACGTGCGCATCAGTGCGATTCTCAGTGGATGAAGATGAATTTCTTGACGTTCATCATCACGTGGCACAAGTCGGCCCATACACGTTCATCCGTCTTGTACGCTTCCGGTGCCAGACCCAGCGCCTTTCCTTGTTGTCTTAAAAAATTCTTGCCTTCAGAAAGCTCGGTCTTACGAGGTGGACTGGCAAACGCAGCCAGGTACATGTTCTCCATTCTCTGTTCAACTGACAAGTCCTTATCTGACAGCAACCGCCGGGCCCACACGCGCGCCTGTTCGATGACCAGTGGATCGTTCATCATGATCAGCGCCTGAGCAGGCACGTTGGATATGTTGCGGCGACCTACGGAGTTGAACGGAATAGGCGTGTCAAACGCCAACATCATCGGAGACAGAAAATTACGGCGGACTTCCAGATAGATACTGCGGCGCCCGTCGCCATCCAAAGCCCCCTTTTCCGACGGCCGTCCACGGCCCTGCATGAACTCCGTCATGTGGATCGGCACGCTGCGTCCAAACAGTGTGTGATCCAGTCGCCCGGAAATCTGCAGGATCGAATCGCGAATCACCTCACCCTGTAGCCGGCGAATTCGCATACGGTGTAAAAGCACGTTGTCCGGATCGATCTTTTCAACTGCGGCGTTCGGAACGCTCGACATCTGATACGTGCTGCTCAACAGGATCCTGCGGATCATGTGCTTTACAGACCAGCCATTGTTGACAAACTGGATCGCCAAAAAATCGAGCAATTTGGGATGACTTGGACGTTGACCGAGGACTCCGAAATTATCAACTGAACCGACGATGCCGCGACCGAACAGATGGTGCCATATTCGATTAACCATCACACGTGCGGTCAATGGATTGGCGGGGTCGACGATATCTTCGGCCAAATCCAGACGCCCGCTACCCTTTTTCACATCCGGTTTACGTCCAACCAATGCCGTAAGCAATTGGCGAGGTGTCTCTTCACCCAGCGTCCTATGATTCCCGCGCACAAACACTCGTTCATTTTCTCCCGTGCCGTCAACCATTGACAAGATACGCACGGGATCCGGAATGTCCTTTTCCAACTCCTGCATGCGACGCTGCGCGGTGGCGAATATCAACTGGTCGCCACTGGCAACGTTGATCAGTCTGCGTCGCAGGGTCCAATCGATCAACTCCTGGTCTGATGCATTCAGACTTCCAACCTGCCACGCTTGCACAACCCGATCCCATACCCGGCCATAAGCTGCGGCAAGAGCCTCCAATGAATCCAGACCCTCGTTTTCCAGAACTTCCATTGCCAAATCGCTGGGCGGCGTGGGTGGCACCGTCCCGTTGGAAAGGCGTATTTCGTCAATGGCCACAAATCCATCACCCTGATCGATAATCTCAATGTATGCCTGATGTCCAAGATATCGCCCGATGTCAGCCGCTTGTCGTTGCCAGGCAAAGTCTTCTCCGTCATTGACATCGAACCGGAAACCTCCAAACAGTAGTTCATTGAACTCGTGCATGAAGTAACCATCGAGGATCAACTGCACCTGGGCACCCTTGCCGCGAATTCGATAGAAGATGTTCGGATGCGTCAAAGTGAACGTCGGCGACCGCAACACACCTTGCAGGCGGTTCGAAACGGCACCACTATCGGCCACTCCTGGAGTATCGAGTATCAACTCACTTGCCCGACGATCCCACTGTTGTTTCCGGGTAGGATTCGCCCCGAAAGCCTCGCCCGTTGTAAACCAGCCGTCATAACCGTTGTCAAAATCACTGATCAACGGGTTCATTTCGTTGGTCTCCTTGACGTTTTTACTCTCCTCGACCATCCGATCGCGATGCTCGTCACAATTCGCTGCAACGACGTCTTCACCGGACTGTGCCAATGCAGCCCAGACGTGCATTGGATGTGACGACGGCTTCACATCACTTTGCTTCATTGCATCGACCCACCGGCTCAACCGTTCTGTCTCAAGGTCAAAGTGCCCGGCAACAACCTCCGCCGGTGTACCCGTTTCTACCTCGCGGGAGGCCAACAAATAGTCCGCAAACAGATCTCCGCTCAGATCGTTCGTCGTCAGCACCACTTGCGGGACCATGCCGTCGACTTTCCGTTTCTCGGACACGAGTTGTGCACTCAGAGACTCGATCCTGTCGCCGGGATCCAACGCTGCCTCGTGACGTCGTGAACTCTGCAAAAACCCGGTCAAGGCGTAATAGTCCTCCATTGTGATGGCGTCAAACTTGTGCTCATGACAGCGGGCACAAGCGACGGTCAAACCGAGAAACGTTTTCGTCATCACATCGATCTGATTGTCGATCCTCCGGGCTTCGTCGTCACGTACGTCAACCGGAGCATGGGTCGCCTCGCCAAGCCACCAGAAACCCGGACCGATCACCGATTCGTTATAACCCTCGACAGGATGACGGCGGGGCTCTTCAAGCAAATCTCCCGCGACATGCTCGATGACAAACTGGTCGTACGGCACGTCAGCATTCAGGGCGCGAATCAGGTAGTCCCGATAGCGGAAAACGTATGGAATCGGATAGTCGAATTCGTGCCCGTAGCCCTCCGCGTAGCGAAACGAGTCCATCCAATGCCGCGCCCAACGTTCGCCAAAGTGCGGTGACTCGAGCAATTCATCGACAACCTTTTCAAACGCCTCAGAGGAGTTGTCATTGACAAATGCATGCACCTGCTCCGGCAAGGGAGGTAATCCGATCACGTCAAAGAAAGCCCTGCGAATCAACGTTCGTTTGTCGGTCGGTGGCGCCGGCGAAAGTCCGCTCGCTTCCATGCGGGCCAGGACAAAATAGTCCAGTTCATAGCTTGGCCAATTAGGTTTACCAACGGCGGGCGGCTCGTGCTCTTGGACATCCTGCCAGCACCAATGGGCCCCCTTGCGGGCATTCAGATCGAATTTCTCCCGGGAGATTCGGCTTACAACCGTCCCGGCGGGCCATGGGGCCCCGCGCTTGACCCAATTGGTGAGTGCCGCAATCTCTGCAACCGGCAACTTCGACTTCGGTGGCATTTGATAAGTAGCACCGTAGTTGACAGTGTCGATCAACAGGCTTTCACTCAGATTTCCTGGAACAATCGCGGGTCCGGTTTCACCACCCTGGAGCGCCGCAGCACGCGAATCCAAACGCAGGCCACCCTTGATTTCCTGCGCATCACTGCTGTGACAGGCGTAACATCGTTTAACCAACACCGGTCGAACCTGCGTCTCAAAGAACTCGATCGCCACTTCGTCAAACACTGGCGAATCATTCTTTCCTTGTGCAAACGTAAGACCGCTGGATGCGACAAGCAACAAGAGGAACAAACCACGAATAACGATACTCCCGGATCGCGTCATGGCAAGTCTCCAATGCAAATAAAATCCATCGGTCTTGTTTGCAAATAAAACGAACAGCTCTTTTAAAGAATTTTAATCCATCGCCCAGCCATCCGCAACGTTTCGAATAACGGATACCTGGCAACCTCAGTAGATCAGCACGGCTCATCCTGCAACTTTCTGTCACCCGATCAGGTCCTGCCATGGACATCCACGGTCTCTGAGAGAACTTCGTTGATGGTTTAACGACACCGAAACCTTTTCGATCTTCAAACGACAACACCTGGGCGCAGCCATTTAGCTGTCCAGGTGAATCAAAATCGCCATTTTGGCCTTATACACTGAACACGAATTTTCTTATAATCACGCCCACGAATCCAGCAATCCGATCAAGGCATCCGTTCGCTCTTCCCCCATTAGGTCAACCGGTCCGCGAGATCCAAATGGAAACTTGATCGGGAACCTTGATAACAGTGAACGTGGTTTGACTTGTCCCTGTCCGCCTGAATGTTGTTACACCACCGTACGAAGCCAACTTCGTTTTCATTTTTCTGACGGCCGATACAGCCACAATCATTCGAGGATCACAGAATTCTGGAAACTTCGTACCAACGAAGCCCAGGCTCGCAAGCTTCATTGTTGTACAAGGTTGTAAAAGAGGTATCGAGCGCCGATCCGAAAAGGCTCGGCCAGCCATAGGCGCAGGAGACGCAACCATGGCAAAACGTCAGTTGGACGAGTTTCAGCTGGGCGAATCCATTGGGGTCGGCACCGTGGGAACACTCTATGCCGCCACGGAAACTGCCAGTGGCCAGAACGTCGCTCTGAAAATTCTGCTGCCAATCGCTTCGAATGATTCCCTGGTAATCGCTCGATTCGAACGCGAGATGCTCATTCTCGAGAAGCTGACCCACCCTAACATCGTGCGCTACTACGGAGGTGGTCGTAGCGATGGTCAACTGTTTTATGCTATGGAGCTGGTTCAAGGAGGATCCCTCAAGGAAGTCGTACAGTCTTCAGGCCCACTCACCTGGCCCGAAGTGGTAACCATTGGGATTCAAGTCTGTTCTGCTTTACAACACTCTCACAACCACGGCATCATCCACCGCGACCTCAAGCCAGGCAACCTGTTCGTGAGCCATGAGAGCCAGGTAAAACTGGGTGACTTCGGAATCGCTCGTGATATGGACGAGGGTGACATCACCGTTGCGGGATTGACTGTTGGCACCCGCTCCTACATGTCTCCGGAACAGATCACCGGTGAAGTAGTTTCCGGAAAATCAGACTTGTATTCGCTGGGTTGCGTCTTGTTCGAATTGCTGGTCGGCAAGCCGCCGTTTCAAGGTTCTAATTTTGCCCAGTTGTTCGAGCAACACTTGCGGCACGCACCACCTGATATCGATCAACTGGTGCCCAACCTGCCGGCGAGACTTTCCGATCTGATTCGCCAGTTGTTAGCCAAAGATCCCGAAGAAAGACCCTTCAACGCGCGAACCGTGCAAGGTGTCCTGTTGGAATTGTCTGAAGAACCGCGTGAAGACCCTGGCAGCACAACCGATGTAGCAGCCGCGTCGATTCGCGACCGGGGCGTTACGCGACTGGGCCAGCGCGTGCACGCACTCCAACAGCCGGTCCCTGGCCCTGAAATCTCCTGGTGGACCCTGGCTGCAATCGCAGCACTGGTCATAGTTTTAATCTTAGCAGCGCTCGCATTTGCACGCTGATCAAGCATCGACCGCAACAACCCGACGGCCCGGATCGTCAGTGTCAACCTCTGGACAACGGTTCCAGACCTGAACGGTGCCGCACAACAAGGCTGTTCAGCGGACCTGGGGCGAACCGGTCACCGGGTGTGGCTCTTCTAAAAGCCAGCCTCTCTTGTAAACACCGGTCAGCCTTGCGGTAGATCCCAGAATGTTCCGGTGATGCCGGTCACTGCTTCGGCGTTCTGGGCATAGCAGGTGGTGAAAATACGTCCTGGCTTGATCTCGAGCGACGAACTGTAGCCCTGGTCGCCGTTCGGAGTTTCACGAAGTAGCCATGCTGTCTCGCCCCACGTCGTCCCGCCGTCACTGCTGATTCGCGCATAGATTCCGTAGGGCGGATATCGCCGACCGTAGGTAAGCAGTACCCGCCCGTCAGAAAGCTTCAAGAGCCGGGGACAGGCGCCGGAAAGAATGTCCGTTTCCACCGGGTCACTCCACGTCTTGCCACCATCCATGGATTCGTTTCGCCAGAAAAGTCCGTCGCGTTTGTTTTGAGATTGCCCCATACGATGCATCCCGAGCAGATGGTCTGGCCGCAACTCCAGCAGGCACGGCTCGTAATAACTGCGGGTGTTCTTGCTGCCTCGAGTGATGACCATCTGTCCTGACCACGTTTTACCGTAGTCGTCAGAATGGTAGAGCACATTCGAAGCAGCTTCGTCGTCTGCTAATCCACCGTAACAGGGTGCAAGCAGCTTTCCGGACTCCAGTTTTATAGGTGCCGCGCACGTCTGCAGTCCGGGAGCAAACAAAACCGCGTGATGCAACTGCCAGGTCAGGCCGTAGTTGTCGCTCCAGCACCAGAAACCACCAACGTTGCTGAAGGGGTATTCGTATTCATGGCGGTGTGGTATCCCACTCCGGCCTGCGTCCACAACCGGAACAACCTCGTGCATGGCCAACAACCCGCCGACATGCCCCTGCCCCAGATAGATCGGGGCGAACTCCTGGCCACCCCCGGCAGCGAGTTGCGTCGCGTCCTTCGTTTCCCACGTTTCACCCAGATCATAAGAACGCATGACGGTAATGATCGAGCTGGGGTGCGTGTGGCGTACTCGTTTCTGCCTTGGCGCCTGCCGGAATACAATTAATATTTCGTCGCCTTCCAGACGCTCGATGTGTGGAAATGCGGTGTAGCTTGAACGGTCAAAAAGAATGTCGGTCTGCCGTACACCCGACGGACGCCTGACGCCACCCAAGTGCGCTCGATCGATCTTGGATTCCGCCGCGCGAGCAACTTTGTTCCAAGACCCGTTGGCGAAAATGGTAACTGTTGTCGGTAACAGCGCAGCCCGTTTCATAAAACGACGGCGCGTAGATCTATTTTTCATCATTGATTCCTGTGAACGGAAATCGAGTCGCTGAACTCCAGCTTCGGTGCTGCAGAGCCCGCGTGTTGGTATCCACGCACCAGCCTCGAACCTCCTGGACTGATTGTTTCCCGAAGACAAAAGTTTCAGTCACAACTTTTCTGTGATATTTTACCCGTTGTCATTTGCATAAAAACCCCAAATCTCCACGACGCCAAACGGCGTATCATCCGGAAATATCTACCTGAGTCTGCGGGCGGGTGTATTGGCGGAGACCCCGGTTCGTCTCTAACGATGAGGACAGCCAGATGGTCATCCGGCGGTTCAGTAGTAAAATGATTCCCGCTCCCCCCGTGGAAAAGCGGTCAAGAAGTTCTTTGAACGCTTTGCGGCTCGCACCAGAGCAATTAGAATTTCTCTGAGGCAACGCGTCATTGGCTAATCAAATGAAACGAACTTGGATCGAATCGGGTTCCAGAGTGCCGCGCGAACATCGATTCGCGGTGTCGAGGTGGTTCTGGCATGAAAAAATTTGACTCGGCCAGTGATTTTGGCCATCCCGCAACGCGGCGACAATTGCTCCAGTGGTCCGCAAACGGTTGCCTCGGTCTGACTTTGGGCGGGCTGTTGCGTGCCCAATCTGCCCAGGCTGATTCGGTTCAACATCGGGCGCGGGCGGCAAAAATTCAATCCTGCATCCTTATCTTTTACTATGGTGGCCCCAGCCACCTGGATACCTATGACTTGAAGCCAAATGCTCCTACCGAGGTGCGTGGTGAATTCAAACCTATCTCGACCTCGGTCCCGGGCATGCAGGTCTGCGAACACTTGCCACACATGTCCAAACTGATGCACAAAGTGGCGCTCATTCGCAGCATGCACCATGCCAATCGCCTGCACGACTCGGCCTCAACCGAGGCCCTGACCGGACGTCCGTCGCCGAACGGAGATCGCGAAGAAGCTGTGCCAATCGAACAGTTCTTTCCCTGCCACGGTGCGACACTAAGCTATCTTCGAAGCGGGAACAATCTGGACGTTTCACACGCGGCGTTGCCCTACGTGTTTCACAACGTGGTAAACGTCCCTTGCCAGGGAGGCGGCTTCCTGGGTAAGGCCTTTGATCCGCTTCAGATCTCGGTCAACCCCGACGAACAAACCTATCATGCGGGCGCGTTAAAGTGGCAGGATGGTTTGTCGCCCGACAGAGTTTTTGAGCGGCGGCGTCTTCTCGATGATTTAGCGGTTGCGGCCGAAACGACAAAAACAACGGACGAGTGGCGTCGGTTTTGTGACCGGGCGTACCGACTGCTGTCTTCCGAAGAATTTCCAAAGGCGATTGACCTGACTCGAGAACCGGCTGCGGTGCGGGAACGTTACGGACTGTACCCCAGCGGAAAATATATCGATAACCACACCACTCCCGGAGGTCCCAAGGACGGTTTTGCGAGGAACATGCGGGGCCAAAACCTGTTATTGGCTCGCCGCCTTGTAGAAATCGGAGTCCCGTTTGTTTCCATTTACGACTACAGGCAGCAGGGACTCAACTGGGACGCCCATGCAAAGAACTTCTACCAACACAAGAACCACTTGTTACCCCTGGCAGACCAGTCGCTTTCCGCATTGATCGAAGACCTTGATCAACGGGGGCTGCTCGATACGACACTGATCGTAGCCATGGGAGAATTCGGCCGCACCCCCAGAATCAACGAACATGGCGGACGTGATCACTGGCCCGATTGTTACACAGTGTTGCTGGCTGGCGGGGGAGTGAAAGGGGGATTTGTCTACGGTTCGAGTGACCGCCTGGGAGCCTACCCGGCGACGGATGCGGCCACGCCGGCCGATTTGGCAGCCACGATCTTCTGGCGGTTTGGCATTACCCCCGAAACCACAATCCGCGATTTCACAGGACAGCCCTGGAGAGTCGCTGACGGACAACCCATCACGCAACTGTTCGCGTGAAACCTGTTTTCCGTCGAGCCGAATTTTCCACTCGTTCAATTCGGGTCAGTTGGAAAGGCCACCTCGCAACAATCACTTTCACCTGTCCTTCGACAACACCCGGCGACGGGCGGGCTTCATAGGTGGTTTTTCTTCT
>PBTE01000061.1 GCA_002726515.1 Planctomycetaceae bacterium | reverse complement strand
TTCGGTACCACCATACAACTTGGGTAACCAGCCACTTTCGGACATGAGTGGTCCGCCAGGCGAATCACCTTCAGGATCTCTTAACACGACAAATGCGGGCAGGTCCTGATTTTCTGTACCGAGGGCGTAACTGACCCAAGCTCCCAGCGTCGGTCGGCCGACGAGGACTTTACCTGTGGCCAGCAGATTCACGGCCTCCGGGTGGTTGTTGTGCGCACCATAAGCGGAACGGACCAGGCAAATCTCGTCGGCAATCGAGCCAATGTGTGGAATCAATTCGGACAACTCCATGCCACATTCGCCGTACCGTTGAAACTCGAAAGGGCTGGCAAGCAGCTTGTTTTTTTCGCTTCCCGGCTGAAACGGATCCGTTTTGACCCCGTAAATCTGTCCGTTCCGCTTTTGCAGTTCCGGCTTGCGGTCAAACAGGTCCATCTGCGGCGGTCCGCCCGTTTGCACAAGCTGGATCACGGCTTTGGCCCGTGCCGGAAAGTGCGGCCCGGGCAAAACCTTCTCCTGGCGACTCACCTGGCTTTTTCCCGGTCGTGGATCGTCGGCAAAACACTGCTGGTCGATCAAATGTGACAGCGCGATCAATCCAAATCCCTGGCCGCTGCGCGCTAGAAAGTCCCGCCGGGAGAGCGACATTGGGCTGGGCAAATTGTCGATTTTAGGAGGACTCATTCAACGTACAGAAAATTGTTGAAGTTAAACAACGCGTGACAAAGACTGGTCAAAGCCTTCCGTTCCGCTTCCTGGAGCGAAGCGGTCACCGGTTGGTAGGCCTTCTGTTGTTCGTCATAGAACCGAAGACTCCAGTCGGCCTCGTCCTGTGTCGGCGGACGGGCCAAAGCAATCTGAAATGCCAGCCGAATTTGATCATGCCACATGACTCCGGCCTCCCCTAACAAGCGATCGGCAAAATATTGAGCCTGGTCAAGAACAAACTTGTCGTTGAGCAAAGTAAGCGACTGCACCACCACTGCCGAGTTTCTGCGCTGGGTGCAGTTCGTCTTGAAAACCGGCTGGTCAAAGACCGAGAGTAAGGTGACACTGGGTTGTGGAGTTCCGCCGATGCGCTGGCTTGCCAGATAAACGCTACGGCGCCATTGGCTAGTCGGCGTCGACAACTCTTTGGTATTGACGATGGTTGAACCATCGGGCAAATTTTCAATCGGCACCCCCGGCCCATCCATGGCACGGCCCAACTTTCCGCTTGCAGCAAGTATCGAATCTCGGATAACCTCGGACTCCAACCGTCGTAATGGCATGCGCCACAGACCTCCGTTGTCGGGGTCTACAGACTCTGTAAGCTGCGTTTCGAGATTCGATGTCGATCCCTGTCGGTAGACAGTTGACGATACCAAAAGCTTCACGATGGGCTTGATCCGCCAACCATTTCGTACAAACTCGCTGGCCAGGTAATCAATGAGTTCCGGATTCGTCGCTTGTGCGCCTGAACGGCCCAAGTTACCCGGCGTGGCCACGATGCCGCGACCAAACAGGTGGTGCCAAAGGCGGTTCATCATCACGCGGGCAACGAGTCCACCAGCAGGCGTATCCGGCTCGGTCAACCACCTCGCAAATGAGAGCCGCCGACCGCTCGTGGCGCCCTGGGCTTCCGGATTGACAGCGGGAACTAACGCAGCAGAATCGGATTCACTAAGTGCGCGTATGAAACCCGCCTGTACCTCACTTCCCGGTCGGCTGATATCTCCTCGCGTCAGCAAGTGCGTTGTCGGTGGTGAATCGACGTCGTACAATCCGTCGATTCCTTCGGGTAACGTTCGATCTCCGTTGCGAAGCCACTTCTCCGGGTTGTAAGCCGGTGTGAACAAGGCCATCAAGCGGTAATAGTCCCGCTGGGCGATCGGATCGTACTTGTGGGTATGGCAGCGGGCACATTGCAGTGTCAGGCCCATCACGGCCGTTCCCAGAATCTCCAGTGTGTCGAACAGGATCGCATAACGATAAGATGGAATATCGGTCATGACATTCCCAGTGTTATCACTGGCGGAACGCAGCAAACCCGTGGCAACCAGCAGCTCTTTCATCGCCGGCGAAAGAGCCTTCGCAATACGCCAGTCGACAAGTTCATCACCGGCAATCTGTTCCACGAGGAATTGGTCGTACGGTTTGTCGCTGTTGAAGGCGGCGATGACGTAGTCCCGATATCGCCAACGCGACTCCCGGTCCGGCACGAATCCGGCAACGTCCAACCAGTGCCGTCCCCAGCGTTCTCCGAAGTGTGGCGAGTCAATCAAACGGTCAAGCAGCCGTTCATATGCAACGGGGGAATCGTCAGCCAGGAACGTCTCAATTTCTTCAGGTGACGGGGGCAGTCCGACCAGGTCCAGGTGCGCGCGACGCATCAGCGTGAGTCGATCGGCAGGTGGTGCAAAACTTAGTCTTTTCGCTTCCAGGCCCGTTAAAACGAAAGCATCTACGGGTGTGCGCGTGTGGCCTTCCACCTCAGGAACGTGAGGACGGCCAAGTTTCTGAAAGGCCCAGAACTCGGCTGCCTTCTCGGCTGGCTTTTCAAAAACATCTTCGCCCCGCACCGCCATTCCTGGACTCAAGGCTCCCAGAAGCGTGACAACAAGGACGTTTCGCAACATGTACCGGGCTTGTACTGTTATCTCCACGGGAAAGTCTTTCCAGTCGACACGTTTTCGGAAGGGTGCCATTCATCGTGCGAAGTGAGTGGCTGCGCCCGGAGGAACCGCTTTGACCGAATCGGATCGAAGGTCCGTGTCAAATCGCTGCAAATAACCGCCGGGGCGATCACAACCTGGGAAACCTGTTTTCCTTCATCCAGGCGACCGCACCAGCGACGCAAAATGGCGCACGGCATTGCACTTCGCAACCCAGTGACACCTCATTATACGCGTCAGTCTACCAAATCACAAACACAGCAGAGCGGGGGCATGCATGACGTTGCGCCCCGGATGGTATGGATTTCGGAGGGCCACGGAAACAAGGATAAGAGGCAACAGTCGCAACCATCCGGGTACGGCTTAACAGCAGGCCTGTTAGAGGACTCGGACTTACCGGGATGCTCGTCACATCCACAGGACCCGGTTCCCGCTGCAAATCCGCGACGTCATTCAGTAGCGATACCTTTTGAAATCGTCCTTTTTGGAATATGCTGGAAACTCGACAATGGAAGATCGTTGATCGATACCGCGGAAACAGCAACCCGAATGCCATCCTGAACATAGACAAAGTCCCCGAGAGAATCATCAATGGGTATGGTAGCTAACATCATCAAACAGTCCCTCGAGATGACAGCGTTTTGCGCTAACAGCTATCTGGAAGACCTGTCGGATGACGATCTTCTCATACGACCGATCGAGGGCGCAAACCACATCGCCTGGCAGTTGGGCCATTTGATTACTTCTGAACACAACCTGATCAACATGGTCTGCCCTGGATCACTGCCGGCCCTGCCGACAGGCTTCTCGGAATGCTACACCCGGGAAACATCGGAACTGAATGACGGCGGTGCGTTTCATACGAAGGACGAATACCAGAAAGTGATGGACGAGCAACGTACCGGCACGCTGGCTGCATTGGATCGATTAAGTGACGCAGATTTCGAGCGCCCGGCTCCCGAGCAAATTCGCGAGTACTCTCCCACGGTGGGCGCTACGTTCGCGATGCAAGCTACCCACTGGATGATGCACACCGGACAATGGGTCATCGTTCGCCGGAAACTGGGGCGCAAACCACTTTTTTAAACGGTCTGGGAATTGGTGCTTGTCTGCCTGTTTTCGCGAACGCATGCTAGGGGCCGGTTTCGTTAAGGACGTACATTTCGACTCGGCGAGAATTCAGTTCCCTTGACGACTCTTGCACCGCTGCGACATGCTGGTCCAGCATGGCTGGCCGGGGTGGATTCGTAACGGGGCCACTTGTGGCCGGGTCGCCAGGCGTGTCGCTGCAAATCCCGGGAGAGTGGACAATGAGTATGAACCTGGGAATGTCAACCGAAATATCGGTTATCGTGATCGTCGTCGCGTGCCTGGCAATCATTCCTGTGCTGATCGCCGGGCTGGCAGTGTTAAGTGCCCGTGCACAAACACCAAAAGATCTGGGCCTCGTAGAAAATCATTTTGTTGCTTGTCCAGCAACGCCCAACTGTGTCTCTACTCACTCGACCAGTCCACAGCATGGCAGCGAGCCGATCCGCTTTTCCGGGTCTGCCAGCGAGGCCTTTGCTCGATTGCAAACGATCGTCAAACAACAACCTCGTGCACAGATCATTACGGCCGCCAATGGATATCTGCACGTAGAGTTTACCAGCCGCATTTTTCATTTTGTCGATGATGCGCAATTCCTGTTCGACGAGAATCAAGGTGTCATCCACTTTCGGTCGTCTTCACGCAGCGGTTATTCTGATCTGGGAGTGAATCGTCGCCGAATGGAATCGCTCCGAACCGCTTTTGAAAACGCTGACCCAACCATCGATTCCTGCTCTTGAAGGTTCCTCGTACTGGAGTTCCAACTTGCCCGAAGGCCATGCCATTCACCGCCTTGCGCGAGACCATCGGCGGCAATTTTCCGACCGTTTGCTTCGCGTGTCCTCACCGCAGGGAAGGTTCCGCGCGGGCGCCAGGAAACTCGACCGTCTCGTGCTGACGACCGTCGAAGCACATGGCAAGCACCTGTTCTATCGATGGGAAGACGGCTTGCTGCTGCATGTGCACCTGGGACTTTACGGAAAATTTCGCAGTCACCGCTGCCCACCTCCCGAACCTCAGGGGGCTGTTCGCTTGCGGGTCGTTGGGGATGCACATGCGTTCGACCTTAACGGGCCGACCATCTGCGAAATTCTCAGTTCACAGCGCCTTGCAAATCTGTGCCGGCGACTCGGGCCGGATCCTTTACGGCGGGACGCCGACCCCGACCGGTCATGGCAACGTATCCGCAAGAGTCGAGCCTCCATTGGTGCGCTGCTTCTCGATCAAAGCGTCATCTCTGGCGTGGGAAATGTTTACCGGGCTGAAGTGCTGTTTGTGAATCAGATCCATCCAAACCGCTGGGGAAATTCTCTCTCCGAGCAAGAGTTTCGGGCAATCTGGGAAACGCTGTACCGGTGGCTACGCATCGGTGTCAAATACAACCGCATCATCACGGCCCATGCGAAACAGCGTGGAAAACCGGGCCGCTTGAACGGTGCAGAGCGACTGTTGGTCTACAAGAAAATCCATTGCCCTGATTGCGGTGCGGAAATCACGTCCTGGAAATTGGGATCGCGGAAAATATACGCCTGTGACTTTTGCCAGAGCTAGGTACACGGTGAGGATTTCTTCTTAAACTCCGCCTGGACGGCCACGTCACCAGAAGTGCCGGATTCTCAGGTACCCCGATCTTGACGGACATTCTGGAAGGACGAAAACCGGTTGCCCAAGGAAGTGCAGGAACCGTCGACAGAGTTCCCGAACAACCTTCTGATACGGTTACTCGTGGGACGAGCAGACACCGGAGTTGCGTGCCCGCTGACAACCCGCGCTTTTATTGTTCAAGATACGCGAAAAGATGCCGCCGTTCGTCGGACGACAAGTTTTCCAGAATTCGCTCCGGCATGAATGATTGTTCCCTCACGGTCAGTTCCGCAATCTGGTCGCGGGGAACTTTGATGGACTGCAGTTTCTCGTCCAGGACAGTAACACCGGCTGCATTCTGCTCTAGCAACAATCCCGTGATGATACGACCGGTTCCGGTGACGAGCATATACGACAGGTACTCGCGTCGAACCACAGCACCAGGGTCAACAATGTTGGCCAAAAGTGCTGCCCGGTCCTTACGATTGGCGGGCGTCAGGTCGGGACCGATCTTTTTGCCTTCCAGGTGCAACACGTGACAATTTCCGCAATGTTTACGAAACAGCGCTTGGCCCTGCGTTGCATTGCCCTCGGCCAGACGCAGATCGTTGTTGTAGCGACGCATTTGGGCCAATTTTTCTTCACTTGATCCGGGACCAATGGTTCCCCAGATTTCAAGTACCAGAGCTTCGATCACCTGATCTTCATGAAGGGACAACTGTCCTACTTCGCGAACTGGTATCTCTTTAGCATCGATCGTTCCGGCCTGTACCAGCTCCAGGAATGCCCGGCCTGACGGGGCACGGCTGAAAAATAACGTTCGCAGCCCGGACTGCACAGCCGCTGAATCGGCCGGATACAGGTCAAGAAGGGTCTCGGTGGTGCGAGGCGAATCAAATCTGGAGAGTCCCCGGATAGCCGCCAGCCTGACCCGCTCCTTTTCGGTGTCGGCCGCATATTTAAGAAACAGGTGAATGTTCTCGGAATCGCCAAACCGGCTCAGTAGATTTAACCGCGCCACCACCTGCTCGGCCGATTGGTTTGCTGGTTCGGCAAGCGACTGTTTTAAATGCTCTTTTGCCTCACCAATTTCCGTCAACAAAGCCAATTCCAGAAACAGGAGCCCGTTTCTGTCATCCTGCCACAGCCTGTTGACGTAGTCTCGTAGTTCGACAGTGACCGGCTGGTATGAACGGGATACCTGATCCAGCGGTTCATCAACGGCAGCGTGTTGCCTGAACAAGTCCCCCTGCCCGATCCCGTGAAGACCTGTCGCTCTTTCCGAAAGTCCCTGGCGAAAACTTTCGTGTGCCCTCAAGCGTTGTTCAGCCGGCACGGACTGCAACAGGCTCAGACAGCTGTCATATCCGACTGGAGTACCGTCCGCCGACCAGCGGCGAACCAGGCGCAGCGCATTTTCGCTCCAAGCCGGTCGGTACCAGGCTTCCGGACGAGCAAACATCTTTAACAAGCGATCGCTGTTCGATAACGCGTTGTTTTCAATCGCCCACCAAACAAGCCATCTTGTTCTTTCATCTTCAAGGCTTTCAGTGCGATCCAGTAATTGTTCGATAATCCCCAGTCCCTGTTCACCGGAAAGTCGTTTTGCCGATGCGGCCAGCTGAGCTAGTACGGCGGGATTTCCGTCACTCGCCGCTAAATTTGCGAGTTGCAGGAGCATGGAATCCGACAGGATTTTCCCATCACCCAGGAGTCTCACCACCCAGAGGCGGACATGGGGATATGGATGGGTGAGTAACTCCGTTGCCAACGGTTCGTCGATCCCCTGAACGCCGTTAAAAGCCCATAATCCTTGCAGCGCTAGCAAGCCGTCTCTTTTCTGTCGTGCCATGTTTCGTAAATGAGGTACTACAGCCGGATCACGGCGGTCGTGCAATTCTCGCCGCGCACGGTCAGCAAGCCAACGATTAGAGCGGCGCAGGCAATCCACCAGTTCAGCACTGGAAAGTTTCCCGATTTCAACAGGTACACCCGGGGGAGTTCCGGTTGACTCGATTTTGTAGATGCGACCGTTGGTTCGATCCCAGGCGGCATCCGGGTCGGGATGCGCCGTCCGCCGATCGTGAAAGTCGCTGAGGTACATCGAACCATCGGGACCCAGACAGAGGTCGGTCGGGCCAAACCAGGTGTCGTGAGAATCGACCAGCAGGCCACCGAACCGTGCACGCACCGTGCTTCCCCGGGATTCCATCTGCCACCAGGAGGCCGTGTGTCCGAGAAAATTTCCGGCGATAAACTTCCCCCGGTAGCGAGCCGGAAAAGAGTCTCCAAGATAAACCGTTCCACCGGTCGGTGGTCCGCCAGGAACCAGATCGCATTCCAATTCGGGAAAATAGTGATACGCATACAAATTGTGTAACGGGCCGTGCTTTCCAAAGCTCTTAAAAAAGTATCCGCCCTGCACGGCATGAACAAAAGGCCCGCCATTGGTCGAATAATAGAGCTCACCGTTTTCGTCAAACGTGATGCCATAACAGTTGGAACCACCTTCACAAAACAGCTCGAACTCCCGGGTTCGGGGATGGTAGCGCCACACACCCTGCTGGAACTCCAAGCCTCGAATGCGGCAGGTGGTGGTGCTCCCGTTTACACCATACAGCCAGCCGTCCGGGCCCCAGGTTAAATGGTTGGACAACGATTGCGCATCTTCCATGCCAAATCCACTGAGCAGGACTTCCGGATCTGCATCCGGTACATCGTCCCGATCCGCATCCGGGTAAAAGAGCAGGTAGGGCACATTGAGCACGTAGACTCCACGCTGGCCAAATGCCACGCCCGTCACCAAATTCAGACCGTCCACAAAATCCTTGATTTGGTCAGCCCGGCCGTCTCCATCCTGGTCTTCAAGAATCGTGATCTTGTCGCCACCGCGCGGGCCATGGGGCGGCGGCGGGGGCACTCGATCGTAAGTGGTGCGTGACCAACGATCGACTTGCGTTCGTTTCAGGCCGGCCGGATTGGGATATTGCAAGTATTGAATGGTCCACAAACGACCGCGATCATCACACTTGACAAATATCGGCTGCCTCACTTCAGGTTCGCTGGCGAACAGTTTCATTCGCAGACCTTCCGCCACGGTCATTTTTCCGACAGCCTCGGCGGGAGCGAATCCTTGGCTCCAGAGTTTTCCGCCAGACAACATCCCCATCGTCAATAACAGGATGACCACACTGGTCCGGTCGGCAAAAGAACAAGCCGCTGGAAAACGGTTCCCAGACCATTCGACCGGGTGAACCATGATCCTGTCCTTCATGTCCCAGCCCCTGTTTGTTGTCAGTTGGCTTGCGTGCGTGCCGCGATGACGTCCAACCCGACGATCTCGGCCGACCCGTTCGCCTGATCCACCATGTCACAAATCAGGTCAATTGCCTGACATTTTTCGTCCACGACCCCCAAGCACGAGGGATGTGCCAGGAAGTCAAACACGGCAGAATTCTCAATGACCCACTGCAGGGAAAGTTCGATGGCGTTCAAAAAATGTTTCAATTTCCAACGGCCCGTGCGAAATGCGACAATGTCGCTGAGAGGGCTCATCGGGATCTCGACCAAGCCCGTAGGATAGACGAACGGCTGAGCGGCCCGTTGTGCGCGGACAATACTGTCGAATGCCTCCTGAGACGGCGCCCTACCCGTGCCGTGCAAGTTTTCCATGCCCGAATGACCCGGATACTTGCTGCTGACCCAGCGGTACCCCAACTCTAACAACAGTTCCTGAATTTCGACGTGACCATTCAGTCCCTTGTTGAAACCACCGGGTGTGCGAAAACCATTGGATTCGATGCCGATTCCCAGTTGTAGAGCCCGATCGGTCAATTTGATGTTGTCACGAATGACTTCTAAAACGCTGCGATCCCGTAGTAACCAGGGCGCGCGGCGAAAACGATACTGCAATTCTTCCACTGATTTTGCCAATACGTAGACATGGTCGTAGGTGTGATTTCCGATCGGATGCCCCGCCGCGGCGATTTCTTTTAGCCAATCGACGTTCGCCTGTTCAAACACTCGCCCTACGACAAAGTTGTGAACGATTCCCCCTCGTGCCCGGACGCGACGACAAACCTTCCCTGTGTAATCCTTCGCGGCCTGATTGAGATTGCCTTTTTCATAATCCCAATGTCGATCTTCCCAGTTTGGGAAATTACGCGACATTTCCAAATCGAGCGTAATGGCAATCTGTGCTTTTTCATGTTGCGCCGGACCTGTTTCTTCTGCTTCTGCAATGGTGCAAAACCGGCCGGCAAGAACTCCCGCCGAGACAGCGGACGCCGTCCGGATGAACTGACGCCGTGTCGGTACCGTGTTGCCGCGCTCACCAGATAGAACTTTTTGAGTCATATTTTGCATGTGGAAGGCCACGCAACCAGGACTGCAAGGTTGGGGGACTGCCAACCTGCCCTACAAGTTCACACGCCATTCCTGTTCACTTTCCCAGTGCTTGATCACCGTTGCCTCGCATTACAAGCTCATCACACATCATCCAGGAATCCGACTGGGCCAGCACAAACATTCACACGACCATCACCAATCGTGAAGACACCTTTCGCCCCGTCACTTTCTGATCTGGCCAGTTCTTTCACTGAGTTCTCTTCAACCAATACACTTTCATCCTCGCAGTTCCGGCATTTAGTCTTTTTCATCTGCACATTATAGACACGGCGACTGACCAGTTGCGGGAACTTTGGAATCGATGCTGCCGGCGTGCAAATTTACTTACTCCCTTTCAGGCAACACGTCGTGGAGACTGCGGATTTTTACGAATTTTTTGCGGCTGCTGGTCTGCCAAACTGATCGACGTTTGGTTATCATACGATCAATATTCGCGACCGGAAACGACCCCTCTTGTCGCAGATCGCTCGGTAATCGTGTGAAAATGATATAAGCATGTCCCAGCGCGATGATTCTAAAGCGATGACGATGCCGGTTGACAGACGAACGTTTCTCGTCGCGTCAGGAGTTGGATTTGCGGGCATGACCTTTGGCAGGCCGGCACTGCCGGAGTTGTCTGCCGCCAGCTCAAGTCGCGTGGGCACTGCCAAATCAACGATCCTGTTCTTTTTGTGCGGTGGAGCTTCCCATGTCGACACCTGGGACATGAAACCGGAAGCACCGCTCGAATATCGCGGGTTGTTCAAACCTATTGCAACTTCGGCTCCCGGCGTGCGGCTGTGCGAACATTTACCGCTCTTGGCCCAACAAGCACATCACCTGGCAGTCGTCAATTCGTTGGGGGCGACGGTCAACACCAACGATCATCACGGGGGTTATTATTACAACCTGACCGGGCACGTACCCGATCCGAGCTTCCTGACACTGGGCAATGATCGCACGCCCTTTCCAGACGACTGGCCGTTCATGGGATCGGTGGTCGCGGCCAAACGTCCGCCGGGTTCGCAGCTGCCAAACGTGATCACGTTGCCTCATAAGCCCAGTACGCTGCCGCACATCCGTCCCGGTCAGTTCGCCGCGCGGCTCGGCGTGGAACACGATCCACTGTATGTTCATAGTGGTGATGAACCGCTGGAGTTCAGTGCGCCGTCTCTTGCCCTCAGCGGAGACGTGTCAGCTGAACGCCTCAGCGATCGACACGAGTTAATGCAAACCCTCGGTGCCGCACGACGCAACCTGGATGAAGGTGCCCGCATGCAGACCTGGACTCGACAACAGGAACGGGCCCTGTCACTGTTGTCCTCGTCGCGCACATCCCAGGCTTTCGACTTGTCGCAGGAGTCGCCCAAACTGCGGGAACGATACGGTTGTTCGATCAACGGGATGAGTTTACTGCTGGCCCGGCGACTGGTAGAAGCCGAAGTACCATTCGTGACGGTGTTCTGGTACGACAAAGAGGAAAATGGAAACTACCCCGCGAAGTGTAAGAGCGGAGGAGGCTGGGACACACACGGACAAAACTTCAATCTGCTCAAAGACCGGTTGCTTCCGGAATTCGACCGGGGATTTTCAGCCTTGATCGAAGATCTGGCAAACCGTAACCTGCTCGAACAAACCCTCCTGATGGTGACCAGCGAAATGGGCCGCAAACCCAAGATCGGCGATCCGCGCTCAGGCGGGCCCTCTGGCAGCGGACGCGACCACTGGACTCATTGCATGTCCGACCTGCTTGCTGGTGGCGGCATCCAGGGTGGCCAGACGTATGGCACCAGCGATCGCTACGGTGAATATCCCGCCGATTTGCCCGTCACACCGGCCGATATCACCAAGACCGTGTACCACGCAATGGGTATCGATAACCTGGAAGCGGTCGACAACCTGGGCCGATCCTACAAGCTGCTCTCCGAGGGAGAAGTGATCGGTCCATTGCTCTGAGTCAAACGGTCGGTCACGACGTCCAACCAATCGCCCTATCCCGAACAGCCGGGTTCTCATCTCTCCTGTTTCACCACACTCCAATCCGAAAACGTTGAGGCAGCCTGTTTCAACGATTTTCGGCCACACATATTAATTTCGAGCGGGTGCGGATGTAGAGGTTTCCGTCAGATATGGCGGGGGTGCCCACAATGCTTTCACCCATGTCATTCTTGGCCAGCACCTCGTAATCTTCACTGTTCTTCAGGACAAGCACCATCCCGTTATCGGCAGCAACGTAGATTTTCCCATCGCCATAGATGGGTGACGCGAAGTACTCCGAGGCATTGGGGATCCGCTTGCGAGGCCGCAAAGGCAGCCCCAGTTCTGTATCGAACAACGTGGTGATGCCACCCCCTTTGACCAACAGCATGCGACCATCCAGAACCAACGGGGAAACGATGTGATCGGTGTCCTTCGTTTCTCGTTTCCACAGAAGATGGGTCTCCGTGACGTCGCCCCGACCGCCACCGCGAAATGCCATAACAAACTGGTCGGCCGGATCTTCTGCTTCATAGCGAGCACCGGCAAAATTGTCCGGATGAAGAAACGCCAAATCGAGTTCCTCACCTTCCAACAGGCCATCCTGATTCAGGTCGCCCCGATCAAACTTCTTGAAAAACTCCGCGGGTACCTTGATCTGGCCGACAAAAGCCTGTATTTCCTCCTTCGACAATTTTCCGTCGTTGTTGCCGGTTTCCGAAGAGTCGGCAGTCGCCAACCATTGGTTGGCGATCCCACCGCTCTGAACTGACAGGTAAATCTTGCCAGCAAAACTGACGGGTGTCGTCTTGATATTCCGCAACAAAGTCTTGGCGTACCACAATCGCTGGCCGGTCTGCGGATCGTAACCGATCAACATGCCCGTACCAGCCACAACAATTTCATCTCCGTGTGGTGTTTTACAGATCACCGGGTGTGAGTAATTGACCGCCATGTCGTCCCGTGAATCTTTCCACAGGATTTCACCCGTCTTTTTATCCAGGGCGTACATGGCCGGATAGAGGTCGTCGTCCTGGCAGAACAATACCCTGTCTTTGTACAACACGGGGGACATGGCCGGACCCCATTTGAAAACAAAATACGGTTCGGGAAGCTCTTGATGCCACACATCCTGGCCGGTCTGCGCATCCAAAGCTGTCATTCCGAGTGTTGCAGAATAAAAATAAACATGGTCAGCATCCGCAGCCGGCGTCGTGCTGGCATGACTGTTGGTGCCATGTACTTCCGGCAGCAGACCGGCAGCCCATTGCCGCATCCACAGTTGCTCTCCCGTTGTGCTGTCAAAAGCAAACAGGGCCACGGTTTGTTCGTCAAGCAGCCCGCTCACGAAAACTCGTCCTGCTGCAACCACGGGTCCGCCGACTCCTTCGCCAACTTTGGCGGACCAGGGCACATTGTGATTTTCCGAAAACTCTGTCGGCAATGACTGGGTGGTGTTCGAGATGCCACTGCAGTTGGGACCCCGGAATTGGGGCCAGTCCTCGGCGTGCGCGAAAACAAGCTGGCAGAGCATCAAAAAACAGCAAAGGCTCCCCTTTGCTGCGAGTCCGGGCCAACACCGTGCACGGCCGGTGCGATTATCCGTCGTTTGGTTGTCGTCCCCTCGAATGACCAGTCGCTGTTTTACGAGTCGTGTTTTTTGCATCAGTTGATCACTCCAAATCCTGTTCCTCTCATCCAAGAGAGAAACGATATTACATCTTTCAGATACCAGGAAAACTTCGCGCCACCGGCGTCAACTTGCCGTTCCTGCTTCAGATTATGGCCGTCAAGCTGCCTTTGCAACAGTCGCCGGTTGGGTGGGAAACACCGAGACCAGCCGGGAGCGGGATTAACTGCCCAGAACCTCCTGCAAGGCCCCTCCAAAGCCAACGCGCAGCCTCCGGGCCGTTTTTCCCAGTCGGCAGGGGGTTTTACCCGATTCAATTGGCTTGCAGCGCCACCGGTTCTGATTCTTTGACCTTCAGCAACTGATTGGCCCGAATGGGTCCCGCCACAACCTGACGCCCGCCTGAAGGCCAGACGACTTCGATTTGGTCCACGGTCTTCGCCTCACCCAAGCCAAAATAAAGGGGATAAATGCTTTGCGACAAGTATCCCGACTGGCCGTCGTGAACTTTCACGTACGCATTGGATCCCGCCTGTACCGTCACACGAGCGCCCAGTCCATCTCGGTTGGACTGTGAGCCTTCCAGATGGATCTTGAGGTAACCAATCGATTTTTTTTCTGTCAGATTACTGATGAATACCAGGGGCTCTGAATTGAATTCGTTGGCCACAATGTCGAGATCCCCGTCGTCATCCAGATCGAAGATGACCGACGAGCGCGAGCCACGTGGTGCCATCACGGTCACCATAGGATTATTTCCGAACATGGCGGCCGCCTGATCGAAACCCTCGCAAGCCCGGTGCTCCTTATCCACACTGCAGTCGACATCGAACCAGGCCATTTCCGTTTTGTCCTCCGCCCTGGGCTCAACACCCACAATGAACTCGCTATCGAGAAACTCTTGTCCCCGGTTGTTAAGCAGCAAAGAATTGACTCCGTAACGGAAGGGGTAGTTCATGCTGGCCGTGATAAAGACGTCGTTGTAACCGTCTGCATTCAGGTCCGCCACACTGAGTCCCCAGGGCCAGTAATTCTCAGCACCTATTTCGTCGGAGACCTCAGTGAACGTGCCGTCTCCCTGATTCAGATAGAATGCATTTCCAAAAATGCTGGGGATCCCCTGGCGATTTAACATCGATTCGGGTACCTGAACACTGTTTTTCAGTTTTTCGCGCTCGGGCCCGATATCTTCCGCCATATCGGTGTGCATGTCGGTGACATACAAATCCAGCTTGCCGTCGTTGTTGAAATCAAAGAACTGGGCCCCCATGGATCCCCACGGAGTGGCGAGAAACAAGTCCCTGCCCTTCTTTTCAAATTTCTCCCCCCCCACGTTTTCATAGTACTGGTCGTGTCCCTGCATGTTGCACAAATACAAGTCAAGCCACCCATCCTCATTCACATCTAGCGGAATCGCATCACCGTTCCAGGTGGCGTCTTCCAAACCGGTTTCAGCGGTCACATCCACGAACCGGTTCCCGCCCTGGTTCCTGTAGAGACGACTGCTTTCCGTTCGTTCCGGCAACAGGTGTCCGCCAAAGGCGTCCGGAGACGCTACGTAGTAGTAATAGTCGCCGGGCTCAAAATCTTCGGTTGTCGAATCGTTGATTACTTTCTCGTATTGATCGGTGGTAAACACGCCCACATTGCAGAGGTACAGGTCAAGCAGCCCATCGCGGTTGTAATCGAAAAACACGGCGGCCGAAGAATGGCCCGTATAATCCACCCCGGACGACTCGGAGATGTTCGTAAAGTGTCCCGTCCCATCGTTCTCATAAAGAACGTTCGGCGCTCGGGTGCCTGTCACGTACAGATCAGGATCTCCATCGTTGTCAATGTCGGCAAAGGCGGCACTGACACCGATCCGCTCTCCGTCGGCGACACCAGCTTCTTCGGTGATGTCTTCAAACTTTCCCCCGCCCAGATTCCGCCAGAGTTGGTTGCGACCTACCTGATTTGAGAAATAGATGTCGTATTTTCCATCCGAATCAACGTCGGCGATGACCACGCCGTTCCCATGGTCATAATGGGCCGCTTTATGGCGGTAGCCGGCGCAATCCACGATGCGGTGTCGAAAAGAGATGCCAGTGGATGGCAGCTCATCGCTAAATTGAAAATCGTGGAAGACATCAAAGCGGCTGCTGGTCGCAAGCTGTTCCTCTGCCCGTGATTTCAGCCAGTCGGGTGGCGGGACAATTCGACGCTCGATTCCGTCCAGTGGCTGTTTTGCCGATGGCTTTTCTCGGCCACTTGGTTTACACGCCGAGCTCGCCAGGATAAGCAGGAACGCTGCCAGAAGAAATTGAATTCGTCTCATTTTGTTTTACCCGTACTTTTCATCCAACTGAGATAGTCCGTTGGTGACATCGCGACAAGACGCCCAAGGACCATCTGTCGAATCCTGCCGCAGACCTGTTCACAGATTAATTCGTATTCTCCTTCACCCTGTAGTTCAAAATCGAGCGTGAATGTCAGGTTGGGCATCGCAATCTCCCTGAGATTCTGCTCGGGCACGGAGAAAATATATAGATAATCTTCACTATGCAATTCCAATCGTACTTTGGACGCCGTCGGCAAATGGATTCTTTGTACCGTTTGGATGTCGTCCGGCGTCCCCAACGTACCGTCCAAGCCGGGATTCCGGGCATGCCACTTGAAGTCGATTCCCGTGACAACGACCGTCAGCGGGTCGGCCAGTTGAGGCAAACGGGGCTTTTCGCGACTGTCACGTTGGTCACATCCTGACAGGAGAATGAGCCATAACAACGGAAGGAGATAGCCCACATAATCGCTCGTTTTCATCTTCCTGGATGACCGTGGCCAAGGTGAACGGGATCTAGATCTGCCCCAGGTGAGTGTACCATGCTCTGCACCCCTGGGAAGTTGTCTTCCTATCGATTTGCGAGAAGAAGTGGAACTAATCTTTCCCAGTTTACGAATTGGTGACTGTGATCGACAAGGATTGGGACGATTGGAAACAAGACTCGCTTGGTAGCAAAAGGATCTGCCGATGAAAAGAGGATTTCATTTGTTCTCGACCACAACCTGGTCCAGGTCTCGTTTCAGTTTTCCAACCTCTGCCGGATCGAGTGCATCGTAGTAACCCCGGAGTCGGCCAAACCGGTCCACCAGTGCAAGTTGTTGACTGTGTAAAATCGGTCCCTTACTATCCAGCGGGGCGTCATCAACCAGTAAATAAAATCCGTCCTTGCTGAGGTTCCAAATAACAGAACGGTCTCCGGTAAGAAATTTCCAATGCTGTGGATCAGCACTGAATCGCTCGGCGTACTGACGCAACACGGGTGGCGTGTCGTGTTCTGGATCCACACTGAAACTCACTAGTCGAATGTCTTCCCACGCCTCATGCTTGCTCAGAGATCTCTGCAAGTTCTCCATTTTCTCCGTCTGTTGGGGACAGGTGGCCGGGCAACGCGTGAAGATGAAAGTGCCGATCCAGACTTTTCCCCGTAACTCACGTAATCCGAACTCGTCTCCGTTCTGATCTGTTAACGTGAATTCGGGCAACATACCCAGTACACGAATTTCATCCGGCGTTTCATTCCGGACAGAATTCGTGTCGGCAGCTTCATGCTGACATCCCAAGGCGCACAGCCAACAAGCCATCGCAATCCAACCGATCCGCCTGGCTGCCGTATCCGTTGGCGTCGAAGATCCTAGCTCTTTCCTTGCTATCATTTGTCGACAGAGGATATTTCTGCCAAAACCATTTGGCTTTGCTGAATCGTGTGGATCTGGTTGCATCGCAGATTGGTGACTTCCTGCCGATCACCATTGGGCCAGATGATCTTTATGTTGACAGTAGTCGCCTTGCCGAGTCCAAAATGCTGTTCTGTAGGATTCATTGAGAGAAATCCCGATCCTCCTTGAATTTCCCGCACGATACGGTTTTTCGAATCGGCTGTCGTGGCAATCAGTCGCGCACCAATGGCATCTCGATTGGTTTTTTTGTCGGGATCGCCAACCAAACGGACCTTTATCCAGTTGTTGCCCGTTTCTTCACTATTGTTCCTGAGGACGGTTGCCGGGGAATGGAAGTTATTCACCACGATATCCAAGTCACCATCACCGTCCATATCCAAATACGCAGTGCTGCGCGAGTTACCGATAAAGTCCGCTCCGCTTATCAGTGAGTGATTCTTGAGTTTGCCGGCTTCGTTGACAAAAAACACATTCGACTCCCTCGAATGGCTGTAGTAAGAAACTTTTTCCGCATCACTTCTGCCCGCTCCGGCATCTGCTGTTTGCTGCTTTGCCTCCAACTTGTCCCAAAAGTTGTAATCATTGTTGCCATTCACACAATACAGGTCGTCGTCACCATCGTTGTCGAAGTCCAGAAACTCTGCGTCCCAAGCCCAGCCTGTCGACGTTGGTCCTCTGTCAACGTCGTCCGACGGTTGATAGTACTGTAACCCGACCTCGTTCGCCTGTGACACGTAAAACATGTTGGCTTCCTTCACCAGCATCGCAGCCATGGCCTTGCTATTCAACTGAAGCAACGTTTCTTCGTTAGGCATCACGTACTTATTGTCCTTAACAAGTGTCGCGATGTTCGAGATATAAACGTCCGGATAGTCATCGTCGTTCAAGTCACAGATACCCACATTCATGGAGTGATAGTACTTGTTAAGTCCCAACTTCTTTGAAACATTTTCAAAGGTGCCGTCACCCAGGTTACGGAAAAGACTATTTCGTCCGAAATCGTTGGCAACCACGATATCCTGCAGGCCGTCGCGATCGAAATCAGTGTGGGAAATTGCTTGTGTCCACCCTTCGTCATCAACGCCGCTGCCGGAAGATACGTCTTGAAAACGAAAATCGCCCTGATTGCGAAATAGCTTGTTGGGCGTGGCGTTGTAGTTGTCGTGGCCCCAATTCGGAATTGCGCCTTCCAGATAATTACCGAAATATCCAATGTAAATGTCCAACAACCCATCGTTGTCGAAATCGAAAACCGTCGCCGGACCACCGACCAGTCCTTCTCCTCCCAGTCCGGCCAGATCGCTCACATTCTGAAAACGCCGGCCATTCAGGTTGCGATAAATCAGATGGTCGTCGCCCGCACAGGTGATCAGGATGTCCGTTTGTCCATCATTGTCAAAATCAGCAAGGATCGGCTGGAGCGCCTCGACGTGCGTCCCGTCTGACCTCTGAAATGAGATCCCGGCAGTTTCTGTGATCTCTTGAAACTTGCCGTTACCAAGACCCATGAAGATCGCATTTTTACCACCTCCGACAAGCAGCAAATCCATTTGCCCATCATCATCAATGTCATCGGCAGCGACACCACCACCGTTGAACGTGGGATAACTTGCCTCCTCCTTGTGCCGAAATTCGTTCAACCAGTGGGAAGAGCGATGCGTGTAAGCCGCACCCGAATCGGCCGTCGTGTCGGTAAAATACCTGTGTTCCCGTTTCCCGGAGTTCTCTGACGTTGAAGAGACAATGCTCCCGGCGGCCGTTTCAACAGGTGGTGCTTCGCGGTGACGGCGCGCCAGTTCGCGGATCTTGTCACGCGCGTAATACACGTCCACTGGCTGCAAATACTCGGCCGTTAGTTTTTCGCGGGCATGCTCTCCTGCTACACGTAACAAAAGAACTCCGTACTGGGAAATTGCCTCCACAATGATTTCTACAGCAAAGGAATCCGGCAAGACCGACGAAGCGGGCAGTTTGTCAAAGGCAGCACCGAGAACCATCCAGTGCATGCCAAAGTCACGATACGAATCGCAGTCGTAGGACTCCAGCATGATGTTTCCACCCTCACCCGCCAGCCGGGTGAAGAAATGAACATCCTCGATGTCATCGACTTTCGGTGCCATCATTTCTTCGACGGCCCATTGAGCATCCGCAGCTCGAATGAACCGATGACCGGCCTCTTGCGCGTGGCGATCTGCAACTGCCAGCAACTCCAAACCAAAACCATTCATCACTGGCACGAGAGCCTGGCGATAGTGACTCAGTGCCGGTTGTTCATTCGGAACCGGATAACGCGCATAGAAGCGGCGCGTGTTCATCCACATCAAGTCTTCCGCATCGTCTTCCGACACGGAATTGTAGGCACGATAGGCTGCCAGCTTGCCATCGATGGCAGCCTTCAGGACACCCATCGACTGCTGACGGGCGGCGCCTTTCGCGATCGGTCGCGGCGTCGTCTTGCCAACTTGTTCGATGGAAGCTTCTGCTAACAGCGATCGCCACGCGCCCTGCATCGTGGCACCACTGATTTGAGCCTCATTGGCTCGACGAGCTTCCTCGTCGGCGACCAGCAGTGAACAAATAGTGATTGTGTCCAGTGCCTGTTTGAGCGACTCGAGTCCGTCGGTGGATAACTGGAGCAACTCGGGACCAACTCCGATTAATACGTCCTGCTGCACACTCAGAATCACCCGCAACGAATAGGCAATCGATGAAAACTGGCGAAACCGTACCTGCGGAATCGTGATTGGCTTCTGCCCACCCAGCGAAACCGTGATTTCTCCGCTGTCCATTGGACCGCCATCGTCAGTCTGATTGCCTTGATGGGGTCGCGTGACGATCACAACTTCGTCAATGTGCGGCTGCAATTGCTTGGCGGTCACTTCCTGCTGTCCTTGGCGGGAAGCATCCTGCGATGCTCGGCTCCAGATTGAGCCAACAAGTTTCCGTTGAAACTCCCATCTCATGTTACGAGCATCGTCGGACAACGGAGTGCCGTACATGAAATCTTCCAGGCGACACGCCGTTGAATGACACTTGGCATCACTGGCCGACTCCAACTTAATGATCGAGTTCACAATCGAAACAGCCCCGGAATCTACAAAGGTTGACGCGACGGATGTGCCCGGCGCACCGGTTCCACTGTTGGATGTGTGTCCGCTGACTGAAGCTCGTTGGGATTCTAATGCAGACTGGTACTGACTGACGAGAATGATCGCGCCCAGACCCACGATTGCCAGGACTCCAAGTATTTTTACCGTGGAACTGGCGGAACGAAGATGACGGCCCCTGGTTGAACTACCACACATGGACATACCCAACTCGCAAATGATCTCTTTGTGGGATCGAACTTGAAGCGCCGTTGAACTCGCGGAGGGAATGTAGCCGGAAGGACGGTTGTAGAGGGGCGAGCTGCCAGCATCGTCTGCCACCGGCTCATGCTAACGATGTAGACTGACGCAGTGACCACAACTTGCCGTGGTTTTTAATCGTATCATGCAGAGATCGTAAAGTCAACGATTTGTGCCGGTTGTAACAGCCATCCGATATGATGGGAGTTCAAAAAAACGGTTTGTAAGGGACTCGCTTCTGGAGGTAACGGATTGTCTGGCCTGGTACCCAGCCCGGTCGACTGACCGACAGTCGGAGACGGTTTTCCAAAAGCAGGCCGCATCATGAATGAACTACCGCAATTCCTCCAACAGCCGCTTGCCCGCAGCACCTAATAACAGGGTATCGACGCCTGCAACAATCAGCGTGTATCCACGTTCCATGTAAGGCTGCACGGCCGATGCATCGACGCCGAAGTATCCGAGTGGCAGACCGGCATCACGACACGCCTCGGTCACTCGATCGATGGCACCGGTTACGACTGGATCGTTGATTTGGCCCATCTTTCCGAGGCTGGCTGAAAGATCGTAAGGTCCGAGCAAAACGCCATCGACCCCTGATACCTTGGCAATCGATTCAATGTTCTCCACAGCTTGGGCATGTTCAGCCTGCACGATCACGACAACCTGATCGTTGGCCGTTTCCATGTATTCCTGAAAACGCATGCCGTAGCCGTGGGCCCGCGCCAGACCTACCCCCCGCGCACCGGATGGTGCATACCTTGCATAACGGACGACCTCGGCCGCCTGTTCGGCCGTATTCACCTGGGGCACGACGATCCCTGCAGCCCCCAGATCGAGAACCTTTTTAATAGGAACCTCCTGAGAATCTGGTACGCGGACAACACAGGCGACGCGGTCACCCACCGCTTGCAAAATCGTCAGAATGTCGGGAGTTTCCAGAGGACCATGCTCACCATCCAGTAACAACCAATCAAAACCAAGATCGGCCAGAATCTCGGCCGTCGAAGGGGTCGGCAAGGTAACAAATGTACCCAGCAGTGTTTCATGATTCCGTAATCGACTACTGAAATTTAACGTCATCGTGTGCTCGTTGTTCGTCGGACATGTTGCAAAGTGGGACTACCCGCGTTACGCAAAAATACCGTCAACCACGTTTCCCTGTATATCGGTCAGGCGAAAGTCGCGGCCGCTGTGACGGAAAGTAAGTCTTTCGTGATCCAATCCCATCAGGTGCAGGATCGTGGCGTGTAAATCGTGGACATGGATCGGTTCCTCGACAGCCCGAAATCCAAAGTCGTCCGTTTTTCCGTAGGTCATGCCTCCTTGCACACCCCCGCCCGCCATCCAGACGGTGAAACCAACGTGGTTGTGATCGCGCCCCGGGGTGCCACCTGACTTGTCATTGACCGGGGTGCGACCGAACTCGCCCCCCCATAATACTAGCGTTTCATCCAGCAAGCCACGTGCCTTCAGGTCCTTCAACAAGGCCGCAATCGCCCGGTCGCAGTCACGGGCCCGGCGGGCATGATTAAAGATGTCCTCATGGTCATCCCAGGGGATGTCTGGTGCGAAGGCTAGCTGCACCATCCGCACGCCACGCTCCGACAATCGGCGAGCCAGCAAGCATCCTTCTGCAAAACCGCCGAAGGGTCGCCCTCCCGAATTGTCGGCATCGGTAAAACTCGGTTCCTCCCGTATCCCATACAGATCAAGCGTGGCCTGGGTTTCCCGGCGTAAATCAAACACCTCGGGAGCGGCAAACTGCATGCGGAAAGCCAACTCCATCGACTCAATCCTGGCTTCCAAAACCGCTTCCTTCTGCAGTCGCTCCAGATGCAATCGGTTCATGCGTTGCAACAAATCAAGCTGCGCCCTCTGTTGCTTGGTAGCCAGATGGGAATTCTGAATGTTCAACAACACCGTCTTGGGATCCAAATTGTGGGTGTCCACAAACACTCCCGAATGAATTCCCGGCAAAAAACTGTTGCTCCAAGAGACACCTTCCGGACGGGGTTTTCCCCGATGGCACAGGACGACGAACCCCGGCAGGTTCTGGTTTTCAGTCCCCAGCCCATAACCCAACCAAGCGCCCAAGGCCGGACGGTTGGGCTGAATGGAACCTACGTTCATCATAAGTAATGCAGCTGCGTGCTCGGGAATGTTCGTGTGCATGGAGTGCATCATGCAGATGTCGTCGACACATTGTGCAACATGAGGAAACAGTTCGCTCACCCACAATCCGGACTGACCTTGCCTCTGGAATTTCCAGGGTGAATCCATTAACTCGCTGGTCTTTCTCAACGTCTTGATGTCAACTTCTTTGGGTCGCTGGCCCGCGTATTTTTTCAGGGCCGGCTTGTAGTCAAATGTGTCCACCTGCGACGGTCCTCCATTCATGTACAAATGAATGAACCGTTTGGCCCGCGGTGCAAAATGCGGGGGTCTAGCAACCGTTGGACCGGGCATCACCTGCCGCACCGCGGCATGCCCGGATGAAACAAGTGACGAATCGTCAGCCAACACACCGGCCAAACCGAGAATGCCGATTCCCGTCCCGCACTGCTGCAACATTTGTCGACGAGTAAGAAAGGGACGCATCACAACCTGGGGAATTCGACAAACGTTACTGCTCTCTGGTGGTTTCATAGGTTCAGATGCTGTTTCTCAAATCGAGAGATGAGGAGCGTATTGCCCGCCACCTTTACTCCAAATACATAAACTCGTTCGACCCCAAGATCACCTGTGCGACCTGCTCCCATTTGGAAAAGGAGGTGTCTCCTTGCGAATCTGTAGACAAAAATTGCCGTATGAATGTCAGCTCGACATCCAGAGGCCGACGTCCATAGGCCAACATGAACGCCCTGTCGATCCGCTGGTCCACATTATCAGAACTCTCTGAGACTCGTTGAGCAAACGCCTTGGCTTGATCGACCATGAACTTGTCATTCATGACAAATAACTGCTGTTGCGGCACGGTGGTCACCACGCGCCGACTATTGGAAATATTTGCGTCTGGAAAGTCAAACGTGCGCAGGAATTTGTCGGATGCGGTTTTGCTGTTCCGACTAAGATGACTGAATATTGTTCGTCCGCGGTTGGTTAAGAGGTCCCCATCGGCAGGATTTTCCAAGCTTGTATCAAGCGTACCTGCAACACTCAAAACTGAATCTCTCCAAGATTCGACTTCCAACCTGCGACGATTCATCCGCCACAAAAACTTGTTGTCCCCATCCAATTGACCATTATGTTCATCAACTCGACTACTGAGACAATAAGTGGCCGACGACATGATTTCGCGACGCAACCGCTTGATGGACCAGTCCCCTTCTATGAACGTGCGCGCCAGCCAGTCAATTAACTCCGGATGCGTCGGCCGCGCCCCGAGTCGACCAAAGTTATCCGGTGTTGTGACAATGCCCCTGCCAAAATGTTGTTGCCAGACACGATTTGCCATCACTCGCGACGTCAAAGGATTGTCAGCACTGGCAACGGCACGTGCTAATTCCAGTCGCCCGCTTCCCTGCGTGAAAGCAACTGATTTGTCGCCTCCCAAGATGCTCAACATGCGACGTGGTACCCGGGGACCCGCATTTTGAGGATTGCCTCGCAGAGCAACCGCCATGTCTTCGGTTGCCTGGTCGACTGCCGAATAGGCGCGTGGATAAATGGCCGGTGCGTTCGCCTGCATCTCTGCCAGATCTGATTCCATCTGCTCAATAGTCTGGCGATCAGCAACTTGATCACGGGCTTCCTTAAGACGTTTCCTGAGCGATTCGATTGGCTCGTGTGCTTGCTTGTAATTTTTTACTTCAGATTCCGACACTAACGGTACTTCAACACCAAATGTTGTGTTCTTCAGCGGTCCAGCCAGCGAATAGTAATCTTCCGTGGGGATCGGATCGAATTTGTGATCGTGGCAACGGGAACAACTGACTGTTAACCCGAGTAAACCACGAGACAGTACATCGACCTTGTCGTCGAGCGTTTCGGCCGCCGCCTTGAGCACGCTGTCTTTATTTCCCCCATCCGAACCATAGACCGGTCCCACCGTGAAGAAGCCGAGGGCAATCAGCCCGTCGTTACCGGCCTGTTCCAGCAAGTCCCCCGCAATCTGCATCGTGACAAAACGATCGTAGGGCAAATCTGCATTGAATGACTCAATAACCCAGTCTCGATAGAGATAGGCTAATGGCAATTCTTGGTGTTTAAAATTGTTAGGTCGAATGTCTTCAGCATAGCGAGCCACGTCCAGCCAACGCCGAGCGATGTGCGGTCCTCCGTGGGGCGAAGCCAACAGACGATCAAGCAAACGGTCATAGGCATCGGGGGAGAGGTCGGACACAAAGTGATCCACATCGGCCGGATCGGGCGGGAGTCCGGTCAGATTGAACGTAGCACGCCGAATCAATACACGTCGCTCAGCAGGCTCTACTGGAACAAAATGATTTGCTTCCAGTCGGGCCAACACGAAGCGGTCCAGTGGAGAGTCGCACCAGGCCTCATCTCGCACCGCCGGAATCTTGGGGCTTTGCACAGGTTGATAGGCCCAATATTGTCGATCGGCAGCAGTGATTTCACCGCTGGTTCGGACAACCTGTTCTTCGTCAGCAGCGACCACCAAATGAACGATACTGATGCTGCCCGTCAGTACCGAGAGGGCCACAACCACAAATTTCCAATTGGATTTTGAGGGCTTCATCATGGGTCTGCATCATGGGTCTGCCGGTTTCACCTTCTTTTGATTTTAGTCCCATTTCCGCGCCCCTGCCATACTGCGTTCGCAGCAAAAAAGGTTCTCTTGAAAAACACTGCCGTTCCAGGCAATGCGGTCTTTGACAAGGTCGGGGCAGCGTGTCATGCGACCCGAGTTGGTCCGAGCCACATTTCATCGACGGGAAACCGGAGTAGCCGAACTTCCTTTGCCCAAAGACGGCCCATCATTTCATTGGCGCCGTCGCCTTTAATATCAGCCTGTTTAACTTCCCGCACGTTCCCATCGCAAAACAGTTCGCTACCCAGAAAGTCCCTTCCGGAAGCGCCTGGAACTCGCCGAACGAACTTCTGATGAATGCTGGTCCGCAGCAGGCTAATGTCCTTGGGCAGCACTGCTGTCAATGCGTTGCCTTCAGCGGAGAGGCCGTCACCGAGTGAAAGTCTAAAAGACCTGAAAAATCGTTCGCTTGTCACTCTGGGTGTTTTCCCAACTGCGTACCAACACAAGACAATCCCTGGTTCTCACACTGTAAAGCACTGCGCCGTTCCCTGGCCTGTGTTCCCATTCGCGTAGTGCAACTGATACCCCCAGGACTGTTTCACTAGTTGAATTTCTTGTGAATTTACATGTCGTTGCAAAGAATTCATAAAACCCGGAATCTCTGCTCACGCACACGACTTCCGTCACCGATAACAAGTCGAGCCTGACAACCGTCTTTCGCAGAATTGCAGCAACGATTGCCTGTTACTTCGCCTCGAAGAGAAGTCATGCTGTCGCTTCAAAGCCTGCCATTGGCTCTTTCTGACACGGCGGTTCGAGGGTTCTGTCATCTTGAAGATGACTGCGGACGAATCACGATCATGGAGAATTAAATGGTTAAAAATGGCCCCGCAGCGGATGAAATCTATCAAGTGTGGCAAGAGTACAAAAACGATTCGACCAACCAGTCGCTGCGAAATCGGCTGGTCGAGCAGTACTTCCCCATGGTGAAATACAACGCCCAACGAGTCTGGGCTCGGCTCCCAGATGGTGTTGAAATCGATGATCTCATTTCTGCCGGTGTATTCGGACTGATCGACGCCATTAACGCCTTCGACTTGACACGGGGCGTCAAGTTTGAAACGTACTGCGTCCCTCGGATTCGCGGCGCCATGCTCGATGAATTGCGGGCAACCGACTGGGTGCCACGACTTGTTCGCTCCAAGGCCTCCAAGCTAGCAGAAGCCACGAAACAACTTGACGTCAAACTGGGTCGCAAACCGTCCGACAACGAGCTGGCTGACCATTTGGGGATCACCATCCGGGAGTTGGAGAAATTTGTACTGGATGCCAATGCGGTCAACTTGACGAGTCTCAACAAAAAGTGGCACGAGACGGATAGCTACAAAGACGTCAGCGAAATCGACATCCTGGAAGACAAGAAAGGTGACGATCCTACGCAAAGATATCGAAAGAAGGATTTGATGCGGCTGGTAACCAAAGGACTCAATAAAAACGAGCGGCTGATCATCATCCTTTACTACTACGAACAACTAACGATGAAAGAGATCGGTGACACGCTGAACCTGAGCGAAAGCCGGGTCAGCCAGATGCACAGCACGATCTTACAGCGACTGCAAACACAACTGGGTACTCGACAACTCGAATTCGCGGCATAAAGACATCTCCTCTTGCCAGCTAATTCTTTTGTCTGGAAAGGATTTGTGTTGTGCCGGATCTGGCCCAATGACCGATCTGGTCCAGGCGCGTCTCTCTCCACAGGCACAGTCGGCGCCGGGTGCGATTGCTTGAAGGCCGGAACTCACAATCTTCCCGCCGGGTCATGCGCTGTGTGGAAAATTCCTGGTCCCGGTCCTCTATACATTTCCTGTCAGCCGATTTCCTCTTCTTTCCGTTCGCGCACGCAGCAGGTGACCTTCGGTAGTGGTGATGTAGAGTGTACCGAGATCGTCGTCTCCAAAAACGCAGTTCGTGGGCCGGTTTGCGGGAACGGGGTGCCTTTCCAGAATCTCCCCGGCAGGGGAAAAGATATAGATTGACGGACCGGGGCCTCCCAACTCAAATCCAGCCGTGGCCACGATATTGCCTTCGCTGTCCAGGCGCATGCCATCCACACCTCGGTACTCCCCGAAGTCGTGGAGCACCGTAGGGGATCCCAACTGGCCACTCGCTTCGATGGGGTAGGCACGAAGTTCGCGTTTTTCGTCAGACCGACGCCCGGACTGCGCCACAAAAAGCGTCCTTTGGTCCAACGAAAGCAGTACGCCATTCGGTCGGGTCGTGTCGAAGGTCACCCGTTCAATCGACCAACTGGAATCAGATCGCCGATCAAGTCGATAGACCGATTCGTGCTGAAGTTCCTGGTGGACCCGGTCGTAGCTGAAGGGCCCGGCTGCTCCCTCGTAGAAAGGATCAGTAAACCAAACCCGTTCCTGGCGGTCGATGACCAGGTCGTTCGGTACATTGAGCCGCTTGCCTTCAAACTGATCGGCAAGAACGGTTGTGCTTCCATCTGCCTCGTAGCGCACCACGCGCCGCGCACCACCCTCGCAGGCATAAATTCGATTCTGGACATCCAGCGTGAGTCCATTTGCATAGTGGGTATCCGTACGGTAGACGCTGATCGAACCTGTCTGCGGGTCAAAGCGCATGATTCGACATGCCTGAATTTGAGTGTAGAGAAGTGTCGAGCCGTCCCACACCGGACCTTCACTAACCGCACCATAAGGTTCCTGAAGTAATTCAATTTCCCAATTCATCGTTGACTCCTCGTGACCGGACGGACTCCATTTCACACCTAGAAACAATTCAACCAGAAGGCTGCGCAACAAACAAGGGACCCGGCACGCCTGCCAGGTGAGACCGCTTCGCCGCAGTTCTAAATTGGAATCAATCAACCAAAGATTTTCGGTCTGGATTCTCTGGCTTGGAATCGTGTTTCAACAGCGCCAGCAGGTCGCGCCAACCTCCAATCGTGACAACAACGGCAAGCACTGTAAAAGCCGCCAGGGAAACGATAATCACCCCCGCCCAGAATGTGGCCCAGCCGTGCATGTTTTCAGTCTTCTTGAAGTTCTGGAGTTGAATCAGGAAACAACAACGAACCCGCAACCATCAGCACCATCGCCAGGGTGGTGGTTCCCAAACCGACGCGGGCTTCGGTGAGGCGAAAACCAAGCTTTTCCTGCGTCAAGCCCAGCAGTTGCTGAATCGGTGGCAGACCCAGTAGGGCAAGCAAGCCGCACAACAGCGCCAGATAAGCACCCATTGTACTGGACCGTTTCCAATAGATCCCAAAAACCAGTACGGCGAACGCGCCCGTAAAATAAATGGCCCCACTCACGGCCAGATAATCGAGCATATCCTGGCGCATGGGATACCACACACTCCACACGTAAAGAAAGATGCCAATCAACAAAATCAGTGTCCGCGCCATAAACAACCGCATTCGGTTCGACCATTGTCCGCCCGCCAACGGATGGATGACGTCCTCAACCAGAACCGAACTCCAGCACAGAAGATAACTATCATGCGTCGACATGAACGCCGCCAACATGCCAGCCCCGATTAATCCAATCACACCGACCGGTAAAATCTGGCCCAAGAATGCGGGCAACGCGGCAAGGGTCATATCATGATTGTCGACCGAAACGGCGCCTTGATTCGATGCGTGGAAATATGCCAGGGCGCAGAGGCCGAGTAACTGGGGAATGATGAACCGCGTCATGAACCCGATCGACGACCAGGTATAGAGCCGTTTTACAACTTGGGTGTTTTCGGCAGCGCAAGCCCGCATGACGGCCGTCGGCCAAACCGCGCAGGATATCAGCCCTGCCACGAAACCCATCCAAATCAGGTAGCCGACTCCAAAGCCATCACCATCCAATGGGTTGAAACCTGCCGCACCATGTACCGATTCCACGGCCGTGATGATGCCCTGCCAACTTACAGCTCGAATGGCATACACACAGGAGACGAGCAGACCGAAAGACAAGACGACAAATTGAATGTAGTCGGTGATTACCACGGAAACCATGCCGCCGAGAATCGTATACAGCACGACCAGCGAAATCAGGATGGCCATCACCACGTTGACAGCTGCCGGATCATTCAATCCCGTCAATGCGGTAACAAAGATACCTCCCGCCTTGAGGAACATGCCCATGTTGAGAATTCCTGCAATGGACAACAACAGGCCTCCCAAAATCCGGATTCCGGGGCTAAAACGCTGGGCGTAAAACTCCGGGATTGTCATGACTCCGGCCTCGCGCAAGGGCACCACGATGAAACCGGTGATTCCCACCAAGAAACAAACCGCACCTGCAATCAATCCAATGTGCAGCGCCGCTAACCCGCCCGTGAAGCCCTTCTGGGCCGCATACATCACCGTGATCAAACCGATCTCGGATCCCAGCATGGTGGCAATCGAGGCAAACGATTTTAAGGATCGCCCGGCAACAATGTAGTCTGCCATGTCCTTGATATAACGATTGGCGTAGATGCCGATGGCCACCGTGCCGAGTAGGTAGACGGTGACAATCGTCCAGTCCACCCAGGTGAAATTAGTTGTGAATTCCATAACACACATCACGTTGGAAGAAGGACCGCTGGGAAAGCAATGTTCTTCAGGTTTGCTCGTACCAGCCGCCACCGATGGTTGTACATCTTACTGGTGCTGAATCTGATCCGCGTTGATTGTGGGACAATCCCCCCCTTCAATCATGCGATCTACCGAGGCTGGATCTTTAAAACCGATGCCCGTTACCAGGCAGACAATCGGTGCGTGCTTTTCGACCTCGCCGCGCCGGCTTGCCTCCAGCGCTCCCGCCAAAGCCACGGCCCCTGCCGGCTCACAGAAAATTCCTTCCTCGCATGCCAATCGCTGTTGAACTTTCCAGACCACGGGGTCTTCAACAAGATATCCCGTACCACCTGAGTCGCGGCAGATCTTGATCACCGCATCTCCATCGACGTTCGCCCCAACCTGCAATCCGCTGATTTCCGAGGTACAACTGCACGACCGACCCTGAAGACTACCATCTCTCAGAGGTCCGGCGATGGTGTCGTTTCCTGACGGCTGCACACAATGCACGGCAGGCATGGAGGACAACTCGCTCCGCTCCACAAGATCTGCAAAACCGCGGGCCACGGCCAGCGTTAATCCCCCTCCGCCTGCCGGGCTGAAAATGTGTTCAACCTTCGTCTCCAGGAAACTGGCTTGTTCGGCCAATTCATAGCTGATCGTTTTGACACCCACCATCCCTCGGGGACTAAAACGGAATGCACTGATCTGCAGTTGGTAATCCGGCCGCTCTGTTTTCAGTTGCAACTCCTTCATCGCCCTTTCCGAAGTTGCCAAATCCAAACCCAGTCCCTTGATCTTGTAAACCTGGGCTCCGTAGGCGCGCATCTGCTTCAGTTTTCCGATAGGCGTTGTTTCCATGACGCCGATCTCGCAAAAGATTTGAGCTCGTGCGCAATAGGCCGCCACTGCCGAACCCGTGTTGCCACTCGATGTTCCTACGGATCGTGTTTGACCGCGGTCTAACATGTCCGAGATGGCCGCCGCCGCGTAACGGTCCTTGTACGATCCTGACGGATTAGAGCTCTCGAGCTTGAAGTAGAGCTGGCTCAGGCCGGCTTGGGGACCGATCTGGCGCGACCTGACCAGCGGCGTATTTCCTTCCCCCAATGTGATCTGGTTCTCCACCGGAGTGTCGCTGAAGTATTCTGCCCAACGCCAGATGGTCATGAAATAACTCCGTATTGGTTTACGAGCCTGCGGTGCGTGGATTGTAGCGGAGTCGAAGCAGCTGTGGGATAGTGGGCCCGATGGGGGCAGGATTTTCGCCGGCCCGCAGAGCCACTGCAGGACGACGCCGTGCTGAGACTGGAGTCTGTCGACAGGACCGGCGGACAATCAGCACAAGGGTTGTCGATCAGGTCTGTCCGGTGAAAAGCGCGCCTGGCATCCTGTCTTTAGAAACACCCCGTTAGCGACGAATTTCCTCCTCAACTTAACAACTTACCGAGCGCGACAACCAACCGATCGATTTGCTCTCGATCGTTGTACAGGTGACACGAGACACGAATGAAGTTACGTCCCTCGAATCCGAAAATGGGCACTTCGATGCCGTGTTGTTCCCAGAGCGCCGTTTGAAGTGCCAGCGGATCTTTCGTCTTCAGTGGCACGTGTGTCATCGATCCGTACCATTCAGGACCTGCGGGAAGTGTGGGTTGCTGCCCGCTCAGTTCCACTAGCCGTTCACGGGCGTAGGTCGCCAAATAGTGCGTTCGCGCGCGGAAGGCCTCGCAACCAACCTCCTGCAGAAACTGAATCGCCGCCGGGATGGCCAGAAACGGGGACGGGTCACGCGATCCGATCCAATTGAAATCATCCACCCAGGATTTTCGAGGCATGTCACCGAGTCGCCCCCAGCTGAGGACCACTGGCTCGATCGCCGCGTGCTGCCGGGGGTGGACATACAGGAATCCCGATCCAAAGGGTGCGCTGAGCCACTTGTGACAACTGGCCGTGTAAAAATCGCAGTCCAAACTATCAATGTCCAGGGGCAACTGGGCAACCGCATGAGGACCGTCGATGCACGTCGCCAGACCAATTTTTCGAGCACGCTGACAGATCGTGGCCACCGGTAGAGTCATGGCCGTAGGAGAAGTAATGTGGCTGACAATGAGTAGTCTGGTTCGGTCGGTCACTTGGGAAAAAATCGACTCGATGACTTGTTCCTGAGAGTCAACCGGAAAAGGAAGCGTCGCGACCTTGGGCGGCGGAGCACCGGCCCGCCGGCAGGATCGCTCCCACACCCTACGCACCGCACCGTATTCATGATCCGTCAACAAAACCTCATCCTCGGCAGATAGCTGGCTGCTTTGTGCCACAACATTCATTCCGTACGTCGCATTATCAACACAAACAAGATTAGGCGCCGTCGTGCCTACGAACTTTGCGAGTTGTGAACGGGCCTCCAGCAAAGCAGGCTCAAATTTTCTCCAGAAAAAATCCATCGGTTGACTATCCAGCTGATGCGACCAATCATCTCTTGCTTTTTGAACTCTCCTGGGTGGGGGTCCAAAAGAACCATGATTGAGGTAAATCACACCCTCGCGCAAAGTCCATTCAGTTTGCAGCTCTTTCCACACCTTTTCGTTCTCAACGGACCCAGATAAGGAGCTTTCCATGTTTCTGTCTGCTTTGTTTCTCTTCCCTTTTAGTGCCACCACGGCTGATGAAAGCATGTTCGACCAAAATGTACCGCCTCGTCAATAGATTACCCGATCAGTGTGTGCACAGCTCTGATCCCTGTTTTTGCGGGTTTTACAATCCAGGCTCGATTTTGTTGTATGGAAAATGGTATCTTAAGACGTGCGATGTTTTATCGCTCCGGGTACAAGTCCCGCGGGTCGTTCCCAGAGGCTGCAACAAAATGATTCTATGGCACTCGCGAAAGACCGGCCGGGTGTCACACCTGTGGGCCTCGTGGCCCCTCTTGATGCGTGGTAGCGGTGAAGATCCAGCTGCTGCCATTTTAAAAAAACTGCTGGTTCAGTCAGTCCATTCACACAAATAACGCCACTTGTCCAACTCTAAACATCCATTTCGATTGGCCGTCATTGGCGGTGGAATCAGTGGACTGGCCGCTGCTCATCGCATCGTGGAACTCTATCCTCAGGCCGAGCTGACCCTGTTCGAAAGTAGCCATCGATTGGGAGGCGCCTTGCACACGTATCGAACCCAGGGATACCTCATCGAACGTGGCGCCGACAGTTTCATTACCAATGTTCCCTGGGCGAGCGACCTCTGCGACCGCGTCGGTTGTAGTGACCAATTGCTAGCGACGAGTCCCCATCATCGAGGTGTGTATGTTGTGCGACGAGGCAAGTTGGTCAAGTTGCCGGATGGATTTCAAATGCTGGCTCCCAGCAAAATGTGGCCCGTTCTTACTTCAAACGCACTGAGCTGCTGCAGTAAATTACGGCTGTTATGCGAGCCCTTCGTCCCACGCCACACTGGTCCCGAAGAATCCCTGGAGGAGTTCGCCACTCGACGCCTCGGGCGAAAAACCTTTGAACAACTGGTCGAGCCCCTGGCCGCTGGTATTTATACGGGTGATGCCCGCAAGCTTAGCGCTGCAGCGACAATGCCACAGTTTGTCGAAATGGAAAAAACCTGGGGCAGTTTAAGTCGGGGGATGAAGAAACGACCAAACGAATACCGAGACAACACCAGTTCCGGTGCCAGATACAGTTTGTTTGTAACGCTCCGCGATGGGATGCAAAACCTTGCCACCGCCATTGCTGATCGGTTGCCTCAGCAATCCGTCCGACTGGGGACTCCTGTCCGCCGTATTCAACGCCAGGCAGACGGCTGCTGGAAGATTGAACATGATGCTTCGGAAACCGGTGAGTCCTTCATGGGCGTCATTCTGGCTGTGGGAGCGCCACAAGCCGCACTCATGGTGGAGTCAACGACAACCCCGTTGAGCCAAGAACTGCAAAAGGTGGAAGTTGCCAGTGCTGTGAGTGTCGCTTTGGGTTATCGACGCGAACAATTCCGGAGGCCGCTTGACTGTTTCGGCCTGGTGGTACCACGCGTGGAACGGCGGCGAATCCTGGCCGCGAGCTTTCCGAGTATTAAATATCCCGATCGTGCACCCGACAACTGTGTCCTGATTCGAGTTTTTCTAGGTGGCGTGTTGCAGCCCAGCTGGGCGGATCAAGATGACGACGTCTTGACGAAGGTCGCCAGGGAAGAACTTGCCGAACTGCTGCACATTCAAGGCCCACCTGTCCTGCAGGACATCGTCCGTTGGCACGGATCCATGCCACAGTACCACGTGGGACACTTAGCAACGGTCGGTCGCATCGAACAATACTTGCAACAATTGCCCGGCTTACAACTGGCCGGCAATGCCTATCACGGAGTCGGCATTCCCGCAGCCATTCACAGTGGAGAACAGGCTGCCGAAAAGTTGCTCCATGATGACCTTAGTCAACATGACTAGGCTGGAATTCAAAACTTGTCTTCGCAAGCCCCGACCCTCGATGCCCTTGAGAAAATTTCGACGTCCGTAAGGCTTGTAATGAATGCTCAACGCAGAAATCAGGCCGACGGGCCCGGGTTCCAGCATGTGAATCGTCAGCCGCATGGCAAGAAGCGACAAATTGAATTCAGGCGAAACTGAAGTGGATCGATTGGATTACGCCCTCGCGCTACATGGTGGTGCGGGATCGGAAACACTGTTCTTGGGCCGTGCTGAAAAGCAGCAGTACCACGCCTGCCTGGCCGACACTTTAAAGCTTGGCAAGTCTGTCCTGGAGCAGGGGGGCAGCAGCTTGGGCGCGGTGGAGACGGTCGTTCGTGCGTTGGAGGACGATCCGAAGTTTAACGCGGGTCATGGTTCCGTGTTGAATTACGACGGCAACCACGTGCTGGACGCATGCATCATGGATGGCAGAAACCGTGCTTGTGGCGCAGTGGCAGCGGTGACCACGGTACGACATCCAATTCATTTGGCCCGTCTGGTTATGACCGAAACGGAACACGTCTTCCTGGTTGGGGACGGCGCGGACCAGTTTGCTCGAGAGATGCGAATCGAGTTAGTGGACCAGGATTTTTTTCGTACGGAGCGACGACTCCGGGGATGGCAGCGGGCACTCAACGAAGCGCAAGGCGCGGAAGACGAAAATAGCCAGCACATGGGAACCGTCGGATGTGTGGCACTGGATCGTGATGGGAATCTGGCTGCCGGAACGTCTACGGGCGGTCGCACATTGCAACGATTCGGCCGAGTCGGCGACTCACCCGTCGTTGGAGCAGGCACATTTGCAGACAACAACACATGTGCAGTCTCGTGTACCGGTGTCGGTGAACGATTTATTCAGCATGTTGTGGCCTATGACATTTCCGCTTTGATGGAGTACCGCCAACTCACTGTAGGACAGGCTGTCTCACACCTTTTCAAGTCCAAGTTGCCAGCCGATTCAGGAGGCATCATCGCCATGGATACTTGCGGTTCGATTGCCATGCAATTTAATACCCCCGGCATGTATCGCGCAGCTGCCGACTCCGCAGGCCGTGTCGAAATCGACATTTAGTAGCCGCACACTTCACGACAGTCGCTAACCAGCATCCCGCGCACAGGCTTCGCCAGTCCCATGCTGACCAGCGAGTACCCGCCGGGCGAGACTTCCCGGCCAGGTGTCCGGTTAGACGATCTGCACAAAATTTATTGCCTGTGCGATGGGTACATGCGGATCTTGGACATTGATGAAAGACCTCTCCTTTTTCAGCTGATACTTGTTGGTTTTCGGGACAACTGTAAAATCTGTGGATTGGGTGGCCCACGGCGCAGGACGCATCTTCGTTCAACGAGGTCGAGCTCAATCGCCCAAAATTCACAAACCATCGCCCTACGGGCCGGAACGTTGGTGGTTTACTTTCCATCCAGTCATTGGGTTGGAATCAACAACGCCTGCTTCTAAAAGGAACAGCGGATGGCTGTCAGCGACTGGATAGGCGAACGGGTTTTCAAGCTCGTTCACGGCCATAATTTGGTTTACAACACTTGTTGGGAAGATCCCCGTCTTGACCGCGAGGCTTTGAAGCTGGGTCCGGATGACACCGTTGTGGTCATTACGTCGGCGGGTTGCAACGCATTGGATTATGCGTTGACAGAACCGCGGCGGATTTATGCCGTGGACATGAATCCACGCCAAAACGCCCTACTTGAACTAAAACTGTCGGCAATTCGCCACTTGGAATTTGAGTCGTTCTTCGACATGTTCGGCACGGGCAGCATCCACAATGTTCACAAGATCTATGCCGACAAACTGCGGCGGTCCCTGTCGAGTTGGTCCCGTCACTATTGGGACCGTTGGATCACGTTCTTTGAAGCCGATCGCCGCCGATCATTTTATTTTCGGGGCACATCGGGCAGTTTCGCCTGGCTCATCAATTTCTACATTGATCGCGTTGTCAAATTGCGGCCCTATGTTAACGAGCTGCTGGAAGCAAACAGTGTGAGTGAACAGAGAGAAATTTATAACAGTAAATTGCGGGACCGATTTTGGACCCGGTTCATTCGTTACGCCATGGGCAGAGACACCACTCTTTCCATGCTGGGTGTCCCCAGAGCGCAACGAGAGGAAGTGGAGCGGCACTATGACGGCGGAATTGGCGGATTTGCAAAAGACTGCGTCGAGTCTGTGATGGCACATCTACCTTTGGTTGACAATTACTTTTGGAGAGTTTACTTGACGGGGCGGTACACACACGAGTGTTGTCCGGAATATTTGCGACCCGAAAATTTTACGCGATTAAAAGAAGGGTTAGTTGACCGAGTGAATGTCATCACCTGTTCGGTTCAGAGCTTTCTTGAGACTTGCCCTGAACAGATTTCGCGCTTCGTGCTGCTGGACCACATGGATTGGATGAGCGGCCGGTACTTTGACTTGCTGGAAGCGGAATGGCAGGCGATTGTTGATCAGGCCGCCCCGCACGCACGGGTCATTTGGCGCAGTGGGGGCTTGCAGGCCGATTTTGTGGATCGGGCGCGTGTGCGTGTCAACGGCCAAGCCCGGTCCGTCGGTGAACTTCTTACATACCACACGAACTTGGCCAGGCGACTTCATAGCCAGGATCGTGTCCATACGTACGGTAGCTTCTACATTGCTGATCTGGCTGCTTGAGCCATTGCCACATGGCATCTCCGACAAATGAAGAACCAATTCCCAAAAACTAACATCAAATCTCTCGAAACATGGCGAACCGGCACAGGGCACTGCCCGTTCTTACGCTATCTCAAGAGAATCGATTTTAAATTCTAGAGTTTCCTTCTTTCTCCCCCAGCGATTATTCCTCGCCTGCATTATGAGTTTTGCTTCAGACCTCAAGATCTTGTACCACATGGCCCTGCGGCCAATCCGAGGGGACAATCATGCTGACCGCATGGACAACTTTTATTCAGGCCAAGCCGACGCCTATGACGACTTCCGGGAACGTTTGTTAAAAGGTCGCAGGGAACTTTGGCAGTCGATCGAGGTGCCGGAAAACGGTCACTGGGTCGATATGGGGGGAGGCACAGGATCCAATCTTGATTATTTCGGGGATTCCATCAAACGTCTCGATCGCATCTATGTGGTGGATCTGGCAAGATCCCTGTTGGAAGTGGCACGACGGCGGGCCAGCGATAAAGGGTGGAGCCATGTTGACATCGTCCAGGACGATGCGACACAGTTTCAACCTCCTGCAGGTCCCGTCGATGTGGTCACATTCTCCTACTCCCTGACAATGATTCCAAACTGGTTTTCCGCTGTGGACAATGCGTTTCAGATGTTGCGGCCCGGTGGCATCCTGGGGGTGGTTGATTTTTTTGTGTCGCGAAAACATCCCGCTAATAATTTTCAACGTCACTCCTGGTTTACTCGGCACTTCTGGCCAATTTGGATGAGCAGCGACAACGTCTTCCCATCGTCTGAACATGTTCCGTTTCTGCACAGCCGATTTGAGTCAATGATCTTTCAACAGAAGAGGGCCAAAATCCCGTACCTCCCGTTCCTGCGGATTCCCTATTACATCTTTGTGGGGCGAAAACCTGTCTAGCCGTTGTGGTGATTGGCTGACTCCACCGGAACAATGTTTTCCGGCAGGATGCTCTTGTCTTTCATCCTTTTATCGACCTGTCACCTCTGCCCAACACGTTTCCAAAGTGGTTGTCACTGAGAACGGAAAAACGTATACCGGAGTTCTGCGTCGGGGGTCTTCCAATGGACTGGGCACGCTGCAGGGCGATAGCTACCGACCTGCAATTGCCAAGAGTGATATCGAAGACCTTTTTCCCAGTAGCGTCTCCACGATGCCCCAGGATTTATCGGACAATCTGACACTGCAAGAGATGGTCGACCTTTCCAAATTTCTGGATGACCTACCCACTTCGAGCGTTTCAACAGAACACGGATCAGGCAACGGGAAACTTCGTTGAACATGGATTCTCTCCGTTGGATTGACGACGAATTAGCGCTGCTCGAACAGCAACGTTTACTTCGGCGCCTCTTGACTTGTTCTCCTGTTGAGGACCTCCGGATTGTTGTCAAGGGACAAACGCTCTTAAACTTCGGCTCGAATGATTATCTGGGTCTGGCTTCCGACCCACGCCTGATCGCAGCCGCCAGAAACTATCTCGAATCCTCTGTTTGGGGCAGTGGAGCGAGCCCCCTGGTCACGGGACATACGGGCGCGCACTCCGATCTGGAAAAACAGCTGGCGGACTTCGAGGCAACCGAAGCAGCCCTGGTCTTCTCCTCGGGTTTCGCAGCCAATGTTGGCACGATCACGGCCCTGGTCGGCCATGGTGATGTCATCTTCAGTGATGCCAAGAATCATGCCAGTATCATTGACGGTTGCCGCTTGTCCGGGGCGAAAGTCCGGGTCTTCGTCCATGGCGATATGGCCCATCTGGAAAAGCTGCTGGCCCAAGCAAGCGGTTTCCGGCGACGGCTGATCACCACCGACTCGCTGTTCAGCATGGACGGAAGCGCGGCTTCACTGGACAGACTGGTCGAATTGGCCGAACAGTACGAAGCGATGCTGATGATTGATGAAGCCCACGCGACAGGGATTTTTGGTAATGCGGGTCGAGGATTGGCTGAGGCCATGAACGTGGAGGACCGTATTCCCATCAAAGTCGGTACCCTGAGTAAAGCGCTCGGCTGTGCCGGGGGATTCGTCGCAGGATCGCGCCGGCTGATCGACTGGATCGCCAACCGCGCACGGACTTATGTTTTTTCAACTGCCCAACCAGCTGCCGGTGCGGCGGCGGCCAGTGCGGCACTTCGCATCGTGCAGGAAGAGCCGCATCGACGCACCACGCTCCTGAAAAAAGCGAACTCTGTTCGCAGCCACTTGCAAGACCAAGGCTGGAATACGGTTTCTTCCGACAGCCAGATTATTCCGATTCTCATAGGCGAGCCGGGCTGGACCATGTCCCTGGCGTCCAGATTACGAGAAGAGGGGTTTTTCGTGCCCGGTATCCGACCGCCCTCCGTTCCGGATGGAGAATCTCTGCTGCGCATTAGCCTGAGTTATGCACACACGGACCAGCAAATTGAAACGTTGGTTCAGACCATGGGCCAGCTGGCAAGATGAACTGCTCACCGGCAAGTCACAGAAAGGCAATTCGCAGAAACCAGTACTGCAGCAATTCACTGCCTTTTAAAGACTAAAAAAGGCTGCTTCACCGGGGGTCGCGGCGCAGTTTACGACGCCGAGGCTGTTTTATCTCACAAACCAGCGCATGGCATAGCGTCCCTCTCGATCTTCGAACTGGAGCGTGCGGGGATTCAGGAGGCGTTGTGCGGCAAATCCATCCGTGCGGGCCATGACCCACGAGACGTCCCAACCGCCACTGGAGTATTGAAGGGGAATGCAGGGACCAACACGAATCAGGGGGTCAGCACCCGTAATGAACAATTTTCGCTCGGTGTAGTAGTAGCACGAACCGCCTCGCGTAAAGACTTCGTGTTCGATTTGATTCGCCCCCGCTTTCGATGGCAAGTCGCTACATAAGTTGCGCAGCGCTAGTTTGACTTGTCGGCCGGCGGTGAAAGCAGCAGCCAGATCTTCCACCGAACCCGATTGCACCACTCCTTGATCGTCATGCTCGAGTACCTGCTGCCAGTCGTCGCGCACGAAGTAACGAAAGACGTCAAAATCGTAAATGAAATTGTGACTAGGGGCATTGGTTTCGCCGTCCAAATTGTCGTGCTGATGCATCTTGGGCATCTTCGGGTGGTCGAGCACCGGCCCCGAACCCAACTGGTTACCGGCTGGCCGACCGTCCAAAAACGGTCGGGCAATCCCCTGCTCACCATCCTGGTTGTACACAAAGAAAGACATCGACGGCCGACTTCCGAACCCGTAGGGCAGGCTGACCGGCTGACGGAGTTGCATGATGCCGGCAGTCCAACGGTTGTCCACCAAGTAGGTGATTTGAAAATCGCACACTTCCCGGACCAATTCATCGCTGTCGGAATCCGGATCGACGTGTTCGTTTTCCTTGAATTCCGTCATAACGCGCAAGTCCGCTCCGCGTCGAATCGCAGCGGCCAGTTCTTCCGAGCTACCCTTTTGCACACTTCGCTTCCCGTCCAATTCGAGTACCATATTCCAACGATCATCCAGCGATTCAGCAGACACTTGCCAGCCTCCTAAATAAAAAATTACGACCAATACCCCAAAGCTTACGCCCCTGGGAAGATGAGCTGCTCCGAACATGTGGAAACAACCTTTGAGTGAGTGGTGGATCATGACCTGGCAGATTATAGTGACTAGAAAATCATGCGTCCACTAACCCCGGAAGGTCATCAAACGTGTGACTTCCTGCCTGATCCGATTCACCGCTGGCTCAAAATTGCTACCAGACCTGTTCCTCATTGACGGACATTCCCAACTCTGCTGGAGTACCCGATGCAACGAAGACTCTTCCTGCAAACAACATTGACCGCCGCGAGTGCAACGTACGCTCCTTTCACGGCACTTGCCTCAAAACCTGCCGCGAGCAAACATCTGTACCGTGTTGGAGTGATTGGAAGCACGGGTCGTGGCAACTATGGCCACGCCATGGACCGTGCCTGGCTCGAGGTTCCAGGCACGAAAATCGTGGCTGTCGCCGACGACAATCCACAAGGCCTCAAAGATGCTGCGCAACGTTTGTCGATCCAGAACACTTTCGCCGATTACCGCCGAATGCTGGACGACGTGGAACTGGATATCGTTTCCATTTGTCCACGCTGGGTGGATCAACATCGAGACATGGCAGTTGCCGCCGCCAGCCGCGGCATGCATATTCTGCTGGAAAAACCGTTTTGTCGAACGCTGGCCGAGGCCGACGAAATCGTGGCAGCCTGTGAGAAGACTGGTGTGAAACTGGCAATCGGACATCCGACAAGTTACAGTCCTAAACTCGAAACGGTCCGGCAACTCATCGAGCAGGGCAAAATCGGCCGGGTGCTCGAGTACCGTGGCCGCGGAAAAGAAGATCGGCGAGGCGGTGGCGAGGACCTGTGGGTCCTGGGCACTCACATCATGGATATGATTCGGGCAATCGGCGGTCATCCCAAGTCGTGTTTTGCCCGCGTTTATCAGAATGGAAAACCAGTTGCACGCAAAGATGTTTTCGAGGGTCCCGAGGGAATCGGTCCGCTGGCGGGCGATGCGGTGCACGCCACCTATGAAATGCCTGATGGCTCGATAGCTTATTTCAGTTCGTTGAAGAACGCCGGACAAAGCAAACGCTACGCGTTACAAATTCACGGTTCTCAGGGAATCATCGAATTGACAGAAGGTTTGCTGCCAAAGGTCAAATACCTGGGAGATGCAGCCTGGTCACCTGGCCGATCCGGCGTTCGATGGCAGGACATCTCTTCAGCCGGCATCGGCTTGCCTGAACCCCTTTCAGGACGCAGATACGAAGCTCGTTATCTGCTGATGATCGAAGACCTGTTGGCTGCGATCGAGCAGGATCGCCAACCACGCAGCAACGTCTACGATGCCTTGGGCGCTACTGAAATGATCGTGGCTGTGTTTGAATCGCACCGTCTGGGACGTCAGGTCAAACTTCCCCTGGTCAATCGGCAGAATCCGTTGGCAATGCTAGATTCATGAGCCACAATGATCTCTCACGTCTCTCTGTTCACACCATGACCAACCGTCCCTGGTCCCTGGCCGAGTGTATTGAGAATTACAGCTCGTTGGGGATCCCGGCCATGTCAGTATGGCGCAATGTGATTAACCCCGAGGAGGGCGGGATTGGCATCGACAAGGCTGCACAGCTCATACGAACTTCCCACCTCCAGGTACCGGCGCTGGTGCGGGGCGGATTCTTTCCGGCATCGGCAGCAGAACAACGGGCGAAAGCCATCGATCTCAATCGGCGTTGTGTGGATGAAGCGGCGGCCCTGGGGGCAGACATGGTCGTGTTGGTCGTGGGCGCCGTACCCCACATGCCACTGGATGAAGCCCGGCGACAAGTGGAGGATGGAATCATTCAACTGCTACCTCACGCTGAATCTTGCCGCATCCGCCTCGCCATCGAACCACTGCACCCGATGTACGCGGCCGACTGGTCTTGCATCAACCGCCTGCGGGAAGCGCGACAGCTCTGGGAGTCGATCCAGCACGAACTGCTGGGTGTTGTTCTGGACGTCTACCACGTCTGGTTCGACCCGGAGCTTGACCAGGAGATTCATCTGGCTGGCGAAGCGGGCAAACTGTTTGGATTCCACATCTGCGACTGGCGAGTGGAAACTCGCAGTCTGCGTAGCGACCGGGGCCTCATGGGAGACGGATGCATCGACCTGCGTGGCATCCGCGAGAAAGTGGAAGCAGCCGGCTTTACAGGATTCCATGAAGTCGAAGTATTTTCGGAGGAGTACTGGAACTGGGATCAACGACAGTATTTGGAATTGATCACCCGGCGCTATCTCGAGGCGAGTTAGAAGTTGCCCCTACCGACCGGGTGGCCGGCCAGGCCATGCGATTTGCACTTCGGGCGACTATCCCGTGCCAAGCTCGCCTGCAATCCTCTGCCCTGGCACCAACAGGTTGTACTATCATCATTATTCACCCCGAGATTGGAGCGATCCAAGTCGAACCGTTACCCCATGAACGTCTGCCGGGGCAAACAAACCGCAATGCGCTGCACCTCAAGAAAGTGACGCGTGTTAGGAAAGTGACGCGCGTTTGTTGGCAGAAAATGAAACCAGGGCTCGGCAAATCGAACTTGTTTGACTTGACGCAACTACTCTTGATCCGATCCTGAGATTCCGCCGTTATCCGGGAAAGAACAAATTCTACCCGTGGCGCAATGCTTCGATAGGATCCATGTGAGCGGCGCGAATGGCCGGATAAATGCCAAACAGAATGCCCACAACAACTGAAATAAGAAATGCCAGGGCAAAGTAGGTGGGGTGCAGGATAGGTGTTACTTCCTACACCAGTTGTGGCAGTGTCGAGATGAGGTCGGACGCATAGCTTGTCAGAATTTGTCGCAGACCATTGACGGCGTAGGGGCAAAAGGCTCCACCCAGGATTCCCGCCAGCCCACCGGCAACCGACAGGACCGTGGTCTCAATCAGAAACTGTAGAACAATGTTGCTGCGGCTCGCACCCAGCGCCCGCCGGACCCCAATCTCGCGTGTCCTTTCCATCACGGTTGCCAACATGATGTTCATGATTCCAATACCACCCACCAACAGTGAGATGCTGGCGATAACCCCCATAAAGACCATGAACATAACTCTTGTTGTTTCTGCCTGTTCAAGCAGTTCTTTGGGAACAATCACGGCGACATCTTCGAGTTTTGAATGGCGACGATCAAGTGTTTGCTGTACGAGGTCCGCTGTCTTCATCACGTTCGCGATATCATCGACCTGAAGCGTGATTTGATTCAATTCAACCGTTTCGCCCTCGCGTGAACCACCTCGTCGAACAACTACCGTGTCGCCCAATCGTCGTCGTAACGTGGTGATGGGGATGTAAACGTCCTGTGAGAAATCTTGTGCCGCCAACGAACCGCCGATGGCAGCCGTTGGAGCGCGGTACTTGAGAATTCCTACGATCTTGTAATAGTCCTGGGCCTCGGGCAAATAGATACGACGGCCGATCGGGTCTTCGTAGGGAAACAAAGTGTCAACGACGTTCGAGGCCAGGACACAATGGTTTTGTTCCAGCTGCAACTCGGCGTCCGATACAAAATGCCCTCGATCAATCTCCAATTGGGTGATGTCGGCGTATTCGGGTGTACAGCCAACGACCCTTGCCAAGAGTTCCCGTTGCCCGTAGCGAACCTCTCGGCGCATTTCTCGGATCGGAAGCGCGCCACGGATCGTGGGAATCGTTTCCACCAGGATGTCGTAATCTGCTCGTAAGAGTCCGTATGGCAAAATGAAGGAAGTGGACCCATCCGGCGCTTTGGCCGGTTTGACAGATCGCACGATGATGTTGTCGGCTCCCAGGCCTTCAATCTGTTCCTGCGCTTTTTGGCTGATCCCCGCTCCAATGGCCAAAAGCCAAATCACGCTGGCCACTCCGATGAAGATGCCCAGCACGGTCAGTAGCGAGCGCATGGGATGCAGCAAGACGCTCTTGATGCCGATCAGCCAGGTGCGGAGCCAAAGCATGGGGGGATCCCGACGTGCGAACCGAACATTCGCACTCGCTAGCAAGGAAAGAAAAAAAACAGCTTTCTATGAACAACGTCCTTGACGATCGTTTTCAGCTCCGTAGAAATCCTCGGAGATAAAAATACAAGGCCACGGTTTCGATTTCTGTACTCAAGAGAAATGGACACTGGGGAACCTGCTGTCTGTCACTGCACCAGGGACTCGTCAATCCTGCCGTCGAGCAGTCGAATGATCCGACGGGCCCGTGCTGCCACTTCCTTTTCATGAGTCACAATGATGATTGTTTTACCTGCCCGATGAAGATTACCCAGCAAGTCGAGAATATCTTCTGTCGTTTGGGTATCAAGGTTTCCTGTTGGTTCGTCGGCCAGGATGAAGTCGGGATCATTTGCCAGACTTCGAGCAATGGCAACCCGCTGCTGTTGGCCCCCGGAAAGCTGCTGCGGCCGATGTTTCAGACGGTCGCTCAAACCAACCATATCTGCCAGCTCTCGACAGCGTGAGCGTTCGTGGCGTGTGATGCGACCCCGGTAATAGAGCGGAACTTCTATGTTTTCCAAAACATTAAGTTGCGCGATCAGATTGTAAGATTGGAACACAAACCCAATACGCGAGGCTCGGATACGCGAGAGTTGGCTGTCGTCCATGCTCGAGACATCGTCGTCTCCAAGTTGAAGACAACCCGAGGTGGGACGGTCCAGACACCCGATCAAATTCAGTAGCGTGCTTTTTCCGGAACCGGAGGGCCCCATAATCGCCACGCAATCTCCGGCAGGGATTTCCAGTGAAATGCCACGAAGTGCGCGTACCGTCTCTCCCTTCAGAACATAATCTTTCGTCAGTTCATGGATCCGGGCGGCAAGTTGCATAGTGGAGGGTAAAGCGGTCGTCGCTGCAGCGTTATATTTTATGGACGTCTTGAAGTTGTCTGCTGTTCTGGCTTTCGACTTTATCTACTTTTCTCTGACACCCAAAGCAACCTCGTCATCAACCCGCTCAAGATCCCGTGGCGTCAGCTCGCGATGATTACTGGCGTTTAAAACTGGCCATTGCCGCAGACAGTTCTGTTTGATCGATATTTCCATCTCCGTTTTTGTCCGCCCGGGAGAGCCTCTGTCGAAACTGTTCGGGAAGTGCCCCAATTTCCGATTGAGAAATCATCCCGTCCTGGTCCCGATCCAGGTGACTGATGATCCCCTGGGAAGATTTCGCTTTGTCACCGGCGGCTTCCTTTTTCTCAGCGACACGGGGCCGAGGAGATAATTCTTTTTCGTTCCGGGAATCGGCGGCCATGGACGTGTCCCCTTCGGGAAACACAAACGAAGTGGCATGCCGGCGGGCATTGGCCACCACTTTGTCGCCCGGCCGGAGCAACTCCGAGCTGGTTTCGTCAATTACGACGGTTTTCTCATTGCTTGACAAAATGATAATTTCTTTGGTCTTTAACTGGTCGTCATTCTGTATGAGGCAGAAGGTGCGCCCGGAAGATTCATAGACCGCCTGTATCGGCAACTGTAGGGCCTCTCGCTCTTGTTCAACGTGAATACGAACTTCAGCGGTGAGGCCCGAAAGGATGTTGTCCGGAGGATCCGAGATCGCAATTTGGGTGGCGTATTCCTTGGAATTCGACCGCCACCAATGGCCAGGTTCGGCATATTGGCTGACTTTGACAACTTGCCCGGGCAACTCAACGTCTCCCAGGGCCTCAATGCGAATTATCGCCTGCTGACCAGCATGGACAAGGTTGATACTTGCCTCGTTAATTTTTGCCTTGATCTGCATTTTTTTTGGGTCTGGCAGGCGTATGATAACCTGTCTTTCGCGAACCGGTGAGCCCGGCTCAACGATGAACTCGTTGCTGCGGCCCGACTGCACATTGGCATAAACAACCACGCCTTCATTGGGAGCCCGGATGGTGCACTTTTCCAGCTGCGAGCGAATTTCACCCAACTTGTTGACTTCTTCGGCGTGACTGTCTTTTTCGTTTTTCCATTTCACGTCGGCCGCTTTGATGTCGCTGTTGAGCTGAGTGAGCATTTTCTTCCGGGTATAGTCGCGTAACACCCGCAATTTGGTTCTGCCTGCATCCAGTTCGTTGTCCGCTTTGGCAACCGAAAACCTTTGGGCTTCGACCTGCAAATCCGTAATCAAGCCTTTTGCCAAGAGTCGTTCTGAAGATTTCAGCTCGAGTTCCGCTTTCTTCAGTGCATCTTCTGCCACGTATATTTCGTTCAGGATCATCTTTTCTTCTTGAACAGAAGTCCCCAAAAGGTATTCTTTCTGGGCGATCTTAGACGTCTCGTATATCGCTTCAGCCTGAATCATCAATGCTTCACTCGTGTTCACGACAATCCGCTGGCGGCTTAGATCTTCTTCCAGCGAGGAGGAGTCGAGGGTCACCAGCCAGTCGCCAGCTTCCACCATGGTACCTTCCGGGGTGACATCCAAAATCGTCGTCGACGAACCACCGCCACCGCGGGCCTTGACCTCGCAACGAATTTCGACGTTCTTGGTACTTTCAACTTCGCCCTGTTCAAGAACGACATGCTCATAGGGACCACGAATCACTTCCGCCAGCAGCGGAGCATCCTGGAGGACCTTCCCGGTGCGATTCAAAAAGAACCTCGCCAACAAAACGGCAACGGCCAGGATCATAAGAACAATAATCACCGCCACCAAGGTAGAACCTTGCGTGCGCCGGTTCGTGGAAGATAGCCGATGCAAGGACACGGTCGAGCCTCACGCGAAAAGGATCAATTGAAAAGGTTGTTTCGGTAGATCGGCAGTGTATGAAGTGCTCGTCGCGGCACTGCTCATATTCTATACCCCGTCACGTCTGCTGTCATCGCCGAAGCCGGCTACGGGACACGTCACTGGTGATGGCGGATGTTTCTTGGTGTGACACTTCGATACCCGCTTCAAATTCCGGGGATACAAAGTCTCGTGACGGATCCGTCTCAACATGCTGCCCCCGCAAATCGCTGTTTTCGTCATTATCTGCGTCCGGAGCAGTGTTTGACAACGCGCAACGGGAACAACTTGGCAAGTCATTTTTCCCTCCGATGGGCCCGGGGTCGATCCACTGGCCATCATCGTCTAACTGCATGACGCCCAGTTCAAGATCTAGATTTCGCCGCAATACTTCATAGTTGACCCACACACTCAAAAAATTATTCTGCGCATTCTGCAGGTCTGCCAGCGCCGATACAACATCGCGGGCGGCGGTCGCTCCGGAAGTCTCTCCGCGTTGTTCAGACAGTGTGAGAATCTCGTCGTTCAGAACAATCTGGTCGATCGCTCCCAAAACCGCCAGTCGCTGTTGTTCGAAGTTGAGCCGGTTGAGATCGATCGTGCGGATAGTTCCCCGCAGATTGCGCGCAATCCGGTCCTCGAAACGGTAATAGGAACGCTTAGCCTGTTGGTATTCAATCAGCGATTGGCGATAGCGGTTCCGTTCCAGCAGTCGCGTGAGCGGTGCATCGAACTCCAGTCCAACGCGTAAACGTCCGGTTGGCGATTGAAACTTGACGGGATTGTCCCCCGCCGTCGCCAGATCTCCACTGAAAGTTAAGTCCAACCCGCTCTCGAGATCATCCGCGTTAAACTCGATCAGTCTCCACGCATCAACCAGGGTCCCCCGCGCGTTTTTCCAATCGCGACGGCATTCCCGAGCGATCTCTGTCGCTTCGACCGGATCGATTTCCACCGGCACCAGAAGGATGTTCTCCGTGCGTGCCCTGGCTTGCAGAAGCGAAAGATCCAGCACGTCCGCAGCCATTTGAGAAAGTATCCCCGGTGTGGCAAAAAGGACCTTGCTGCGAATCTGTTGCCGCATTTGAACTGAGTCCAGTTGCACGCCATCTGCCAAAGTCTGGTTCAACCACTCGCGAAGTGTATCCAGCTGTAGCCCGTAGTTCTTCAAAGCATGCTCCAAACGTTCAACCTCTTGAAACAACTTCGAAGGTTGTCCGGCAAGTCTTTGAATGTCCAGTACCGAAGAGTCGAATTGGGCCGGTAGCTTAGCCTGGTAGGGCACCGGATCGAAACACGAAGCTTCTGAAGTCTCCGGGTGGTGCATTGCAGAAAGACGGGTGAGTTCTTCGCGACGCCGCGGCAGGATCTCTTTCAGGACGGCGATGTCTTTTCGAACGCGGGGGATGTTCGTGGTGACCAGGCGCTCCTGTATTCGTCGAATTTGTTCAACGTAGGCTATAAATCCCTGCAGGGAACGGACAACTTCATCGCTATCCGTCTGGAGAGACCGGTTGCCTGATTCGGCCGAAAATTGCTCGATCTCGGCGAGCAGGGATTCAGTTGAGGTGCCCACCCGCTGTTGCAATTCGATGATCTGGTTCTGGACGGGAACGATTTCTGTGTCAATCAGATTGAACTGATCCAACATGGGATCGTTAATCACGAGACAAATCGTGGGAGGAAGTCCCAAATCGAGTTTAAACTGGTCCAACTCGCCCAGGTATTGGTTCTGCGTGTTGAGCAACCGACTTTGAGCGTTCACCAGGGCCTGTCGCGCCTGTGCAATCTGGAGGCGTTGTCGCAGTATATCGTCAGGCCGGTCGGGAATTTTGCGCAGGCTTTCTCGCAGCGATTCTTCCAGTTGCAGCAGGCTGCTGCGTAGTCCCGCGATATTCGATTCCTGATTGCGAATATCTTGTTGACTTTGGAGCAACCCCATGAAACCGCCTGCTTGCGCAGCGCCGGCACCTCCACCTCCGAACCCAAAGCCACCGGCACCACCCACACCGCCAAAACCACCGGCCCCTACGCCGGTAAACCCTGTCAGGCCGCTGGTCCCAAAAAATCCGCCGCGTCGGGTTGGCCCCCGTTCCGCCTGGCGGCCTGTCACAATCTCCAGATAGAATCCTCTGCGAAAACGTTCGATCTGGCGGACGTTATAGAGCAACGTACGTTCCGCCAGCGTTAAGGTTTCCATGATACGGTCACGTCCGGCCCGGCGGAGCAACGGCTGTACAAGCGTAAAATCGAGTAAAGTAGAAGTTGCGTTTGAATCGTTTCCTGAAAACTCCCACACGATGGAGTTTGCCAGCCCCACCACCATCTCGGCACCGGTCGTGAACATCTTCTCGACGCGCAGACTGCTGGCAGGGAGTCCTAGCTCGCTGGACCCAATCCCTCGACCGGTGCGTCGCTGCCCGTCGGAAGTGTATCGTACGTTTGTCCCGGCAAAAATTTGCTTATCAAAAGCAAACCGTTCGGCTGTCACGTCCAGGGCAGAGAGAAACAACGTTTCAAACTCACTCTGATAGGCGGGTGCATTGACCAGGGCTAATCGAACGGCCAGGGCAGCATCCAGGTGGAGAATTCCATCGTCGTCGAGCGGGAGGAATTCCATCCAGAGAGGACTGGCAACGTAGGGGGTCTCTCCGCCGGCGTGCCAACAGGGATACCCCTTCTTGCAATCGACGCAGTGCATCAGACGATGCGCCGCCGGGTCGTCGGGCGGAAGGGGCGGATAATCTGGCGAGAACGGGTCGTACATACGGGAAATCCGCTTGACGCGAATGTCGTACCGGCTCAACTCGCAATCTGGATCATGAGATTTTTCGCGCAGTAAGAAGCTCACCTGCTGGTCAGCCTGCTTGCGGTAGAAACCCCGTGAACAACCGACAAACGACAAAATCAAGAACGACAACAGAATGACAACCAACTGGCCCCACGAAATCGGCCGAATGAGTCGCAGTCGTCCCATCAGTTGGCCTCCGTGCTGATCGCGGAGGACGATTCAAGAGGCTGGGCGCTGGCCGTGGTCCAACAGGATGCATGGGCCAAACGGCGAAAAAGAGAAACCGCTGCACTGGTGTCCAGGAAGTGACCAGGTGTTTGCAAAGCGTCGGGCGGCAAGACCAACTGGGAAAGCAGTTCTTCGATCAGTTGGTGCCCGCCATCAGTCAGCTTCCAGTGTTGCCGGCGGCGGTCTTTTGTCGGCCGGTAGCATTCCAGCAGGTCCCGCTGTCGAAGGGTTTCCACCGTTGCACTTATTTGTGCCTTGCTCCAGGCCAGAATCGCGGCCAATTCGCCCTGCCCCGGGTCACGGTCGCCGTATCGGTAACAATTCCATAGCAGTAGAAATTCCACGTCATTGACCGCGGCGCCGGCCAATTGCTGATTCAAGTTCCGGCGCAACTGGCGTCCGACACAACCAGTCCACTGGATGGCTTGCAACCAGTCGTCGATCGCGCCGCGCGGGGAACTTCTCTCGTTCATATCCGATGGCCCTTGCCAGCGATGCATGCGGTTGGTGCCCCGCTGTGAAAATCGTTCGCTGCGGAACTATTTCGGGTCCGAACGGTGCGGACTTGAACGATTGTGCCAGTTGTGAGCCGTGAACCTGACAAAGGAACCGTAAAATCAGTCGCTCACACCGTTTAAGACCGTTGGTTCCTGCACACAGAATCTTGACGCTAGAGCTTGCCCAGCTTATCATCAAGGTTTGATGGCACGTCCCGTTTATTGGACGCTCAATCGTCCGACCCATGTTCGTGGCGCCTTTTCCACCACCCGACGTGCTACGGAAACGGACAGAGAGATGATGTTCTACCTTGTGATTGGTCTGGCGACCATTCTGTTCATACTCTTCGTGGTCTTTGCAGCCAAAACGTGGCACTGGCTGGATATTGTCGCCGTGGCCCTGTTTTTTCCGTCGGTAATCACACTGGCTATTCTGACAGCGGCCACTTTGAAAACGAGGGACATTTGGGGCTCACGCTATCAACAGATGCAAGATCAACTCGCAGATGTGCGGAGAGAAATCGAAAAGTTAGAAACTGGTTACACTGTCAACCGACTGGGTCAAATTGAACGCGGGGAGGTTTCACTGCCTGAATCGCAGCAGCAGCTGGGACGTGAACTCTACAACCGGGGTCGGATTTGGAGGAATTGCTTTCCTTTAGAATTTGCAGGCGGCTCGGTCACGGTGAACACGGCCAATTGGGGTAACGAACAGTGCACAGGTGCTACGATCACCACATCTGCTAATCCTCTCACCGATGCAGAAACGGCGTTTTTTAATGTCGAATCAGAATTTGTGAGATTGGCGCAAGCCCCAGATCCGGGAGAGGATCCCGCCGGAGAGGCGGAAGGCGCACCACCGACTGGTCGACCCCACGGTATCAAAGATCAATTGATACTGCACGCTTTTCTCGAGGTCCCGCTCGAAGAACTCGACCCGGAGGTAAATGCAGCGTTGTTTGCCGGATTGGACACCAATCTGGAAGGTCGCCAAAGAATCTGTACGGTACCCACTGTCTATCTGGGAGAATGGGCCGTTACCGATACGGCTGCCGATTCCATCACAATGTCTCCCACCTTACCTCTTACGCGGCAGCAACTGGCGGTGATTGATCAGCAACGTGGTTCATGGGCCCTGCTGGAGATGATACCGGTTGATTCTCACGAGGATTTTTCCCACGAGGATTTGTCTGACGATCAAAAGCGCGCACTGTTTGCAAAACTCCCGGAAGCGGTAGTGCGGGAGTACTTGAAGGACTTAAAGCCTGGCAATCGCGACGAGGATCCTCCGGAACGCCTGATGGTAAGGGTTAGTTTTCAAAAAAACTACAACCAGATCGACGTGGACGCAACGGACGAAGCACCCCTGCTTCCCTCGAACGATTTTGATCCGCTGGGCCGGGCCGTCCCCGCTTGGCTGCGACAAGGTGGTGAAGGAGATGAGAAAGGCAGAGTTTCGTTCGGGCCGGGCGACGAGGCATTACTAGATTCGCAGACAGCTCAACAGTTGATTGCGGAGGACATTTGCGACGAGATCGAACGAATCTACGTACGCCAACTGCAGGACTATGAATTCTTCTTTCACGATGTCCACCGACAACGCACGTTATTCGAAGACGAAAACAGGACCCTTCAAAAAGATACACGGCTGTTGGAAAATGCAACCGTCAAAGCGAAGGACGACATCGACTATCGACAAGAAGAACTCGAAAGCCTTGGCGTGGATCTTAAAAACTTCGATTACGAGCAGCAACAGATCACACAATACCGGCAGGCGGTCGATCAACGTTACTCAGAAATTTTAAACGCTTTGAGCGGACTCTACCGAACAAATCGTCGTCTTGCTGCACAGCTGGCTGCGATCAGTCAACGAATCGAAAACGCAGCGGACCAACGAGCTGATCAAGCCCTTGGCAACGATTCTCCGACCCCAAACTAAATTTCCTGAAACTCTTTTTTTTAAAATGAGAACGGGGACAAAAGTTTTTCTGGCAACATGCATGCCCCGCGGTTTGTACCTCTCAGCGGCAAGTGGCCAGGGTAACGTCTCCGGCCGCCAATCCGGTTCCGCTAACGTTTTCACTGTCTGAATTGGGCCCCCCCGCCCGATAATTGCACTCCACTTTTGGAGTCAGTTGTCGTACGATACCTGGGAAAGCTGCCTGGGCTACTTGTGACGGGCCGCTGGCCCCCCCTCGCCACTGAGTTTTCAGTCCCTGCTGCCGGTGGGTCCCTACCGCGGATGATCGGGTGCACCGTAGCGGGCAAAGATTTGAGACGAACCATATGGGATTAGCGGACCGCCAATACTACCGCGAACCGGATCAACCCGGCTTCACCCTCCAACGCCCCCAGTCGATGGCAGTGACGTTGGTGATCATCAATGTCGCCATTTATCTGGTGGATCGTCTGTTTTTTGAACACCCTGTGCAGGAAATGCGACTGGGCCTGTCTGCACTTCAGGAAACACTCTCCGTAACTCCACAGGTCGTGACTCAACCCTGGCTATGGTGGAAGTTTGTCAGCTCGGGATTTGCTCACGCATACGACCCGTCGCATGTTTTGTGGAACATGTTCGCCCTGTGGATGTTCGGTCGCGATATCGAGCTGCGATTCGGACGCCAGGAGTTTTTGAGATTTTACCTGGTGGCCATTGTTTTAGGTTCGGTCATCTGGTCTGTGATCCGACTGGGTTCGGACGTAACCATGTTGGGAGCGTCGGGGGCTGTCACGGCGGTGGTGATTGCGTACTGTATGCTGTACCCGAAACGGATGCTCCTGCTCATGATGGTGATACCAGTACCGGCGTGGCTGCTGGGGGTCTTGATCGTGGTCGTTAATCTCGTCGGGTCTCGCCACGGAAACTCCGGCATCGCTTACGATGTCCATTTAGTGGGTGCCACATTCGGTTTCTTGTACTGTAAGTTCGGTTGGAACTTGGGCAGGTTGATGCCCTCCAACTTCTCCTTAGGTGCCGTTCTCAAAACGGTCAAATCGCGGCCCAAGCTTCGAATTCACGATCCGAGCCAGCAGGGTGGGTCGCAGGATGCCGAGGCTGACCGTGTGCTGGACAAAATGCACCGGCTGGGTGCCGACCAACTGACCGACGCCGAACGGCGGGTGCTGGAGGAATACAGTCGCCGGATGAGGCAGAAACACTCGTGAAAGTTCCTGCTGGAGTGGCTCGTTGGAATTGGCCATGCTTGCCGAAAGCCCTGGCCGGAATGCAGCCATCCCGCATTTCCAGGCTCGTGGACCAGAGACTCTTGCATCTTCGTTGCCGACAGGTTCTAACCAGTAGAAGTGGGGTGGATCGGTAGTGACTGGCCGCGAAATCGAGGCAGCTGGGCAAGTTCAGCGTCTCACAGGCTCGCTACCGTACACCTTGCAACGCGTACACCACTGGCATCTTTCTTTCCTTCTCACCACCAAGCTGCCATGTCCTCCTCTTCCACGGAAGCTCTCAGCCGACTGCTGACGCCAGAACTACTGGCTCAACTGGAACGGATGGAGCTGGTCAGCCGCAAGATCTTCCGGGGTCGGATGAAGGGAGAACGCCGCAGCAAGCGAAAAGGTCAGAGCGTCGAATTTGCCGACTTCCGCAACTACGTTCCCGGAGACGACTTGCGTTTTATCGATTGGAATCTGTATGCCCGTTTGGACAAACTGTTTTTGAAGATGTACCTGGAAGAAGAGGATCTTCATTTCTACGCGCTCCTTGATGACAGTCTTTCGATGGACTTTGGTGATCCCACCAAGTTGCATTATGCAAAGCAGTTGGCGGCGGCGGTGGGGTTCATTGGACTGTGCCGGGCGGATCGCGTCCGGATCGAATCCCTGGGACAAACGCTCCGTCAACCCGGGCCTGTGCTTCGTGGACGCCATAGTCTCTGGAGAATGGTGGAATATCTGGAAGCCATTCAAGGGGGAGACAGTGTTCCTCTGGTCGATGGAGTCAAGAACTTCTGTCTGCGAAACAGCGGAAAAGGCATTCTCCTATTCATCAGCGACTTGATGGATAAGCAGGGCTATGAATCGGCATTCCGGTTCCTACTGGCCCAGCAAATGGATGTCTATGTGGTGCACGTCCTTTCGCCTGAGGAATTGGACCCGGAGTTGCAAGGAGACTTGCGCCTGATCGACTGTGAGGACGGAGAACATGCGGAGATCACGGTTAGCCGTCCTTTGTTGGACCGCTACAAACAGACCGTGGCTGCGTTCGTCGATTCTGCACGCGAGTTCTGCACGCGGCGAGGCATGACGTACTTATTGACCAATACAAATATTCCGGTGGAACATTTCGTAGCCAGTTATCTAAGGCAACGGGGTCTCGTTCGGTAAACCGGCAGCTGACGATGCAACTCATCCTCGGATTCCTTAACAACGCACTTTCCTGGTGGCACTGGCTGGTCCTGGGTGCCATCCCGCCGTTGATCATTGCGCTCTATTTTCTCAAGTTGAAACGTCAGCCACTGGAAGTACCCAGTACCTATTTATGGCGCCGCACGATTGAGGACTTACACGTCAACAGCTTGTGGCAGCGCTTGCGAAAAAATCTGCTTTTATTTTTACAGCTCCTGTTGATTGCCATCGTGATGCTTGCTTGCCTACGTCCCAGCTGGCAAGGCCGGGAGCTGGTTGGTGAGCGATTCATTTTTCTGGTGGACACTTCAGCGAGCATGGGTGCCACCGACCTGGGACCAACACGTCTGGAGGTGGCAAAGCAGCGGGTCAATGAACTGATCGACCAGATGAATACCAGTGACACCGCGATGCTTATGAGCTTTTCGGATCGTTCGCGTGTCGAGCAGGAGTTCACACAGAATCGTCGTCGGCTGCGGCGCGCGCTGGCCGCCGTAAAGCTGACACACCGTACAACTAGTCTCGACGAGTCTCTGCGCTACTCGGCCGGGCGGGCAAATCCTGCCGATAGCCGTGAAGGAGAGCGAGATGTCATGTCGGTGGCCGAAGCCCTGCCTGCCACACTGTATATTTTCAGCGATGGAAACGTGCCGGATGTGGCTGATTTTTCCTTGGGTAACCTGGAGCCTGTTTACACCCGAATGGGGACAGACGAGTGCCAGAACATCGGTATTACAGCCTTCAGCGCGGAGCGAAACCCTGAAAAACCAGATCACTTGCAGGTCTTCGGGCGGCTGCGACACTTTCAGCAAAAGAATACAAGGGGCGAACAGGCGGTCGACATCCAAGTGGGAGTGGATGTTTTTCTCGACGATCATCTGATTGAGTCGCGCGAGGTGCAGATTTCGGAGGAAGGGACAGGAGGAATCGAATTCAGTATGTCCGATATCGATTCTGGCGTCCTGAAGATGCAGCTGCAGGCGGACTCCCGAAATGACCTGGTAGTCGATGATGTGGCTTTCGCAAGCGTGAATCGCCCCAAGCTTTCCAGAGTTTTGCTGCTGACTTCCGGAAATGATGCGCTCGATTTGGCCTTAGGCACCAAACAGTCGCAGAAACTTGCCACCGTGCGTCACGAAACTCCCGGTTATTTGAATGATGCAAACTACCAACAGCAGGCAGAAGGAGGTCTGTACGACCTGATTATTTACGATCAATGTGCACCCGATAAAATGCCTCAGGCTAATACGCTTTTCATTGGCCAACTCCCCCCGATGGATTCCTGGACTAGCGGACAAGTACAAAGCCCGGTAAGCATCATTGACACCGACCGGACTCATCCCTTGATGCAATTCATCGAGATGGGAAACGTGGAGATAGTCGAAGCGACGCCCATTAGCCCTCCTCGGGGAGGGACGGTATTGATCGATTCTGACCTGGTACAGGAGAACACCACACACGCAGCCTTGTTTGCCATTGCACCGCGTGGAGGATTTGAGGATACGGTCTTAGGTTTTCGATTGGTCGATACGGTGGCCGGTGAAGTCATCACCAACTGGCCCATTCGTGTCAGTTTTCCACTGTTTGTGAACAATGTGCTGTCCTACCTGGGAAGTGCCAGGCGCGCTTCCCAGACGTTCATGAACGTCCAACCGGGTCAACCTGTCGTAGTGCAAACTGATGAACCCCTACAAAAGATACAAGTTGTCAGTCCTGACGGGAGTAACCTCGAAGTCACCCGAAGTGGCTTGGGACACTTTACGTTTACCGATACAGAAACCATTGGTGTTTATAAAATAAAAAACACCTCTGCCACGGATAGGCAACAGCTTTTTACTGTGAATCTGTTTGACAGCAGAGAAAGCAGCATCTGGCCGCAACTTGAACTTGAAATCGGACACGAAACCATACCTGTTCAGTCGGCTTCAACCCCAACGCGACGCGAGGCCTGGAAATACCTGTTAGTCGTTGCGCTGGCAGTAGCCTTACTTGAATGGTACATCTTCAACCGACGCGTTTATCTATAGCAACATATCCGGCAGCACATTTTCGCCAATCGATCTTGATTGCTAGCACCATCGTTTGCTACAAGAGTCCGTTCCTCTTTTCCCCGTGGACTTTTTCTTCCTGGCCAATCGCAATGAGCTTACGCTTCTTCCATCTCGTCATCGTCACCGTCACTTTGTGGCACTCCAGTGTATTGGCCCTAACGTCTGATCCAATCAGCCTGCTGCCTTCTGTCGAATCTGAGACGATAAGTAATCTTCCCTCGGTGGTGGTCCGGCTTCCGTTGACCGCAGAGCCTGACGTAGAAGTGGCACCTTCCGGTGAAGATCTTCCGGCAAGTGACAAAGAGACCTCGACCGACAGCGAAGGGATTGACCTGGAGGCCGTCGAGCCGGACACGAAAAGCTGGCTCTATCCAGGTTTGTGGCGAACCAGTGAGGTTTGGGACGGTGGATTCGAAATAGGTCTCAACGGTGCCGATGGCAATTCAGACATGCTGTCTTTGACGACGGGTCTCAACGCTTCACGCAAAATCGGGCCCACCGATTTGGCTTGGGATGTGACCTATGTGAAGACAAAATCCAGCGATATCATCAGCCAACACCATGCTATTTTCAACGCGGATTACCAGTATCGCTTTGACGAAAGCAAGTACAGTTGGTTCAACACTTCCCACGTTGTGTACGACGAATTCAAGGCCTTCGACTTGCGCCTATCAATGAACAGTGGCGGGGGTTACGACTTTTTCGACACCGAACGCACCAAATTGATCGGACGTTTTGGTGCGGGTTGGTCACGCGAGGTCAATGGTCCGGATAACCGTCTCGTACCGGAAGCAACATTTGGTGGTAATTTCGAGCAGCAAGTCACAGCCCGACAAAATTTGAAAGTCGATTTACAGTATTTGCCGGAATGGGGAGAATTCGCGAATTATCGTGTCGTGACGGATGCACATTGGAATCTTCTCTTGGATCAGGAGTCCAACCTCCACCTGAAGATTGGTCTGGTCGACCGGTATGACAGCACGTCTAACGGGGCCAAGCCAAATGACCTGACCTACTCGGTATTGCTCCTCTGGGAGATTTAAGTGCAACTCACTTGAAATGAGCAGGCCTTCAAGGGATGACAGGCCTGCCTCTGAGAGACTTGCTCGAAGTGGGTCAAAACGCGGCAGAATTCCAGCCAGTATGGGCTCGATACCCCTTCCAGATGGGTCCTATCATTCCTACAATGGCGGATTCGGCGTAACTTAGCCGCGGGCTCTCGCGGGTGATTGGCGCGTCTGTTATTCAACTTCCGGCGGTCTACAAAATGCCCAAGCAAAAAACTCACAAGGGAACAAAGAAACGGTTTCGACTGACGGCCAAAGGAAAAGCGAAACATCGCCAATCTGGAACGAGTCATCTGGCGGCCCGCATGGACCAGAAAAGAAAGCGGAACTTGCGCGGAACCAAAGCCGTGGCTGCGGTGATGGAAAAGTCGATTCGAGAAGCACTGGCTGGCAACAGTTACTGAAGCCAGTATGATTCAGGCCAAGACCAGTGGCCATTGAAGTTAGACGGATGCCGCACACGGGCAGTCAAACGCTCCCAGGAGTTTATCCGGGAGGGCCTCGGATGTGCGAGATAATAGAAGGTAAGGGAAAGCAATGAGAACCATCAAGGGTGCGGCGCGCACCAAAGCGAAGCGTCGTCTGTTCCGTAAGGTGAAAGGTTATCGCGGCGGTCGTGGTAATCTTCTCCGCAGTGCTAAAGAAACACTCGTACGAGCCGGGCAATTCGCGTATCGCGATCGTCGTGTCCGCCGCCGCGAATTCCGTAAACTCTGGATCATTAGAATCAATGCGGCTGTCCGCGAGCGCGGTTTGCGCTACAGCACGTTTGTGCACGGTTTGCAAAAGGCCAATATCGAACTGGATCGCAAAATGCTATCTGAAATGGCAATTCACGATCCGGCCGCCTTCGATGTGGTCGTCGAACAGGTCACAGAAGCACTCTCCGCCTGAACGATTTTCAACTGCTCCTGGACTGCTCATGATGTGTGCCGTCGGCACGTACCAAGTTGAGCGAGGATCGTAGGACCGTGACACTTGCAGAGTTTCTGAATCAACTGGATGAACTGGCTTCGTCAGCGCAACAACAGTTGGAACAGGCTGCGGATCTTGACGCACTGGAGTCTGCGCGCGTCGAATTCATCGGGACCAAGAGTGGTCGGCTCAAGGCCACTCAAAAACTTCTGGGGAAAATTGAAAAAACCGACAAGCCTGCTGCCGGAAAGCGATTCAACGAAGTCAAAACACAGATTCAGGCTGCCTACGAGCAGCAGCAGCAGCAGCAGATGGCCAACGCCTCGGGAGGTGGTACCGGAGGTGAGCAGTTCGATCCTACGGTTCCCGGCCCACGACCCCGTTTGGGTCACCTTCATCCGATCACTCAAACGATTGAAGAATTGAAAGACATCATGGGTCGCCTTGGATTTTCGCTGGCAGACGGACCGGAAATCGAAGACGAGTGGCATAACTTCGAAGCACTGAACATTCCACTGTCACATCCGGCTCGTGACCCACTCGACAATTTTTACCTCCGCGTGGGCGAGAAAACCTATGATCAAGCACTGTTGATGAGGAGTCAAACGAGCACCGTCCAAATCCGTGTGATGGAAAACACGCGGCCTCCCGTACGGATCATTTCCCTGGGGCGGGTTTACCGACCGGATACACCCGATGCGACCCACCTGCCCATGTTCCATCAAATCGAGGGTCTACTTGTCGACCGACAGGTGACCATGGCTGATCTTAAATCGGTCCTCCGTCTGTTCGCCAGCAGTTACCTGGGAGCTGATGTCCATGTACGTTTCCGCCCTTCCTTTTTCCCGTTCACTGAACCGAGCGTGGAGGTCGACATGCGTTGGAATGACAAGTGGATAGAAATGGGGGGAGCAGGCATGGTTGATCCGGCCGTACTCAAGGCAGTCGGTTACGACCCGGACGAGGTCACCGGATTTGCTTTCGGCCTGGGAATTGAACGACTTTGTGCCCGGCGGCATGGTATCGACGACATTCGTGAAATTTACAAGAACGATGTACGGTTCTTGCACCAGTTTTAGCCCTCCAACCGCAAACTGTTGGGGTGTTTACTCCCCCCGCATTTTACAGGAGATCATCGAAACATTACCGGTCTGTGGCAAACGACGTTTTGCTTTTTAGCCGTCCTGATTGCTCCAAAAGACAGACGACAGAGTCGGGATTGAAGATCCCCGAAAAACATCATGCTTGTATCCTGGAACTGGTTAAAAGAATACGTCGCGTTGCAGGTCGATCCTGCAGAACTCGAGGAACGGCTCACCATGGCCGGACTGAATCACGAAGGAACCAGTCGTGTCGAAGACGACTTGGCCATCGACCTGGAGGTGACGAGTAACCGGCCTGACTGCCTGGGACACCTTGGCGTGGCACGTGAAATCTCGATCCTGTTTCAGCAGGAGCTGACATCGCCCCCAGCCTCCCCCCCGCAAAGTTCCACACCCGTGACGGACCTGACGCGGGTGACCCTGGAGTGCCCGGAACTCTGCTATCGTTATACGGCCCGCGTGATCCGCGGGGTTCGTGTGGGGCCTAGTCCCGACTGGCTGGTTGACCGGTTGCGCACAATTGGCATTGGGGTGATCAATAATATCGTCGATATCACCAACTACGTTTGCATGGAAAGCGGCCAACCGTTGCATGCCTTCGATCTGCAGAAACTCGGCGGTCCTGAAATCCTTGTGCGATCGGCGCGGGCCGACGAGAAATTCCTGGCCATCGATCACAAGACTTACGACCTCGATCCTAGCATGTGCATCATTGCCGATCCGAATCAGGCGGTAGCAATCGGCGGAGTGATGGGGGGAGCCGAGACGGAGGTTAGTGATTCAAGTGTGGACCTGCTGATTGAAGCCGCCGAGTTTGATCCCGTCTCGGTGAGGACAACGGCACGCCGACTCAATCTGCACAGCCCTTCTTCGTACCGCTTCGAGCGGGGTATCGACCCTGAGGGAGTCGATTGGGCCAGTCGGCGTTGTTGCGAATTGATCCTGGATCTGGCAGGAGGCGAGCTGGCCGAGGGGTCGCTTGATGTGGGGCGCGAGATTCCTGAACGACAATCGATCGTGCTGCGCTGGAACCAGCTACCAAGAGTGCTGGGCATCGAAATCGAACCGGATACCGTCCGTCGAATCCTGGCTGAGTTGGGTAATCAGGAAACCACGGTTGACCAGCAACACGTCGAAGTGGTTCCTCCAAGCTGGCGCAGGGACCTGACACGTGAAATCGATTTAATCGAAGAAATTGCCCGCATTCACGGCTATGACAAAATTCCCGAAGACACCCGCGTGGGCATGGTGCCTTCTCACCGCACGGACGACGAGCGAGTCCTGGAAATCGTGCGCCGCGTACTGACAGCTGCCGGCTACGATGAAGCCATGACTTACAGCGTTATCTCAGAGGAATGGTCCCGTTCATTCAGCCCCTGGATCAAGTCGCCGCCACTTCAAAGCCAGATCCCGATGCTGCATGGTGCCGATTTGTTGAGACACAGTTTACTGCCCAGTCTCCTGGGTGCACGACGAGTCAACGAAACCCTTTCGAACCCGGTCATCGAACTTTTCGAAACCGCTCGCATCTATCTTCCCGGGAAAGAATCACTTCCACAGGAAGAGCACATGCTGGCGCTGACCAGCGGCAAGAGGTTCTGCGAGGTACAAGGCGATCTGGTTGAGTTGCTAGCAGCTCTGAACCCGGACTCCGAGTTGGAAGTGAAAGATACTCATCTGGATCTGTTTGAACCCTCTCGCTGCGTGGAACTGTGGATCGACGGACAACACGCGGGTTACGTGGGCGAAGTGAGTCAGTCGGGGCAGAAGCAGTTTTCTTTACGGAAACCTACCACTCTGGCAGAACTCAAACTGGCCGTCTTGAGTCAAATCGCCAACCTTAAGCGGCAACATGTTCCGCAGAGCCCGTATCCACCAATCTCTCGAGACCTGAACCTAGTGGTTGACGAAAACGTGCGTTGGTCTCAGATCGCTGCAGCAACTCGTGCTGCCGGTGCTCCGCTGTTGGAAAACATCCGTTACAACGAAACCTATCGTGATCTGGAAAAGGATGGGCCGGGTAAAAAACGCATCTTTTACTCCGTCACCTTCCGCTCTTCGGACCGGACTCTCACGGGTGAGGAAACTGACGCGGTTCGTCAGAAGATTGAAAACGTGTGTGAACAAAGTTGTGGCGCAGTCCTGTTGAAGTGAGCCTCGACTTGCTCACACTCACGACCTTCACACAAGATCAACAGAAAGTGAAAGGGATTCGCTTTCACTTCATCGAACGTGTCTGTTCCGCGGTAGTTTTACAATCACTTCCCGCTCCACATACACTTCGTCATCCGTCTCAAAACACGACATTCGCTGGCTAAGACCAAGTCTTTCACCCCGGTATTCATGCGTGTTCTCTTGAGCCGCTGCGGCGCAGCAGACTTTGTTTTCTCCCTCAACCGGTCGGTCTGTTTGATTGCCTCCTTCTGCCTCTGATTGATTGAGGTATAATGGACCGCCGAAAGAATTCCTTTCGTTCGATCACTTCAAATGTTTCCCAATAGGTTGAAGACAAGGAGAATATGCGTCATGTCACGTAACCAAGTTGTTGCTGCACTATCAGGGCTGATTGTTATATGTCTTTCTGTTCAATCCCTTCGAGCCGCCACACCGACAACGTATTGTCGATTCCAGGCTGGTGATCGAGTGGCCTATGGAATCGTGGAGGGAGAACACGTCCGTGAGTTGGCAGGAAGTTTGTTTGGTGATTTTTCCAAAACGAACAAGATGCATGTTTTGAAGGAAGTGACCCTCCTGGTACCCAGTGAACCTTCCCACGTGTTTGCAATGGCAGGCAACTATAAAAGCCATTTGGGTGGCGGAACCACCACCAAGACAATCACCACGACGACAACGATCGTCAATGACCCCAAGACAGGAAAGACGACGACTGCCACTAAGACCACGGAAGAAGTCCGGGTCAGCGGGAAGATTCCACCAAAGTTTCAAATCCCGCAACCGTTTTTCAAAAGTCCCTCCTGCCTCGTAAGGCACGAAGGCAACATTGTGATTCCTCGGGGTGCCGAGGAAGTACACTACGAAGCCGAAATGGTGATCGTCATCGGACGTGAAGCAGCTAACGTGTCGCAGCAAGACGCACTGGATTACGTTCTGGGTGTTACCATCGGAAACGACGTAAGTGCCAGGCGTTGGCAAAAGAGCGACGTACAATGGTGGCGGGCAAAGGGCGCCGACACATTTGGACCCTGCGGCCCGTTCATCGTCTCGGGAGTGAATTACGATGATCTATTGCTGCAACTCCGACTCAACGGGACAACCGTGCAAAAAGAACGCACGAGCCAATTGATTCACGGCGTGGCCGAAACTGTCGCCTCCATCAGTCAACACATCACCCTGCGTGCTGGCGACCTGATCTTCACGGGCACGTCGGGGACCACCGACAGCATCCAACCGGGTGACGAGATTGAGGTGGAATTGGAAGGAGTCGGCATCTTGCGGAATCGGGTGGTGGCGGATCAGTAGAACGGTGTCCGTACAACGGGCGCCACATGCGGCACCGTGCCCGGATCCAATCCCGATCCGTTCGGCTCAGCCAAACAATTCCAGCAGTGGTCGGCCACCGTCGACAAGCGTAGCCGGTCGGTTTTGCTTGTCTCGGATCCGCATTTCCGGATCGATGCCCAAGGCGTAGAAAATCGTGGCTGCCAGATCAGCGGGGCCGGTGGGATGTTCGCTGGGATAGGCAGCATCCTGGTCGGAACGACCGTAGACAATGCCTCCGCGAATCCCGGCACCGGCTAGCAGAGCAGGAAAACAGTAGCTCCAGTGACCACGGCCCCAGGAGTCATTGGCCCGAGGAGTTCGTCCCATTTCCCCCACGACCACCACGAGTGTCTCCTCCAGCAGGCCACGGTCTTCCAGGTCGGTCATCAACGCGGAAAACGCTTGATCGAATCCCGGTAGCAGGTGATTCTGAAGATCTCGACTGTTGCCGTGTGAATCCCAACTGTACCCGTCGGGTGCGTCCCAGGTCACGGTCACAAACCGCGTTCCTGCCTCAATCATTCGGCGACCCATGAGGGTCGATTGTCCAAACAGATGCCGTCCGTAGCGGTCGCGCAGGGCAGCAGACTCCTGACGAATGTCCAATGCGCGGCGTATTTTTTCCGACTGGACCAGTGTAAACGCGCGTTCGCGTAGCTTGTTATACGATTCAGCGGCCGGGCTCTCGTCCAGTAATTTGCGCTGCTTGTCAAACTGCTCTAACAAAGAATGCCGACGGTCCAGACGGTCCAGCGGCATCTGGGTCTTCGTGAGCAGACCCCGGATACGAAAATCAAGTTCGCTGTCGTCACAATCGCGAAAGTACGGATTGTCGCCCTCACCCCGTTTTCGAATATCTGTCGCCAGGGCGTTGTAAGATTTTCCGAGCCAGCCCGCATACTGGCCTCCTCGATCCACACCCTGCAAGGCCCCCAAACGATTCGGAAAGTACACGTAGTCTGGAACTAGACGCTGTACATTTTCTGTGGCCTGCTGTGACAGGTACTCAACCACTGATCCCATCGCCGGCCATTCTCTGTCGCTGACGGGTGCCTCATCCGGATTGTTTCCAAACCGATTGGGGTGTGGATGGCCGGTTTGAATGTAGTGGGCAGCTCCATGGTCGTTGTAGGGATGGGTCATCGAGCGGATGACCGCAAACTTATCGGAGATTTGCGCGCAGCGAGAAAGATGTTCGGAGATCAATAATCCGGGAGTCCGTGAGGCAATCGGTTTGAAGGGACCGCGCAACTCACTTGGGGCGGTGGGCTTGAGATCAAAGGTTTCCAGTTGGCTCGGTCCGCCAAACAAATACAAAAACAACACCGATTTGGCCCGCCCACCCTGAAAAGGTTCGGCCATCTCTTCGGCCGCCAGGACTTTTGACAGGCTCACACCAAACAATCCGCTGCCGGCAGCTCGCAAGACGTCGCGGCGACTGACTCCCTGACACACTCGCTGTTGGCCTCCCCGAATGGTTAACATCATCTCCACCCTTGATCATCTTTTGAAGACGCGGGACCGGGTCTTCGAATTCAGTTATCGGCGCATCCATTCTACCTGCTGAAGAAATAAAGAACTATACAATCTCAAAAGATCGATGGGCATTCATCTTACCACCAGAATGTTCGATTGCCGATTCTCGGGCATTGTTTTTACGGGTCTGGAAGAGAAGAAACGGCCTGCCGGAGGTTCTTGCGATCCAACATTATCCACGCCAAATCCGGCCCTCAACGCCCCCCGAACCAGTTGTTGTTCTCGCGCGTGGACCTCGCCCAACGTGTGCAACCGCTGCTACAATACAAATTGAACTCAACGATGAACAAGTCGCCGTCGAGCGTTGGAAGGTGGACTTCAGCCACTGGTAGAAGAATCGTTTTTCCCTTCGTAAGGAATGCGGCAGCGCGATTGAACGGTCGACCAGATTGGTGGCGCCGTTCTACTCTTTGCTCCCAAATCACACGCAAAAGGAATCATCATGGATGCAGCAGAATTCACCAGCATCAAAGCTTTGGAAACCGCCAAAGCGGCAACCGAACTGACAGAGCGGGACAAACACTTGATAGGCCTGGCTGTGACACTCACACGGGGATGTCAGGAGTGTAGTGGCAGCCGCATCGAACTGGCGTTGCAGTCCGGTCTGACGTATGAAACAGTTCGGGCAGCCATTGATCTGGCGGCGGCTGTGAATGCCGGCGTTACGCTCCGTACAGCAATTTCGGGATCCGAGTTATTTAAAGCGGGAATCGAACAGGCGTGCAGTGGTTCCGAATGTGGCGTTGGCACTCCCTGACGGCCACGCGTGAAAAATGAGACACTCCAAACCCCTTCCACCACCGACGATTCTTTTTCGCATTCGCGTCATAATCGGGCTGCTTCTGGGTTTGCGCTGTCACGATTTTCGTGCGGCCCGGACATTCGCAAGTACGCAATGGCCCGACGCGACCTGGCTTGCCAAGTTGCGAAAGTTTCTGATCTGGGCGTGGCGGCAAGTCTGGTTCGATCTCCCCGACATCATGCGCGATATTCGCTTTTCCCGTCCCGTATCCCGTGTGCCATTCTGGCTGGCTGAGGGAAATCCATTGGCCAATCATCCATGGTGCCAGAACCCCCGCGCGACCCTACCTGAAGAAACTGATACTGTAGCAATCGGTTGCGGGCTGGCCGGTAGCGCCATGGCTTACCACTGGGCCACATGTGCACCGGCTCAACGGCAATTGATCGTGTTAGAAATGGATGACGTTGCCAGCGGTTCGGCCGGGCGTAACGAAGGCCTGATAGTCATGGGTCGCTATTACCATATGGTTTACATAACCGTGCTGAAACACCTACCCATGGCTCGTCCTGATTTGAATCAGGATGATCACGAACTGCTGGCGCGTCAGTTTGCGGCAGCCTACTGTAGCGGTTGTTATCGCAACGCCGATTTGATCGAAACTACAATTCGAAAAGAGGGGTTCGAGTGCGATTACGCACGTGAAGGTTGGGTACAGGCCCGGGATGAAAATGAACAGATGTCGCTCCAAGAGTCGGTCCACATGGCCCTGGAGTCCGGCTTCGACGATTGGACCAGCATTACCCCAGAACAAGTCGAACAACTTTCGGGCATGCAAGTACGTCACAACGCCGGATTTTCCCTCGCTGCGGCTACATTCCATCCTGCCAAATGGTGCTGGAGTCTCGTGCAACGGGCTCTGGAACGTGATTCCTTCGAACTCTATTCTCAGACAAAAGTCGTAAGGGTCGAGGATCGGGGAGAGTACTATCTGGTACGCACCCGGCGTGGGGACATTCGAGCCCGGCATGTCGTCAACTGTACCGAGTCGTACACGGCGCTGCTGCATCGCCAATTCAGTGGTCTGATGCGACCCACCCAGACACAAGCGGCTACAGGTAGCGGCGGACCGGAAAGCTTAAAACCGTTCATGGGTATTTCTGGAACTAACGGATTTTTTGGCCGGCACGGAAACGCGGTCATCGTGGGCTCTGACGCTACCTGGGTTCCGGATTATCAGGCCGGCCGCATTCAGCCCTCGCGATTCCTGACTAAATTCTGTAGCGCACAACTCAAAAAATTCTACGGCCGATTTGATTATCAAATCAACAACGAATGGAGTGGCACGGTGACATACACTCCCGATGAATTTCCAGTCGTGGGAACGATGGACGGCAAACGTCAATACATCATTGGCGGTATGGCCGGCTCTGGCTCGGCGGTTGGGTTCAATGGGGCCCGCTGTATTGTCAACCGCATCCTGGGTCGTAACCAGGAACCCGATGATTTTCCGCCAGAATATTTCAGCCCCACTCGGTTGCTTGATCCAACACGTCATTCCTGGCCCAAGCTACAGGCCGGCAAGTCGATCCGCAAGGCACCTCATCCGGCAGCGAGAGAGGTCTGACATTCCCAGGGTTGCTTTGGCGCTGCACTGACTTATTCGTGACTCCTCGCGCATCACGGGATACGGGTGTGAGCGACCATCTTCCGGGATCGCCGGCGGCGGCTACCTTCGACGATTTTCGCCTTCACGATCACATTGACTTCTTCTCATAGCGATTTCCATCCGCATGCAACTCCACACTCTCCTGCAACAACTTACGGACTTCGATACGCCGTTGTTAGCAAATACGATTGGTTCCATTACGATCGAGGCAGGCGACTTTTTACACGCTACCCGGGAAGGAGTCATTAAGATTCCCACATCCTGCCTGGAAGAATTACCAGGCCGCGCTGTTGCCATGCGAGCGTTCGAACATGCGGCGCACCGGGAAATGCGCAGGACCGACATCACGGTGAACGCAAAGCGCAAACTGGTTTTCGGACCACTGACAGACTACGGTTTCTGATTGCGCCTGCGGCGATCAGTCATTCGCTGGTCGAGGCGGATTCGCCCAATGGCCACTGGAGTCCTTTCCACTGACAATCACACCCTCATCATTCCATCCATATGAGCCGCGAACATCTGTCGTACAATAACGAAGGGTCAAACCACACCTTCTTCGGCTAGAATGGTTCGCCCCGGATCCATGCAGTAACAAATCGCTATGGATAGAAATTTGGCCAGCTTTCAGGCCGACATCGACTACTTCACCGTACTGTTCCGCGTCGATTACTGTCTGAGTCAAAATGTTTTGTTCTTCTTCACTACTAGCACGAAAAGAGAGATGACCCCGCAGGTGGGTACCAGAAATGACCTGCATGCAGGCATTTTCTGCATCAGCATCATCGATTGCCAGCCAAACCGTCAGGGTCTTTGACGGGGTCAGTGGCCAGTAACTGGCATCCTGGTGCCAGGCAATTATTTTTCCGTCGCCCGGCATTTTACAGAAATAGTGGGCCCCCCAACCAATCACATCCTCTCCCAGGATGTCCTGCACGCAGGCCACGATCCGAGGATTGGTGAGCAGGTCGTAAACTCGACCGTACTTTAAGTGCGCTGAAACGATCGAATAGCTGCTCCCCCCCTCCTGAACAACGGATCTCAATAATCCATCAAACAACTGGCAGTGCTCGTTGACTTCCGAATCCGACAACACATCGATACCTTGAATGTACCCGCACTGATTAAATTTCTCAATTTGATTTCTCGACAGCTCCCGTGGTGTTTCGACGGTGCTCGGGTAAAACTGCAACTCTCGCTCTACTTGAGCCAGTTGTTGACTGTCAGGAAAGGTTTTCCTGACCGCCGATTTGGAAATGGCATCAGATTCAAAAACGCCCATTGTTTCTTCCGTATCCGCAGCAGGGTGACAAGTACAACTATCCCATGATCTTAATTAATTCGGTCGAAATGGTCTACTGTGAGACAGCGATTCACTGGAGGCGGTATTTGCTGCTTCGATCGGCAGGGTTGCTCCAAGGAAAGTCTGGCGACAGAAAATGCGGTCTGGAAATTTAGCTGAAAGGGTGCCAGCCGCTTGCAACATTTTGCAGGACCCGCGCCCTTGCTCCAACACGCGACAAGTGTGTTTCATTACTTCGCGCAATGCGTGTTTCGCGTGGCAGTCATCACCTGAAAGGTGCGGAACCTGGAAACCTGACCGGGGTAGCGGGATACCGAGAAATGGCACGCGCTTCATTTCGGTTTCGCTTCACTTCTGTAAAATCGCTCGCAGTTCCTGTTCAAAGGTATCCCGAAGAGACAACGCCAATGTACGGGAAAGCCTCGTCATGGCAGTCTCATAATCTTTGTGTTTCAGATGGCGCATCTTCCGGTACTCCGCTTCAATCGAACCCGTGTCATACCGCACGCCCTTCAGGGTGCTGGGTCGATCGCAGAGCAAGGCCCCTTTTCCGACTCCGTCGGGAAACGTTTGTAACGTTTCGGCAACGATCAAACCTATTCGACGGGGCTTTCCCGCTAACATGCGTGGAACGATGTAATCGGTGATCGCCTTCCGCATGAAGTCGCTCACAAAAGGGAGAATCCGTCCCGTGGTCGACCGGGTCCCTTCTGGATAGATTGCGACAGGAGTTCCAACATCAATTGCGCGAAAGACCTCTGCGGCAACTCGCTGGCGTTCCTTCTTCAGTCCAATCGCCGTTTGTTTTATCTCAGCCCAGGGAGCTTTCTGATCGCGAGCTTTCTGCAGGCGATCATTATCCCTGACAACGATAGGATTCGGCTTGCGCGTGGCGCGCGCCTTGATGCACTGCGTGACCGACCAGCGGTATTCAATCAGGTTTTCTCGCAGAACATATCGTGTAGCATTTCTTACAAACTGTGTGCTGAACAAGACTTCTATTCCACCTTGTGGGCCACCGGGCCGTTTGGGACCTTGATGGTTTCCAAAAAACAGGTCGCAGTCTGCAACCTCGCTTACGCCATCCAAACAAAGCTGGAAGACCCCTTGCTCACACAGGCTCGAAACGGCGTCTCTCATTTCTCGAGTCAGGTGGCCACCCGGAATGATGATTGACCGCAAGAACGCTTTCACAACACCCCGCATAAATTTGCTCTTGTTCTCTGCTGGCAGAGGGTACTTACGGGCCTCTTCCATCCGTTCGTGGTAGATTTTTTCGAATGTTTCCACCTGTTCCACCCGGTAAAGAATGAGTGATGCCGTGAGTGATTGAAACGGACCGTTTTAGTCACATTGGCAGCCCATGCCAAGTGCGTAGAGGACTGAAACGGCATTGGGTTAGGAACAGGTTTATCGATTCTCCTCAACGGCCGCTGTGTTGCAAACAGTAACGGACAGCACAGCTTTTCAGAGTACTGGTCCTTTCTGATATCTCCAGACGGGGGAACTGAAATTGCGTACTGCGCCGCGACCTTCCTGCCATGTTTGCAAAAAAAAAGCTGCAGATTAGACTGAAGGTTGGCTCGAAGGCCTTGATTGATAGACCTTTACAACAAAACAAGTTGTTCGGGACATGCCGCTCCTGATTCTGAAACAAATGAGACAAAACGCTGGAAATTAACCTGTTCCAACGCGTCTGGCAGGTTTTTCCATCGCTGAACCAGCTCCCTTCATGCCGTGCTGACGTGATTGTTCCAGTGGGCATATTTCGGGCGTTGCTCTTCGGTTAACCTGATACGCCCTCAAATTTGGACCGGTAAATGTCGATCGATATCGCAATCATCCCCGTCGCTGGACACGGCACACGACTTCTGCCGCTCACCAAGAGTCAACCCAAAGAAATGTTGCCAGTGGGCCGCAAGCCTGTAGTGCAATACGTGGTCGAAGAATTGGCGCGCTCCGGGATACGGCGACAGTTATTCGTTACTGGTCCGGGGAAGACCGCCATCGAAAACCATTTTGATGAAAACAGCGAGTTAATTCAGCTTTTGCGAACCGAGGGCAAGGAAGAACTTTTGTTGGAACTGGAGTTCGAACGGCACACGATGGAATATTTTTACACTCGCCAACGCCGTCAATTGGGGCTCGGCCACGCAGTGCTCTGCGCGCGCCCCCTGCTTGACCGGCAGCCTTTCGTGGTGGCGCTGGGTGATTCAATCATCGGATTGAACGCGCAGTCAGACATCGTCCGGCGCATGATAGATGTGTTCGAGGGAGAAGGTGCCGCAGCCACCATTGCCTTTGAGGAAGTACCGCCCCGGGAGGTGTCGCGTTACGGAATCGCCCAGCCGAAAGGTGATCCGGTCGACGTCTTTGAGTTGGAAGACTTGGTAGAAAAACCCTCCGTCGCCGATGCGCCCAGCAATCTTGCTATTGCCGCGCGTTACGTCTGTAGTCCTGCTGTCTTTACGAGGCTGGCCGAAACTCCGCCTGGCGCGGGTGGTGAAATCCAACTGACCGACGCATTACGGAGCCTGATTCGGGATGGAAAACGGGTGATGGGTGTGCGACTGGCCGCTCACGAACAGCGCTTCGACATCGGCAATTTCGGCAGCTACTTTCGGGCATTCACCGAATTTGCGCTGGCCGACCCGGACTACGGACACCTGTTGCGCGAGCATCTCGAAGGTTTGCTCGCTAAGCCGTCTGGCGACCTTGGACTTTGACAAGTCTTCCACATTCCTCTTTCGCAGCAAAACACGCTAATTTGCTAGGCACTGAAATCGCTCCCATGCAGATCATACGCCATCGATCCTATGCTCGAGCCGGCCTGATCGGAAATCCATCCGATGGATACCATGGCAAAACAATATCACTGATGGTCCGCCAATTTTTTGCGGAAGTGGTGATGTATGAGTGGGATGAACTGGAAATTGTGCTGACTCACCAGAGCCAGATCCGTTTCAATTCGATTCGCGGATTGGTGCGCGACGTACAGCTTCACGGATATTACGGTGGTATCCGCCTGATCAAAGCCACCATTAAAAAGTTTGTCGACTATTGTGATCGCCATGGACATGATCTGAACCGACCAAACTTTTCAGTTCGCTTTCAGAGCAACATCCCACGGCAGGTGGGTATGGCGGGTTCCAGTGCTATTATCGTCGCCACCCTGCGTTGCCTGATGGAATTCTACGATTTGGAAATTCCCTTGCAGATTCAGCCATCACTGGTACGCGAAGTTGAAACCGACGAGTTGGGATTACCAGCCGGTCTGCAGGATCGCGTGATTCAGATCTACGAGGGATTGGTTTATATGGATTTTTCCAAGGCGACAAGTCTGAATTTAGACGGCTACGAATGCGGCAGATACGAGCGTCTTGATGCTTCCTTACTGCCGCCGCTCTACCTTGCTTACAATGATCTGGTCAGCGAGCCGACAGAAATCCCTCACAACAGCTTACGTGCTCAATATGACCAAGGGAACGTGGCCGTGCATCAGGCCATGGATCGATTTGCACAAATCACCGACGCAGCTCGTGAAGCAATCGAAAATGGTGACGCGATCACTTTGGCTCATTTGATTGATGAAAATTTTGATTTGCGCCAATCTATTGTTCCGATCGCAGCAAGACAAATGGAAATGGTTCAAGCAGCTCGCACGGCCGGCGCTTCGGCAAAGTTTGCCGGGTCAGGGGGGGCGATCATCGGCACCTGTACCAACGAAACCACGTGGATCAAGCTGCAGCGGGCCATGCAAGCCATCGGTTGTCAGATAATCCGCCCTCAGGTGTTACCTGAATCCGGCCATGCTGACGCGGGGCAATCTTTTGTTCAACCGCCCCTGGACTGACCCATTTGGTTGGGCAATGGCCGCAGGCAGATTGGCAAACACATCGCCTGCAAGTCCCCGGAGCGGCTGTTTGGCTGGTACCTAAGAGTTGTCGCTGGCATCCGGGATACCTTCCTCTGGTACCGAATCGACTTCCCCGTCAGCAGCAGGAGCTGCCGCATCTTCAGACGATTCATTTCCGGCGTCTTCCGGTGCCTGTTGATCCCCTTCCTTCGCCCCCTGGTCGGGAGCAATGGGTAACGACGGTGTCAGCGCTGGTCCTTCTGAACCTGAACTCGAATGATCCGGTGAGTGGGTGTGGCCAGTTTCCTCCCAGGGTCGATATCGACCCCTTTCGTGGAAATCAACCACTCGCTTCAATTTGAAATCTGCCGGAAACTCCTGGTCGAGTTGACCGAGCAAATTGTCATATCGCTTGACGGCATTCACCACATCTTCGGTTCCCACATCTTCTTGAAGCTGCGGATATTTCTCATAAATGTTCGCCCATGCCTCCCATGCAATTTCGTAGTTCCTCTGCGCCTGCAGCAAGCGTCCCTCCCGATGATCGTTGTCAGCTAGATATAAATGTTTCTTGGCTTGATTGGCATCTTCTGCCTGCTCCACCGTGCAACGTGTTCTCCAGTAGTCGAAGTTAACAATGTCTCTATACTGTCCCACAAACGTTGCACGGATCACTTTGTCATTGATTGTTTCTGCCAGCCAGCGGGCCTTGGAGCGAATAACTTCATCATTAATTCGTTCCACAACCTCCGCGGGTGAAACTACCACCAGGCGTTCCGCCTCCACGCGGAGTTGTACTTGGTCTTCCGTCACCTGATCGACCGGCGTCTCGAGAGCCAATTTCAGCTCTTCTGAAAGCGACTCCCGCTTCTCCAACCTGATTTCCTCCACCAGGCCGGGTTGCAATTCGCCCAACTGCTTAGTGAGTTCGCGCACTTCCGATTCTAGCTCCTCCTGTTCATTCAGACGAATATAGAAATCTCGACTCGTGCGAATTTCGCGGTTGCCAAAACTCCGCCAGACAGATCCCGCCTCCGCCCATGCACTTTCAGAAAATTCGTCAAAGATGCCTTCGTCCGCCAACGCTGCTGAGTAATTGATGAGAGCCATACCAGGTCCGGAGTGAAACAACACCGGACTTTTCCCCTTGTTTCGTTCATGGGGTTTCTCTTCAATCATCGACTGTAAACTGCGTCCCCGCATGGTAGCTCGACCGGAATCTACCGTCTCTTGCGCTATGAGGTACCACTGATGACTCACTCGCCAATTGTCGGGCTTGTTAAACGGTCCGGTGCTCCTGTTATCAAAATCAATGACGTAATCACGAACAAAATCGTGAAAATCATCATCCTTGCGAAACTCCTCTCGAAATTGTTTGTGCTCGTCGGCTCGCCCGATTTTCTGGCCGAAAAACCAAGCCACATCCCAAAGCAACCTGGGTTCATCTCGGTTGTAACGCGTGCCTTCGATTAGAAAACGGATTCCTCTCTTCACCCAGAAATAACGGTGGAGATAATTGTCAAATTCAACCGATACGTTGTAGCTTACGTTCCAACCCTGGAACTGCCAAACCGAGATGAAGTTGGGCTGAAGATTGGTGATCTGTTCCAGCGTGGCCATCATCTTGGGCCAATCTTCGGTCTTCTTATAGTGATTGGCTTTTGTCCAGAGGATGTTGGCCGCGACTCCGCGCATCCCCAACAGGGCAAGTTTCATGGTTTCACTGGCAGGATCAATCTCGCCGAGGTTGGCCTGGGCCAAATCGTACTGGGCCCTTTTCTGTGCCAACCAGCCACCGGGATCCGATTCGGCGTTTTTGCGGGGAGGTGTCGAAGGACGGCTGATATATGAAATAGGCAACAGCAAGGCCGCCATCAGGGCAATGTACAACACTTTCCACTGAAAAGAATTCATGCGGCAATTTCCCTGGTACGAAGCAAAAAATATCCCAGGCAAGTCACAACAAAAGAATAAGCCAGACCGGCCACCAGCTGCTGACACCACACGTCAGCAGGCACATTGAAACCTTCCGCCACATAACGCACCATATCAAAACGACTGAAGTCCGGCACCATGACAGCAAAAGCCCACATAAAAGCCATGATCACCGCATCCAACGCTTGAATCACTGTCGTGGCAAATCCCAGATCCAGGTCCACACTGACATTCATCTGATTGACCAGTCGAATCAGGGATTCGATGGGACCACCCCCATCGATGGTAGAGTTCTCGGGATTAAACACGCTTAGCGCCAATTCCTTGACGTGAGAAGTAAAGAACCCCATGACAACCGATCCCAACGTCGCCAACAAGGCAACCGGTGCGCTCAAAAACGTGCTGAACATCACCCCCATTCCAATCACCAACGTCATTTGGATCCAAATGCTAAGATAGCCTTTGGCAAAGTTCCAAGCAAAATTCCTGTCTCCCACGTGCTGATAAAAATCGGCTTGAGCAACCCCAAAATATTGACCCCGGTCGTCGCAGCGGAGAATAAAATCCATACGTCCTTTGTCATCCGCATATTCTTTGAAGATGTCAACGGTTTCACCAGTCGCTAACTCAAATTCGCGCTCAATGTACAGCGAATCGAGGCTAAATTCTTTCGATTCGAAAGGAATGGGTGGGCTTTGATTGTCGTTTTCGGGGTGCGCCAGCGTCCACGAGCCTGACACACCTTTTTCAATATCCCCCTTGTGAGTACGAAAAACGCTGATCGACCAAAAGATCTCCAATCCGTCTGAAAATTTTTCCGGCGTGATGCCTTCCAGTCTCCAGATCGCGGCGGCAAGTGTTCCACCTTCAAAATAACCCCGGTAAGTCCACTCGTAACCAACTGAAATGGGTTCAGCCAACGCGCCGGTTCGATCCAAAAATCTCAATTTGCCATATTGGGGAACTCTGGCTACCAAACCATCCTGCGCCGGACCTACCCGGTAGGATGTGTTTTCTCCTTCGCCTTGGCGGGTCACACCATGCCAGTGGCCCATGCGCATGTCGGTTTTACTCTGATCGTTGGCATCGACGGGAAACGAATGAAAATGATTTTTATTTTTCAGTGTTTCACCTTCCAGGCCGCCTTCAATCAATTCGGACGACCTGATGTCGTCCGTGTTGACCACGTGATTGTGAGCAAGGCCGCGGACAACAAACCAGTAACTAAATACTCCCATCGCTAGAAGAATGAGAGTCCCGATCGCACAAAATCCCGCAATCCGACCGAGAACCACTTCCCATGCGCGAACCGGCTTTGTCACAACCGTATAGATTGTTTTCTGTTTGATGTCGGTTGGCAGACTGAAGACGCTGAGAAGCAAAACCAGCGCCAGGACCAGAAAGTTGCTCGAAGTGAGCACAAAACTGATGTACAACTGGCCAGGCTGTGTACTTTCGGTGTCCAGAAACCATCCCGCGAAGAGGAGAATGGCGATGAAGACTGCGAAAGACACCAACACACGCCGACGAATGGCCTCTTTAAAGGCAAGGGTTGCCATGGCAATAATCCTGCGCGGCGAAATTTGAAAAAACTCGCCCACGCCACGAAACATGACCCTTGCCGTCAGGTAAAACCCCTCGGACGCACCATAGCGAAAGGTGCTGAGAAGATAACCGAAAAAGAGGCTTCCGATTAAAAACACGACAACCGCCGCCAGCCCATAGCGAAAGCTCTGGACCAACCATTCAATGAAAGGAAGAGGAAGTTCTTCTACAACCATGAATTTTCACTGATCGGTTGACTTCGTGGCTCTTCGACCTGGGCGAGCTTCACTCTCCTGAACAATATTCAGGAATAACTCTTCCAGGGTTGAAGTAGGGTTGTCCATCATTTGTAGTTGTCCGCCGTGTTTTTCAATGACTTCGCGGATCTCTTGTTTCGCTTGATCGTTCAAACCCGATGCCTGAACCTGGGTGACATCACGTACTTTTAGTAAAGCATCCACTCGACCCAGTTCTTTCAATTCCCCTTGATAGAGAATCGCAATGCGATCGCAAACGTCCTGCACATCCGCCAGGAGGTGGCTACACAAAATAACCGTTTTCCCTTCGTCTCGCAGCTGGAGAATCAAGTCCTTCATCTCTCGCGTGCCAATGGGATCCAGACCGGTGGTCGGTTCGTCCAATAGAATCAGCTCAGGATCATTAATCAGGGCCTGTGCCAGGCCGATGCGCCGTGCCATTCCCTTGGAGTACTCTTTCAGCTGGCGCTTTCGAGCCCATCCCAGCTTGACCAGCTCGATCAGATTTTCGACCCGCTGTCGACGCGTTTCGGGGGCCATTGTGAAAAGGCGACCGTAAAAGTCCAGGGTCTCCTCGGCATTTAGAAAACGATACAGGTAAGACTCTTCTGGAAGATATCCAATTCGCTCATTTTTATTGACATCGCTCGCATCTTTTCCAAAAACTAACGCCTGTCCACTGGTGGGAAACAGCAGTCCCAGCACCAATTTCATGGTAGTGGTTTTTCCCGACCCATTAGGACCCAGCAAGCCGAATATTTCTCCCTGGCGAACTTCCAGATCGAGCGCCTTCAGAGCATGAACCTTTTGCCGCCCCCAAAAATCCCGGTAGATCTTGGTGAGGTTTCTGGTCTCGATTACAACCTCAGGGGATGTGGCAGAACCCTCCCCGGCAGGCTTGATGACAGCCTGTTCCATCTACTTCTCTCCCTAATTATCCAAAGGCGTCATGTTCTAGTACTGAACGGAACAACGGAAATGAAGTCAACGAGCCTGAAAGTAACCGTTCGAGCCAGAGTGGCAGACAACCGTGTTACTGAGTCCGGGCTGTGTCTGAGAATTTTGTTTTGTAGGCACAACCTGAAAATTTTGTTCACACGTCAGTTAACCTCCTGTAACCCACCAGCGGAAGGTTCAGGGGAACCCCAGCCCGTTCACTATACGCCAGCGGACCCGAGGCTGCAAGGATCCAGACTTCCGGCAGACCAGACTCTCGCGTTCCTCGGCCAGCATCGCTGCTGTATCGCCCTCGATCCCACGACCCGCATTTTTCCGGCCACTGAAAGCTTTACTCAAAGAACCACGAAGGCCCCAAAAAGGTGGTCAGCTGTGTGAAGACACGGATGGTAAATCCCGCTAAACTGGGAGGAGGAACTTCGGAGCAGGAGCAGTTCAAGATGCAAATCGTGGACCTCAATTCGGCCCATTTCTTTCTTTATAGTCGGATCGACTACGAACGGGTTGACTCCATTCCCTATCGATCACGGGTCTTCAAACTCGACCGGATGAGGGATCTGCTGGACCGACTGGGGCGCCCGCATCATCATGTCCATGTCGTACACGTTGCTGGCACGAAGGGGAAAGGTTCTACAGCGGCGATGATCGCATCGGTCATGGATAATGCGGGTTACCGAACCGGACTCTTTACTTCACCCCATCTGGAGCGAATCCAAGAACGTTTTGTGGTGGCAGGCCGGGCTTGCGGTGAAAACAAGTTTGTGGATTTGGTGGCACAGGTTGAGCCGGTTGTTTCTGAAATGGACTGCGAGGCAACCGCTTCAAGTGCCGCAGAAACCGGTCCCACTTACTTCGAAATCACCACAGCCATTGCACTACTCTACTTCTGCCAAGACGAAGTTGACTTGGCCGTGATGGAAGTCGGATTGGGTGGACGGTTGGATTCCACCAACGTTTGCCTGCCTCTCGTGACTGCTATTACAAGTATCAGCCTCGACCATACCATGCAACTGGGAAACACGGTTGGTGAAATCGCAACGGAAAAATCCGGAATCATTAAACCGAATGTGCCCGTCGTCAGCGGAGTCCGTGAGAACGTGGCCGGCAGCGTCATCGAAACAACAGCTCGCCACTGGGGTGCGCCCCTTCTCACGCTGGGGCAAGATTTTGATTTTGAATATGCTTTGGATTGGACTTCCGCGGAAATGCGACGCCCGTTGTCCCGCATCACTTATCGCGAGCCGGGCGCTCAGTTCAGGATGGAGGACATCCAGGTTGGACTTCCGGGAAAACATCAAGCTTCTAATGCGTCTGTGGCAATCGCCGTCTTGGGACAACTGCGGAAAATTGGATGGAAAATCAGTAACGGGGCAATTCGGGATGGACTGGCAAATCTTTCCTGGCCCGCGCGGGTCGAAGTATTTGACAACCAACCGATGGTTGTTGTCGATGGTGCACACAACGTTGCATCCATTGAGGCTTTGATTGACGTACTCCGCGACATCGCGCCCCATCAGTCCCGTCGATTAATTTTTGCCACCAGTAGCGACAAAGACGTCGATGGAATGCTGCAGATACTGCTACCGGAATTTAAGTCCATCGTGTTCACTCGGTTCTTAAATAATCCGCGCAGCGTGTCGCCAGAAAGGTTGGCGCAACAGGCACGGAACCACCTGGAGAACAGTACTTTCAGATCGCTGAATGTAGAAATTTCTATGCGCCCTGACCCTCGTTCCACCTGGCAGTTGATGACGGAAAAATCGGGTGCGAGCGATTTAATCTGCATCACCGGTTCATTCTTTATTGCAGCCGAACTACGTCAGCTGGCACGAGAATTTGTGACGCAGTGCCAAGGCGCGGTGTAGCCGTTGTGACCACGAAATTTTAGCGCCGATCAATCAAGGTGGTCGTCCTGCAAACAAAATCCGGCCCGCAGATCACCGGCTGAAGATCGCTCGTCTTTCATCGAATCTCCTCGAGTCGCGTTGCCACGAGCGTCTCGTGATCAATCGAATCGTGGCTGGGGATCGTTCCCTGCCGAACCGGTTTTTCCGGAGACGCGCAAATACTGAGCAGAGTAAGCGGAGGCACTAGTCGCCTCAGATCGATTTTCCAGTCGATCTAGCAACCCGAACAACTGGAGAATGTAAGGATCGCCCCAGGGCAGCAGCTGCTTGGCTTCCCAGCCGAAGTAACGATTTCGAATTGGTTGCATGTCAGAATCCTCCTTTTTGAACGGAACATGACAGTGCAAGTTGAGTACCAATTCAAGAAACAATCTGCTCCGTTAACAAGCTGGCTTATTCTATCCCGTTTGTTTTCAAGACGTAAGAAATTTCCGACCCACTGTTGGTTCATGCCTTGGGTCCAAACCCTCGCGGTTCAGACCGGGGAAGAAATTTCAATACCTTTCCAAAAGTGTGTAAAGGGTGGCGCCTCACCCAAGCTGACGGGATTGCGCAAAGATTACCGATCCGTGTCGGCAGGCAAGCCCAACTGAATGCGTTTCAAGCAGCTTCCGCCGATGAACTCGCAGATTCCGTTTGGTCTTGGAAGTATTCGATTGCCCGTCGCAACTGGGGATCTTCGAAGTTTTCGTCAGCCGCTTCTGTTTCATCGGAGGTGACAACCTCGGGAACTGCGACGGCGTCTTCTGATGTCGGCTCCTCCAAAGCGTTCGATTCCTGGGATCCTTCAGCCGTTTGCAAGGCAGAGTTTCCCCAATCGGCCCGATTGCGTGCAGCCACCACTTTTCCATATTCTTCGCCGGTCAGCTTGACTTCGTAACTATCATCGGGTCTCACTCCCCAATCGTCCTCTTCCGTGGCGTCTTTCGATCGATGGATGTTGCGAGCGCTGGGTCTCCAGAAGGTGGCAGTCGTCAACTTGATCACACTTTTTCCCATCTCAAGCGGAATGATGTTTTGTACCGTGCCTTTGCCCCAGGTGCGTTCACCTACCAGCACAGCACGATGATGATCCTGCAGGCAGGCCGAAACGATCTCGCTTGCACTGGCACTGAAGCCGTTGATCAGTACTGCCATCGGCAGATCTTCGTCAATTTCAATGTTCTCGGTTGCCATTTCGACACTTTGGACGGCCCCTCCCCGCCCCCGGGTGCTCACAATGGCACCATCCCCTATGAACATGTCACTAACCTCAATCGCCGCAGTAAGCAACCCTCCGGCATTAGATCTTAAATCCAGGATCAGTCCCTTCATCTCTTGATTTGGCAGGCTTTTCAAGGCCGAACGCAACTCGTCAACCGTATGCTCCCCGAAAGTAGTGAGACGGATGTAGCCAATGGATGGATGATCTTTCAAAAAGTATTGCCAACTCCCATCGGGATTCACCGTGTCACCCAACACCGAGAGCATTTTAATGATCGCTCTGGTGATCGCGATCTCATGAGTTTCTTTATCTCCACCACGCTCAATCGTGATCTTTACTTCTGTACCAGGCAGACCTCGCAATCGTTCGATAGCCGCGCGCAGGGCCATCCCCTCCAGGCTCTCATCATCCACCTTAAGAATCGTGTCACCGGCCATGACTCCCGCACGATGAGCCGGAGTACCAACTACAGGACTCAACACCGTCAAATGACCGGATTCCATATTTGGGCTGATGATGATTCCTATCCCGCCGAATTCTTGATCCAGATCTTCCTTGAATTTGGAGAACTCCTGGGGACCAATGTACGAAGAGTAGGGATCCAGCTTACCGAGCAAGCCGTTCAGGGCATGTTCAAACAATTCGCGATGTTCAACTTTTTCGACGTACCGGGATTCAATGTGGTCAATCGCCTCCGCGAAAAGTCCGGCATAGTGATCACGTCGCGCCTTCTCGTAACAAAAGTACGAAATTACGGCCGTCAAAATGATGATAATGATATTGCGTGGCGGCATCAAAACACTCCTTTTGATTAAGCTACTACCATTCTACTTCGCGCCAAGTGCCACGAGTAGGTCAGCCCCCTCCACCCGTGCGTAAAGAGACTGTATCGCGACAGGCAGGACGACCGTCTTGAGTGGTAACCCTCACCTGGTACTGCTGGTTTCACGAAGAATCCTCGCCGACGTCGATTCGTTTAAATGGTTGGATGCCCAGCGGCACGGGAAGACCCGCTTGGGATCAGTGGCCGCCGGGCAGATCGCAAGTGCCAGCGAATTGCAGGGCGAAAAAACCGTCCCGAGCCCTGTGAAGGTCCAGCGAATCCGGGTAGCTTTCCTGCGTGCGCCAAGAATTGAACCATTCAAGCCTTCTCACGCTGGCAGAAAACGGCATCGAAGCTTCTAGCCCGGCTGTTGTCGGCTAATTTCTAGGTGCTTTCTGTCTTAAGGCATGCTAGATTTGAATGGTCGTTAGGATCCGATCAACCGGTCCCCCCTGTTTCACGATCGCCGATCCGATGTAGTAGAAAGCAGTCATGTTTCCTGACCGTGCCTTTTTCATTTTTGCTTGCTCCCTCCTGTGCTTGGCCTCGGCCGGACTTGTCGAGATCTGTGCCTCAACTCCCACAACACATCCTGTGGAAGGTATTCGCAGCAATAAGCCGACGCTGCATGCTCTCACGGACTGCCGAATTGTAGTGGCACCGGGCCAAGTGATCGAGAATGGCACCCTGCTACTTCGTCGGGGGATCATCGAACGCGTGGGTGATGACGTAGAAGTACCCCGCGAAGCAAAACAGTGGATGCTGACGGGAAAGACGATCTATGCGGGTTTCATTGATGCGTATTCCGCGGTCGGGCTGAAGGACCTTGATGACACGTCGGGGTCGCCTTATTGGAATAAAATGATCCAGCCACAATGCTCGTCAGCTGAGTTGTTTACTCCTGACAAGATGCTCAACGAGAAACTACGTAGCCAAGGTATTGCTGCCAGACTGGTTGTCCCGAAGTTGGGCGTCATCAAGGGTCGAAGTGCCGTGGTCGGTACGGGAGATGGACCGAGTTCGAAAACCCTCCTCGCTTCGCCCGTCGCTTTGCACATCCGACTGACCACCGATCGCAACTGGGCGGACAGAACCTACCCCAATTCTCCCATGGGCGCTGTCGCACTGGCAAGGCAAGCCATGTATGACGCCAACTGGTACCAGAAAGCCTGGCAAACCTATCGATCGGATCCTACCCTGGAGCAACCGGAGTGGAACGACGCGCTGCAGATACTGCAAGATTATTTTCAGTCCGACCAACTGATTGTCATCGATGCCGACAACGAACAATTTTTGTTGCGGGCTGATCGCTTTGCCCGCGAATTCGGTTTGAAGATTGCCCTACGAGGTTCTGGTCACGAGTATCGTCGCTTGGAAGCCGTACGCCAAACGGGCCGGACAATCGTAGTCCCAGTGCATTTTCCCAAAGCACCCCAAGTAACAACTCTCGGACAGGCTCGCAATGTGACACTTGAGGAACTGATGCATTGGGATTTCGCACCAGAAAATCCAGGCCGCCTGGATCGAGCTGGTGTGCGGATCGCTCTTACGAGTCATGGCTTGGAAGATGTGAACGATTTTCTGGCGTCGGTTCGTACTGCAGTCCAACGCGGATTGGGCAAAGAAGCAGCACTTCGAGCGCTCACGACCAGACCCGCTGAGCTGTTGGGCGTGGCCGACCAGGTCGGAACCCTGGAGGTCGGAAAGATTGCCAACATTGTGGTTACCGATGGCGACCTTTTCGAAAAGGACACCAGGTTATCGGTCATCTGGGTACAAGGCGATCGTTATGACGTCGCAAAATTGCCACCGGTGGATCTGCGTGGCAGTTGGCGAATCCGTTTTCGTCCTTCCAACACTCCCACACCTCACTACATGGTCCGGCTGAGTGGCAAACCGGACAAACTGGAAGGACATTTGTCGATTGACCTGGTGCAGGGAGACGGCCCACGGTCCAAACTGGAAAACGTGACGTTCGAGGACTCGCGACTGACCACCTCCCTGGCGGGGGAATCGTTAGGAGTGGAGGGGGTCTTGCGGATGACTGCGTTGATCCAAGCTCACCGAAAGGATGAAGCTTCGGCTTCAGACAGCGGGGACACCTCGTGGCTGGGTGAGTTTGTCTACCCGGATGGCAGACACCTTGGCTTCACCTGTTCTCCTGTTCTAACGGAAGATGGCCAACACCAGACTGAGGACAGCGAGCATTCTGAAACGGACGACCAGCCGGCATTTGACCGGACAGCATCTTTTCCTGTGAATTTTCCTTTGGGGGCTTTCGGGCAGGACGGAGCGCCGGTTCAGCCAGAGCGAGTCCTGTTCCAGGGTGCCACGATTTGGACCTGCGGACCTGAAGGTGTTTTGCAAAATGCTTCGTTGCTGGTAGGCCAGGGAAAGGTTTTGGCCGTGGGGACGGATCTGGATGTACCCGCGGATGTCAGGACAGTCGATGCACAAGGGAAGCACATTACCCCGGGCATCATCGACTGTCATTCACACATGGCGAGCGATGGAGGTATCAACGAAAGCGGCCAGGCAATCACTGCAGAGGTCCGCATCGGAGACTTTGTCGACTCGCGGGATATAGCGATCTACCATCAACTGGCCGGAGGTGTCACCTGCGCAAGCATCCTGCACGGTTCGGCCAATCCGATCGGCGGGCAAAACCAGGTGATCAAGTTGCGTTGGGGTGCGACAGGTGAAGGATTGAAGTTCGCCCTGGCCCCCCAAGGGATCAAATTCGCCCTGGGGGAAAATGTGAAGCAGAGCAATTGGGGTGAAAAGTTCACCACGCGTTACCCTCAAACGCGCATGGGAGTTGACCAGATCATTCGCGACGCGTTTCACTCGGCTCAACAATATCGCTTGCGGTGGCGACAGTGGGAAGACACTCGACGTGGGCTGCCACCTCGAAAAGACTTGGAATTGGATGCGATCGCCGAGATCCTTGAAGGCAAGCGATGGATTCACTGCCATGCCTATCGTCAAGACGAAATGCTGGCTTTGCTGCGCACTCTTGAAGAGTACGAAGTGACCATTGGGACCCTGCAACATGTGCTCGAGGGATACAAGATTGCCGACGAGATGGCCCGGCACGGAGCAATGGGATCGGCCTTTTCGGACTGGTGGGCTTACAAGTTCGAAGTTTACGATGCCATTCCCTACAACGGCGCCTTGATGTACCAGGCCGGGGTATGCGTGTCTTTCAACTCGGACAGTCGAGAACTGGGGCGACACCTGAATCAAGAGGCGGCCAAAGCGGTCAAGTATGGTGGTGTGCCCCAGGTCGAAGCGCTGAAGTTTGTTACCCTCAATCCGGCCCGCCAACTTCGCATTGACAACTTCGTAGGATCGCTGGAACCGGGCAAACATGCAGACTTTGTCGTTTGGAACGGACCACCGCTGTCGAATTTTTCACTTTGTGAACAAACCTGGATTGAAGGACGGAAATACTTTGACCGCCACGTCGACCTGAAATTACGCACCAGGTTTCAAGCGATGCACAATACACTGGTCCAGAAAATTCTCCGCTCCAAAGCTCCCATGATCAACACCCAACAGAAAGACAAGGAACAACCTCCGCGTCATCCACGGGGAGATTGCATTTGCCGTTGGCATTGGCGATAGAACCCCGAAACAGAACAGGTCCGCAGGTCGACATCCATCCCGTACCCCTCCTGATCGAGACGGTTCGTGCAACAACATGGTCACCTCGAGTGAACCCTTGACAATGAAAACAACAC
>PBTE01000060.1 GCA_002726515.1 Planctomycetaceae bacterium | reverse complement strand
TGTCAAAGAACAATTCTCCCCGGCACTGTCGAAACAGCGCCTGGAAGAACGCCAATTTTACTGATTACCGGCGGGATGTCAACTCGTAACGAGAAAATTTCTGCACGCCCGGACCTTACGGAAATCCGGGGGGCCTTAAATGTCTCCCTGCTTCCCTACTTCTGCAAATTCCGAGGAGTGCTGGGCAGGTCTCTGCGTCCGACAACGTCCGGCCACCAGGCTTCGCCTTGTCTCTTGCAACGTGGTCTCTTGCAACGTGCCCCGGCTGGTGAGAGAAGAGTGGCACCGGGCTCTGCGTTCAGCCCCGGCAATCCCTAACGCCCAGTTCCAGCGGGCATCGCAGTTTTTTGTCTGTTCTGGCCTGACTTGACCAGCGGAGCCCGCATCCCGACGTTCAGGATTTCTGGCTCAACCGCGGTCGGCCGGTCAGGGTGAGTTTGACCGTTTCGATGGCCCAGGTCCAAAACGAGCGGCTCGCAGGCAAAAACAGAAGTCTGGAAGGTCATTTTTTGAAAAAGTTCCATGGTTGACCGGCTGACATGTGACTTGGTTGCGGGGTATGCTACGTAATCAAATAACCAACCCGGTTTTAGAAAGAACTGCAATGCCATGTCGAGGTGTTCGCGGGGCGACGACTGCCGACTCCAACACGCGTGATGGCATTCTCATTGCGACTCGGCAACTGTTGGCACTGATCATCCGCCAGAATGAAATCGCCACCGAAGACGTTGCCAGTGCAGTTTTTACGACGACACGTGACCTGAATGCGGAATTTCCAGCACTTGTGGCACGTCAACTGGGTTGGCTTGATGTTCCACTTTTGTGTGGCCACGAGATCGATGTGCCGGGTAGTTTGGAGCGCTGTGTCCGCATTCTGGTGCATTGGAATACTGGCAAATCTCAGCAAGATGTTACCCACGTTTATTTGAAAGGGGCCATCGTGCTCCGACCCGATTTGTCAAATTTGCCTCCGGTTGACTGGGAAGACCTTGAACGATGGATTGCAGAACAGATGAAGGAATAGTTTCCAAGTGTCTTGCAAGGGTGAAACGCAACTTTGTGCTGGGCTCGAAGTTTACCGGATTTCAGCCAGTCAATCAGAAACCATCCAATATCCACTGACTACTGTCACCTGAAATGAAGGCACACCATGGAAACTCGCATCGTATCTCAGGATAAAGGCGTCTGCCGTATCAAACTTGTCGGCGAAGTCATCCAACGTCATTTGAGGAAATTCAGTGATCCGATCGAGGCGGCCGGCGAACAGATTTATGGTCAGAAAGTGGTTTGTGATTGTTCGGAAACAAAAATGCTGGACTCTGCCGGTGTGAGTTGGATACTGGTCACCCACAAAAGATGTCGAGAAGCGGGTGGGCGGTTGGTGCTACATTCCCTTTCTCAGTTGGTGCTGAATGTGATTCTCGTGTTGCGACTGAATTTAATCTTTGACATCGCTGACAACGAGTCCCAGGCGCTGAAGTTAGCTAACCAGCCAGTACCGGAAGAGTCCTCCGGAACGGCAACTTTCGATTCGAAATACGCCGAGGAAGACCCCAACCTGCCAAGCGATCCCCCAGAAGAGGCGTCAGGCACCTAACAAGTCTTGCGGTTTGACGTTTTACGGATCTTGCATGCCCCGGCACGTCCCTTGTCGCCCGTGCAGCATCAAGTGTCAGGCAGCCCGCGCTTAGCCCCCGGATTGTCGGCGGTTACGAACCACTGTCTTCAGCGCCACTTGTTGCCCCAGTATCCGTAGGCCAGGGCTACCAATGCCAAACTCAGTACGCAGCGCCCCAACCAGAGGGGCGGGGTTATCGTGGCTCGTTGCGAAGTGGAATCGACGACGAAGCGTTGAATCATTCCTTGGGGCGTACCTTCCGGAGCCCCCCACCAGTTCACCAGTTGTCGACTCGACGATTGGTTGAAGGTGTAAGATTCAACGACGTGCAATTGAAGGCCCGCGAGCAGCAGAAAGATGCCAACCCAGCGAACTTGTTTTACCAAACCGAATCTTTTTGGAAGCTTCATGGACTCGATTATTCACTTTCGCCCAACGTGACGTCGGCAACTGCCAACTGGCCTTCGCGCAGGATGGTCAACCGCACCCGGTCACCGGGCTTTTTGGTTTCGAGGACCGACAATAAGTCGTCCACATTTTTTACTTCCTGATCATCGATTGCCCTGATCACGTCAGCGTAGCGACGATCAATGCGAGTGTCGGTAGTAATGAAAGGGCCTCTTCTTCGCTTTTGCCGAATGACACGGAAGCCTCGCAGGCCGGCTTGTTGAGCTGGACCTCCTTCGGTCAGTGTCGCGATCTGGAGACCCAGGTCGGTCTTGTACACGCTCGTAATTCCGATGTCGGGACGAATTACCCGCCCATGCTCAATCAATTCCGGTACTACGCGTGCCACCGTGTTGACAGGGATGGCAAATCCGACTCCTGAATTCTGGCCGGTACTGCTGGCGATGGCCGTGTTCATACCAATGAGGTGTGATTGGCTGTTGATAAGTGGTCCCCCGGAGTTGCCACGATTCAATGCTGCATCAATCTGGATGATCGATTTCATGTTGCGTCCCGTGCGAGACGGCAGGGTGCGATTTAAACTGGAAACAATCCCAATCGTAAGTGTCCTCTCCAGACCGAACGGATTCCCGACGGCAAAGATTCTCTGGCCGACTCGCAAACGGGAGGAGTTGCCCAGTGGAATGGGAAACAGTGTTTCAGGTGGGGCGTCGATCTTTAAAACGGCAATATCATTCGCGGGATCCTGGCCGACGAGACGGCCTCGATATGTGTTGCTGTCGTGAAGTGTCACACTGACTCGTTGCGCACCCTCGATCACGTGTTGATTGGTGAGGATGTGTCCTCGCTTGTCGAAAACGGAGCCGGAACCGGCTCCTTCTGCGGGAACGTCCAATGAAAAAAAGGAGTCTGGACGGACGGTCAGTGTTGTGATGTTGACTACCCCCCGGTTCACACGTTCATACACCTCGATGTTGACGCGTTCTTCAGGAGTCAACCGGTCCTCGTCAGAAAATTCCACACCATCCCCGGCCGGATCTTGAGGCGAGTTGAGATGGGAAGTTCCAGTTGAATCCTGTGCGCCGACCGGGGAAACCCAGGGAAGATGGGTGCCATTGACAGTAAGAAATAGGGTTCCAACGACGGTGTACTGAATTAGCAGAGGGAAGCGTGTCATTGGAGAATTCCTCGTGGAAAACTGTTTGCCAGTTCTGGGACAGGATACGTCATGCCGACAGAATTGGGGAGGTCAACCGGGGAACTAGCGTGGTCTGGTAAGCTCGACATTTCAAACCAAGGAGCCGAACTTCAAGGGTTGTTACGGACCGGGTTTAGGACGTACTGGTACTGCATTGGCCAATTTGATTGTGGATTCAACGAAGCCAGGAATTCTCAGAAATTCCGGTTGAATCCTGCCACCCAGCCACCATCGACCACCAGGTTGTGACCGGTCACGTAATTGGCCAGATTTGAGGCCAGGAACAGGGCGGCACCAGCGATGTCATCGGGCATGCCGGGTCGGCCTAAAGGAATGAACGACAGCATTTGTTCGGCCTTATCAGTGGCAATGCCATTTGGGCCGTAGAACAGATTTTCCGTTGCGCTGGTGACGGTCGACCCGGGTGAAATTGTGTTGACACGAATTCCGTGTGGACCCAGTTCAAGTGCCATGGCCTCCGCCATTTTAATGATTCCTGCCTTGGCCGCATCATGGGCAATTTGATTACGCAAAGCTACGACGCCGGCCACGGAAGCAATATTGATAATGCAACCGGAGGAATGTTGCACCATGTGTGCTGAGATGACTCGGTTACAATAGAAAGTGCCATGCAGATCCACGTCGATCTTGCTCCGCCACAAATCGGGTGAAAACTTGTCAATCGGCACCCGCTGCCGGGGATCACTGGGATGGTGTCCCGCGTTGTTGACGAGAATATCGATCTGGTCGAAGCGGGCCACGACACGGTCGACCAAGGACTCAACACTTCCGGCTTGACTGATATCACAATGTTCGAACAGGACCCCCTCACCCAGTTCGGTAGCCGCTGCAATGCCCAGTGTTTCATCGATGTCGGCAATCACGACACGGGCTCCACAGCGGGAAAATCTGGTCGCGATCGCCCGCCCGATGCCCTGCGCAGCTCCCGTGACGATGGCTGTTTTACCGTTTAAACTTAGTGCGTCATTCATGTCAGGAAAGAGAAAAGTTGAAGTCGGAGGGACCGCTTCGACATGTCATGCCGTGTAGTTTTTTTCCGATGTGACACAAGGCTGCTGGCCAGCGCTTTGGCACCCATAATTTTGACTTACCCGGGTGCAGCAAGCATTTCAACGATGTTGGACATGCTCGCAGTCCGGTCAGCGGTCGGGAGGTGGTGGCGCCCGTGTCAATCGGGCAACCGTCCAACGTACCCGGTCGGCTGAGTTTTATCAATCGGCTGAGTTTTAACAAATCGTCCCGTGTGACAAAATCGTCCTGTGTAACAGTCACAACCGTCAAGTCGCAGAAACCCGGGCAGGTGTCGGGGCGAATGGGCCACTTCTGACAGTGAAGTTTCAGTTGACCCCAGCTGACCGGAAGGCAATTGGGAAAGACCGGAAGAAGTCTTCATGATTTATTGTGTCATCAAATGTTCATGTTTTCACAACAGTGTTTTCAGGGGTATCCGGCTGACGGTATGACAGGTTCGTCGTAACATGGGGAGGAGCGAGTTGCATGGAAGGTCTCGAATTGTGGCTGACCAATTCAGGCAGGCTACACTCCGCGTCTAGCAGCTCATCACCCGGGAGACGCGGCGGGCCAACTCGCCAGTGAGCGTTCGTCTGTCAGCAGACCACCAACAACCGGAGGAAGTGATCGAACCTCAAGGATTCGTTTTAGGTCCACGTCGGCTCTGCGTGAGGATTGCGCCGATGGCCATGATCGCTTGGGCACGCACCTATTCAGTCTTGTTGCCCGGAATCATGGCGACGTTTTCGATGTCACCCGGGCAGGGTGGGAAGTTTATTGCGACCATCGAGGGAGGCAGTTTTTTCTCCCTGTTGTTGTTGGGTTTTGCGATTGAACGGATTGGTGCTACGCGGGTGGTGTTAGTGGGGCTGCCGACCGTCTCCGTTTCCTTGGTTTTGATGTCCTCGGTCCAGAGCTCATGGCTGCTGGTGCCAACTCTTGTACTACTCGGTTCGGGAATGGCCTGGACGGCGACGGGTGTCAATACGCTGATGGCGGCCACTGGAGAACGGCGTTCCTTCTATCTCGGAGTCACGCATTCCGCTTTTAGTGCCATTTCTGTCGTGGCCCCTCTGATCGCAGGATGGGTCCTCGTTTCGCACAGTTGGCAGACCTGGTACCGCGGTGTGAGTGTACTCATCTTGTGCGTCACGGCGATTGTGTGGAGGTTTGAAGTGTCCTCGGAAAAATCGAATGGGCAGCCTGACCGGGAAAGCGGTGACCAGTCAGGCGCCACGAGCAGCGGGCCACCTGTCTTGACGATCGGGACGATTTGCCTGGGTGTTTTTGCGATGGCTGGAGTCCAAGGGGTTTTCAACAGTTGGAGCTATCTTTACGTCACCAATCTTTATGAGGCGAAACATGAATTTGCCAGTTTTGCTCCGGCTTGTTTCTGGTGTGGCATTCTGGGGGGACGTGTCGGACTCACTTGGGCGGCCCAGGTATTTTCAGTACGTGCTTTGTTGATCCTCTCCAGCCTGATTCCGGCTCTCGCCATTGTGGCGGAGTATTGGTGTTCTTCACCCTGGGTTGCACTGGCCGCCATGCTGTTTGCCGGAATCGGGGTGAGTGGGGCGTACCAATTGGGTACACAATGGGCTGCAGAGCGACTGCCTCACCGGATTGGCACGGCGAGCACTGCCGTAATGGCATGCTGTTGGTTAGGAGTCGGTCTCTGGCCATGGGCCGCCGGAGTGCTTATTGAAGAGACCTCTTACTCTGGAGTGTTGGGCATCGCCTTGGCCGGTTCACTCGTGGCTGCCTTGTCGTTTGTCACCACCTCTCGGGGCTGACTTGAAATCACGGTCGGTGGTGCCGGACCCGATAGGATCTGTTTTCGGTTTCCGATGGTTTGCCAGGTCTGTCGCCTGGCTTAAAACGGCCACATCCTGGGAATGAAGAAAAGTGCCGTTAACGTGACAACGATGGTGACCGGCAATCCCGCGCGGAGATAATCCGTGGGCCGGTACCCGCCGGGTCCCATCACCATCAGATTGGTCTGATATCCAATGGGGGTAATAAACGAAAGTGAAGCAGCCAGCGCGACCGCCATCACAAAGGGTCTGGGGTTGTAGTCGCCTTGCCACGCCAGGGCGACTGCCAGGGGGAAGAGCATCGCCGCTACGGCGTTGTTGGTGATCAGTTCCGTCAAGAGCATCGTGATCAAATACAGCATCACCAGCAGCAGCCAGGGATAGTCGGCTCCTACGATGGCTACCACACCTTCCGCAAGGGTCTGGGCGACGCCACTAGACTCCAGTGCTTTCCCGAGCCCCAGTGCTCCCACAATGATAAACAGGATTTGATAGTCGATACTGGCCCGAGCATCAGAAACACGCAGGCACCGCGTGAGAATCATCAGGACGGCCGTAGCGATGGCAATCACCTCCGGCGCGGATACGCCCTGCCACACCGAAATCCATGGCGACTGGGCCCAGTCTGTGTTGACAAAATCCTTGCCCAGAAAACTGGTGATTGCCAACCAACCAACCAACAGGACTGCCAGGACTCCAGCCAGCAAGGCCCGATCATGTCGACGCGGTTCGTCTCCTTCTACGCTGCTGACCAGGTAGAAATCACGGCTGTTGCGGTAGGTTGTCACAAATTCGTTTCGAGTCTGCAGCAGTAACGTGTCAGCAGGTTCCAGGACAATGTTGCCGATTTTGTTGGTCAACCGCACGCCGTTCCGGTGAACTGCCACGACGGCCGCGTTGTAGTGTTGGCGAAAATTGGCATGCCGTAAGGTGGTGCCAATCAAAGGTGAAGTGCGGGACAAAACGACTTCGGTCAAATGTCTTTGCTGGCGGGCTGTCGGATTGAACTCATAAGTTGTGTCTGCGGCAGGAATCAGACCGGGGATTCGTTCCAAATCGAGGATTGTATGCACCACGCCCGTAAAAATCAGCCGGTCTCCGGTACGGATGACATCGGATGGAGTCACGGGTGTGATGACATCACCATCGCGATCGATCTCGATCAGAAACAAGCCGGGTAGTTGTCGGAGACCGGCGGTTTGGACTGTCTGTCCGATCAAACGACAGTCAGGTCGAACTTCCATTTCCACCAGATACTCTCGTCGCTTTTCCCCCAACTGCTCGACCATGTCCGATCGTTTGGGTAGCAGGTGTCGACCCAACAGGAGCAATACCAGGCCACCGGCCAACGTGCAGGGCAGGCCTGCCCTGCCGATCTCGAAAAGCTCCATGGGCCGCAGTTGTTCGTTGAATTCTGTTGCCTCCCAGCGACGGTCTTTGACCGGAGGCTGTTGCTGGCCTTGCTGGGAAAGAACTGACGCGACGGCCGTTTGACGCCTGGTATGTTCTCTCCTCAACTCACCATCGACGACGAGCGTGGTGCTGGTACCAATCAGGGTGCACACGCCACCCAGGATGGAAAAGTAGCTGACCGGAATCAATAAACGCGAGGGAGAGATGTTCCGCTTGCGGCACCAGTCCAGGACGACGGGCATTGCCATTGCCACCAAGGCCGTGTTCAAAAGAAAGGCGGAAACAGAGACCAGCCCGGCAGCCAGGGAGAGCATGGCGCTCTGTTCGCGTTGGACTCGGCCCAGCCAGTGGTGGCCGACCCAGTCCAGCACCCCCGTACGACGCAAAGCGGCGGCGACGACCAGGAGAGCCCCGATGGTCAGGACGGCCGGACTCGAGAATCCTGCCACGGCCTCTTGTGGTGTGATGACACCTGTGACGGTGACGATGACCAGTCCGCCCAGAAAGAGCAGGTCGACAGGGGCTCCGCGCCGCAACCAGAGGGTGCAGAAAACAGCGCTGACGACAGCGATTGAGATCCAGCCGTGTATGGTGAGTGCTGTGAAAAGGGACATCTTTACTCTTGAAGAAAATCCTGTCGATATAAACTATGTAGCACGCTCTTGGGTCGGCTTGCCGGTGCAACCGCCTTGTACTGGCCAAACGGGCCGTCGAAAGAGTTCGGGACGGAATTCAAACTGAGTAACAGATGGCATGTTCTGCTTTGATTGACAAGACCAATCGAAACGGCTTGCTATCCAGGATGAGTTTCCCGGGCAATTTTTCTGCTGGCATGTTGGGCTGGCAAAGCGGAAATTTCAGCTGGCGGGGGATTGTCTCCAGTACAAGGCGGGCGGGGTTAGCTGGGGACGCCATGGGCAGGAACGTGGGAGTCCTGAAAACGAGTTTTGATTCTGGACAAGTTGACGGATTGGCCACCTTCGGTCTCGATTCGGCGGAAAGGGTTGGGCAGGACCAGGTACTGCCTGCGGCCATTCTGTGGACACTTGGTCTTCCGTTTTCCTGCATTATCCCTCCAGTCGTTGCGACGACGATATCAAATCCTACAGGCGACTCGTATATTAGGGATAACCCGTGTGAAAATCAGGATTTATTGTTGGCGTTTTGACAGTATACTAAATAGAATAGAGGTTATCGGAACAGATTCTCGCGGAGTCGTAGCCCGCTTGTTCAGGAGGTCCTTTTGAACAGCCAGACGAGGTGCAGACGCCGTCTCTCTTTCTACGGGAGTTCTACTTATGTCAAAGGCCCGTCAAACGATGGTGGCGCTATGGTGTATTGGTATGGTTGCCGGTTCAGCGATCCTTCAGGCTGCTTCGCCAGCTCAACCCAGTGTCGAGGCCGCTCGCCTTGTCACTTATGATGACCAGGGGGAGAAATATTTTGCATTGAGTCTAACTCCGGGTGACAAATTGTCGTCGGAGCAGCGGTGTGAACTGGCCATTTTCTTTGATACCTCTGCCAGTCAAACGGGCCAGTTTCGTGATGACGCACTGGAAGCATTGGAAAGCATGTTGCGCGGCTTTGACGCCCGGCAACGCGTTAAGTTATATGCAGTCGATTTGGAAGCTATCCCGCTAACGAATGGTTTTGTCGTTGCCGATGGCCCGCACATGCAGGAGGCGGTACGGCGTCTGAAAGAGCGTTCCCCCTTGGGCTCGACGGACTTGGGAGTGGTTCTGGAGACGGCTGCTACCAGTTTCGAGAACGCTTCCACGACGACCCGGGTCGTCGTCTACATCGGAGACGGACAAAGTAAGGCCAACTTGTTACCCAGCAGTGAAATGCGGGGGCACTTGGAAAAACTTGTCAAGCAGCAAATTCCGTTGACCGCTTTTGCGATCGGGCCGACTCGCGACAACGCGACGCTGGCTGCGATTGCCAACCAGACGGGCGGTATGTTGTTGGTCGACCACAATGGCGCGTCGCCACAGCAATTCGGTGTCGGTCTGGTTGAGGCGACACGGGCCAGGGTGTTCTGGCCTCAGGAGGTTTCGTTACCGGAAGGATTCTTGCAAGTCTATCCACAACGTCTGCCTCCCCTCAACTCACTGCGCGACACCATTTTGATTGGCAAGTTAGAGGGGGAAGGTCCCTTTGACATCCGGGTCCAAGGCGATTTTGCGGTCCAGGAGATTGTTTTGAACTGGCCGGGCATCGTGGCAGACGAGACGCACCAGGATCACGCCTATCTGCCACAATTGGTGGAATTGGCATCCCGTGACGGTGGTGTTTCTCTTCCGACAGTCGGTTCTGCCGGACTGTGGGAAATACGTCGGATTTTATCAGCCGTTTCCCGGGATTATTCCAAACTGGGCCAGATGGCGGTCGTCAGTGGCGACGCCGACGGGGCGATCCACTTGGCACAAGCCGCGCTCCAGCATGATCCGCACAATCGCCAGGCTTTGGCGCTTCTTCAGACTTCCGCCGGCGCTGACTCCGATGAGGCCGCTTTGTCGCCGCCGGAGGAACCGGTCAATCATATCAACGCAGAACTTTCTCTCGTTGACAACGATGAGACGCCGGGTTACGACCCGCCACGTGGCACATTTCTTGACGAAATCGAACAGCGTCGCGGAGTGGTGACAGGAGCCATCCGCGCCGAAGTCGAATACGGGCTCAATGAAGCCCGGCGGAAAATGGATACCGATCCGGCTGTCGCCCGCGAAGATCTGAAGTTGCTGTTGGAAACCGTGGAGCTGACTCCCGACATAGTGGCCGAGGTCAAAGAGAGGCTACGTGACAAAATCATCGTTGTACTACAAGAGACGAGTCGTCGTCAAATTGAGAAGGATAGTCGAGACGAAGAAACTCGTCAGCTATTACAGGCTGCCAATGAAAGAGATCGTTTGCTAAGCGCACTTCTGCGGGATCAGGAAGAAATCACGCACTTGATGGAGCAGTTTAATCAACTGATGGATGAAGGGAGGTTTCATGAAGCGGTCGACTATCCCGCGATGGAGTCCCAGGAGATTGACCCCCTCGGGGCAACACCGGAAGTCGCCGTTGTGTCAGGCACGATCGAGGCGCATTACGAGCGGGCCAAGGAGTTGTATGACTTACGCACCCGAAAGTTCACGGATGTGATGTTCCTGGTCGAAAAATCTCTGATTCCGTTTTCGGATGAACCCCCCATCACCTATCCGGATCCTGATGTCTGGCGGGAATTGACCGATCGTCGCAAAAAATACGCGTCGGTGGATCTTTCGAATCCCAATGAGCGCGAGCAGGAGATTTACGAGGCCTTGGATCAAGAGACGCAAGTGGAGTTCTTTGAAACGGAACTTCCTCAGGTGCTCGAATTTCTGGAAGACCTGCACAAGATCAACATCGAAGTGGACACTAGTGCCTTGGAAGAGTTGGGGTTAAGTACCGAGGGTATTTTGGTCACAAAGTCTTTAAGTGGCATCAGCCTTAAATCTGCACTGAAGCTGATGCTCAACGAATTTGACCTGGACTACGTCATTGACAACGAAGTCTTACTGATCACGACCTCCGAAGAAGCCAGCAGTCCCAATCGCATGAGTACCAAGGTTTATCCGGTGGCCGATCTTGTAATTCCCATCCAATCCGGAGCGATGGGAGGCATGGGAATGATGGGAATGATGGGTGGCATGGGTGGTGGTATGGGTGGTATGGGTGGAGGGATGATGGGTGGCATGGGTGGCATGGGTGGCATGAGGGGTGGCATGGGTGGTGGCATGGGTGGTATGGGTGGTGGCTTCTTCAATGTGGGGGATGCCATGATCCGTCAACGTGCACTGGAGAGGGGATTTCAAGCTTTTTCAGTGAAGGACGAATTGAAACTTGGCGCTGCGGAAACACCTTCGGCAGGGTCAACACAACAACGTTCCCGGAACAAGGCGAGCAGTCGCCCGGCACGACGGATCGAGCTAGAAGTGCCTGCCGGGATAACAGCTGCAGAGGCCTGGGAGCAACATTTTGCCACCCACCGAGAACCCCCTGCCGACGTGCGAGAAACGGTGCGTCACTTGATGCGATCAAAAAAATACGACCAGCTAATCGGTATGATTCACAGTGCGCTTCGCAACAACCAGGCGCAGCCGTGGATGTATGAAGCGATGGGAATCGCCATGCAGGCCAATCGGGCACCGAAAAAGGAAATCGAGCGTGCCCTCATGTCGGCGGTGGATTTCAGTCCCCATGCGAACTCGCTGATGTACGTGGCGCTTTACATGGACAAAGTCGGTTTGGAGGAAAGGGCATTGTCGCTGTTTCGCGAGGTGAGCTCTGCCTTTCCGTTTCAACCGGAACCTTATGCACACGGTCTGGCCACGGCACAACGCCTGAACGACTTGGAAGGCATCCAGTGGGCAACGCTGGGCATTCTTCGGCAGGCCTGGGCGCGGGATCAACAGGCGATTGTGGAAAATGCATTTCGGGCGGCTCGAGGCACCCTGATCCGGCTAAAAGAGGATGGTCAGGAGGAAAAAGCGACGCAGTACGAACAGGCCCTGGGTGATGCACTGGTACGTGATGTTGGTGTACAGATCAGTTTTTCAGGTGATGCCGACGTCGACATGATTGTTGAGGAACCAGCGGGTACCGTTTGTTCTTTGCGAAGTAAGAGAACCACATCGGGCGGAGTGCTGGGTGCGGACAATTTTTCACTGTCCAGCACCAATGACAACAGTGCTGAAGCTACCGAAACTTATATTTGTCCTTTCGGATTTTCAGGCAGATATCGACTGTCCATTCGACGAGTTTGGGGACAGGTGGCTGCCAATAAAGTGACCGTCGACATCTTTACGAATTTTCGCACCCCCCAACAAAAACACATCAGGCAGCACATTCCGATCAATGATAAAAACGCGATGATTACCTTTGAACTTCCTGAGGGACGCCGTACCGAAGTCTTGGAAGACCATCTGGTGGCCCAGGCGGCCCGTACCCAAGTTGCTGTGAGCCGTGCTATTCTGGCTCAACAACTCAATCGCACGTCCTCCAGTTCGGCCGTGAGAGATTTCGATGCATCCCGAATCAATCGCCTTGCAGCCGGTCGGTTTTTGGGTCGCTTCGGCAGACAAGTCGGCTACCAGCCTGTCATCACGAGTCTTCCGAAAGGGGCCAACTTGATGGCCACGGCTGTCATTTCTGCCGACCGTCGCTACGTCCGCATCACCCCATCGCCCATGTTCACCGACATCGGGGCCGTGCGTTCGTTTAACTATGTCAGTGGTTCAGGAGACACCCAAGAGGGTGGAATGGGAGGCAGGGGCAGCGGAATCCCGGGCATGGGCGGTGGCATGGGCGGTGGCATGGGCGGTGGCATGGGCGGTGGCATGATGGGCGGCATGGGCGGCATGGGCGGCATGGGATTTTAAGGCCTGCCGCGCCATACCGATACCAGTTACGCAAGCCTGGTAGGGGAAATCTTCCAGGCCGAGCTTTGTGAGGTCGGTTGCGGCAGCCACGCCGGCCCCGGAATTCATTTCTCTCACTGGGATGTTTGCGGCCCAACACCGCTCAGCCCGACTGTCGGAGTTTTGCGACGGGACTGGATCATTCTTCCAGCTTGTGCGGATCTTCTCGCCGAAAGACTGCCACCACATCCTCGACAGGGATGACAAAGAGCTGATTGTCCGGTTCGAAATCGACAGGAATAGAATTTTTCGGATGAAATAGAATCTTGTCGTATTGTCGCAGAGGCACATCCTCATCGTGTTCAACCCGAGTAGAAATGGCTACGATACGACCCGTGATGGTGGGAATTTCCGCCTGATCCGGTAATGCGATACCGCCCTTGGTTTCTCGTTTCGACTCGTCTTTCCTGACGAGAACACGTGCGCCGATCGGTTCGACAAATTCCAACTTTTGTTTGCGGGTCTTTGGCATCCGTTCGCATTCCTCGGGTTTCGTGATAAAGGGCGTCGCAGCAAAGAGGCGTTATTCAGATATCCACGGAAACTTCTGGGCCTGTCAGCTGTTCGGAACGACGCCTGCGGGAAATGGATTCATCACCTTTTCTAGGAAGCCAGCATTCCGGGATGGCCGGTTCGGTGAAAGATCGAATGATTTGTCCGAATTGACATCATTAAAAAGCCTAATCTTCCTGTTCCGTTGGGGCAATAGATAACACGCCCCCGTTGAGGTTGCCGGAGCTTCAAGTCCTGGCGCTTCGATTTCATGGTTTGCGATCACCGGCGAGGTCCGCACCGCGTTTTACTATACTCTAACCCGACTTTCTTTCCTTCGCTAGGTTTGCCAGGCGACAAAGTTTTCGAGTTGCACCCCCGCTTGACCTGGGCTTGTATTTTCCCCCGCATATGGCAGAATAGCGGGTTTGCCACAGGCTGCCCGTCTTGGCGGCGGGAGTCCGAAGATGTACCAGGAAAGTGCGCTGCAAAACGAGGGCTATTGATGGCGGAAGTACTTCACGTTGCGCTTAGGGAACTGTTTGGAAAACGTCGGGTCCGTCGCTTGCGCGCAGGTGGCCAGATACCGGCGGTGCTGTACGGACATGGCAAGGAAAGCGTCAGCCTGAGTTTACCGACCACTGAATTCTCAATGGCAATTCGGCGTGGTACGCGACTGGTCGAACTCACAGGTGGAACAACGGATACGGCCCTGATTCGAGAGGTGCAGTGGGACCCCTTCGGGGTCGAGGTTTTGCACGCGGATTTGGTGCGAGTTTCTGCCGATGAGTCGATAGAAACTCCCTTGTCTATCGAACTACGGGGACGCGCGCCGGGCACGACTCAAGGCGGTGTAGTGGAGTTGTTGGCCCATGAAGTTGTGGTGGAATGTCCGGTTACGGCCATTCCGGAAAAACTGGAGTTGAACATCAATACGCTGGAGTTGGGGCAATCGCTGACAGCGGCCGAACTAGTGCTGCCTCCGGGTGCCAAGTTGGTAACGGCAGAGGATCAAGTACTGGCCCAGTGCATCGTGCCGTTCACGGAAGAAGAAGAGGATGAACCAGAGGCAGCGGATATCAGTGAACCCGAAGTAATCGGCCGCAAGGAAGAAGAGGAAGAAGCGTAAGAGTCTTGAAAAGGTTGGATTGATGAAATTGGTTGTGGGCCTGGGGAACCCAGGGCGGAAGTACCATGGCACCCGCCACAACATCGGATTTGCCGTCATCGGAAGGCTTGTTGATCGGTATGGATCCGGCAAGATGCGTATTCGAAACCAGGGGGAGTTAACCGAGGCCAACTTGGATGGGGTGCGAGTATTGCTGCTCTGTCCTCAAACGTATATGAATCGGAGTGGAAGCAGCGTGCAGCCTGCTTGCGATTTTTATCAAATCGAACCTCACGACTTGTTGGTTATTTGCGACGATTTCAATTTGCAATTAGGTAAAACTCGTTTTCGCCGTGCAGGTTCGGCTGGCGGGCAAAAAGGGTTAGCTGACATTATCCAACGGATGGGCAGTGATGCAGTTCCGCGACTGAGGATAGGGATTGGACCAGTTCCTGAACGATGGGATCCGTCCGGTTTTGTGCTGGGGAGGTTTTCGGCAGGTGAATCTGATTTGGTCGATGAGATGGTCGGAAGAGCGGTCACCGCAACGGTTGCCTGGGCAAATGAAGGCATCGAGCACTGTATGAATAAATACAACGGTTAAAAAGTGCGGAAATTACTTTGAGGGGAGTTTGATTTGGCACAAAACGTTTATGAAGGCATGTTTCTCTTGGATTCCAACCGATATGCAAAGGATCCAGGAGGTGTTTCGGAGAAAGTTCTGGAACTGATACAGAGGTGCGATGGTGAATTACTTGCCAGTCGGCTCTGGAACGAGCAGAAATTAGCTTATCCGGTCAAAGGACATCGCAAAGGAACCTACTGGCTCACATATTTTCGTATGGAGAGCAGCAAACTGACCGACCTCGACCGCCAAAGCCAACTCAATGAAAACGTGTTGAGAAGTCTTGTCCTCAAAATTGACCCTCGCTTGGTGGATACCCTGGTAGAACATGCCACGGCCGGTGATCGTGTGGAAGTGGCTGAAGACGCCAAGGAAGTGGATTCGGAGGTCGTTCAGCAGAAAGATGAGAAACTGGAAAACACACCCCCCCTCAAGTGATATCTACCTGATTCGGCAAGCAGGACCGGGTTGCAAACTCACGAAATGTTTCATGCAGGATGAGTTACCCGGAAAGCATTTTCTGAGAGGTTCCTTGCGGGCAGTTGCCTTCTAACGGATGTTTTGCTAAATTCTTAGTTATAGGGAACGTTTGTTCAGTTGTTTCCGTTGTCAGGTCGTCCATTAGTCGCAAAACGCAATCCCCAAAAAGGAGTCCGGCGATGGCTAGTAGTTTCAACCGAGTGATCTTGCTAGGTAACCTAACACGTGATGTGGAGATACGGTACATTCCCAGTGGCATGGCCGTAACCGATATTGGTTTGGCGGTGAACGACCGGCGGAAGAATCAGTCTGGCGAATGGACAGAAGAGACAACTTTTGTTGACGTTACTTTGTGGGGACGTACGGCCGAGGTGGCAGGAGAATATTTAAGCAAAGGGTCTCCGGTTCTGATCGAAGGGCGACTGAAACTGGAGACTTGGGAGACAGAAGGCCAAAAGAGGTCAAAACTGAAGGTGGTGGGTGAACGGATGCAGATGGTGGGTGGCCGTTCGGGGGGCAGCGTTGCTGATGAAAGTGAACCTCGTCGTGCTTCACGGTCGGGCGAGCAAAACGAGTACAATCAGCCCGCCGCCGTGTCGGCTTCAGAATCTACTCCCGGGGATCAAACAAGTGAAGACATCCCGTTTTAACCAAGCTTGCGATCTCGTGTTAGGGTTGAGTGTTTTAGTCCCTGACAGGCTGGATTCAAGACGACGGATTCAGGATCACAAAATAGTATAATTTTTCTCAAACTCGAAATATTTTTTCTAGGATCGTCCCATGGCTGATACAAAAGTAAAAAGGCGTAAAGTCGGTCGGCGAGCAAAAAGGTTGCCGAAAGGCCCCAACGGTGGCATCGAATTACTTTTGATTCAGTCCGTGGTAGACCTTGGCCAACAGGGGGATGTGGTCGAAGTGAAGCCGGGTTTTGCCAACAACTACCTTCTTCCTCAGGGGCTGGCAACCATTGCAAACGACCATCATAAACGTATGGTTGAAAAGCATCGCGAGCGTTTGCTGGAGATTGAAAAGGCCAGGCTGGCTGATTTGCGTCAATTCGCTGAAGCGATTGCCAGGCAAAGTGTGACCATTGAAGCAAATGCCAACGACGAGGGACATCTTTATGGAAGCGTGGGAGCGTCTGAAATCGTGGCAGCTCTCAAGAGTCAAAACTTCAATTTGGGTTCAGGTCAAGTTCATCTGGAAGGTCCGTTGAAAGAAGTAGGACTCTATACAGTCAAGCTGCGGATTACCTCTGAAATCGATGCGGATCTCAAAGTCTGGGTGGTGCCTTCTGTTGCCGAGGAAGGCAACGATGAAGATCAAGGGGCGGCCGAGAACTAGAGGGTGGCTGGGAAGACACTTGGCGCAGACCCCTTGAATGTATGGAAAGCAACTCGTCCCTGTGGACGCGAAACAGGGCGCGAATTCTGTTTTGCAGACGCATCAACTTGTGAAGCCCGGTCGATGTCGCGAGGCAGGTTGGAAGTATAAAAATTTCTGAATTAAAGGTGGACGACCGGTTTCTGTCACCACAGTTCCGCTTGCGTCGATTCTTCGGTCTGTGGACTCTCAAGCAGGGATTTCTTTTTTCTGGCAGTCTCGCCTGTCCTCTTGCCATTTCCGGTAGGGCACAGGAGAATTCCAGGTCGCCCTGTTCACGAGCCTAACCCCAAGAGGAAACTGCTGTGTCCACGACTCGAAGGATGGATCCACCTGCCCGGTCTGCAAAGGTTTCGGCTGAAATTCTGGATCGTCAGCCTCCAGTCAATCTAGAAGCTGAACAAGGTGTCCTGGGTAGCATCATGTTGAAGCCCGATGTGTTGGACGATGTGGCTTTGATTTTGCGGCCGGACGACTTTTACGATGAAGCCAATTGTAAGTTGTTCAAGCACCTGCTGGGCATGTATGAAGATGGGAGAAAATTTGACGTCACCCTGTTGGTGGAACGTCTGAAGTCGACGGGTGACTTCGATGCGGTTGGCGGCACTTCTTTTCTCGAGAAAACATTCAATTCGGTTGCTAATTCGGCACACGCTCGTTATTACGCTGAAATCGTTCGTGACAAGTCGACTTGCCGTTCTTTGATCAACGCGAGTACTGAGATTTTGCGGGACGCCTACTCTGAATCAGCTGATGCCAATGAACTGTTGGGCTTCTCGGAACAGAAAATTTTTTCCATTCAGGACAAGCGCGAGACGGGTACTGTGTCGACGATGAACCAATTAATGGAAGATGCTATCGAACGGTTGGATGCGCGATTGCGGGGGGATGATCCCGGCAATTGCGTTGACACCGGATTCGCTGACGTGGACGAACTGCTGACAGGATTTCACAAGTCTCAACTGATTGTGTTGGCTGCCAGACCAGGTATGGGGAAAACGGCACTGGCAATGAATTTTGCGGAAAACATTTCCATGAATTTTGGCGAACCGGTACTCTACATGAGTCTTGAAATGTCCACGGTGGAACTCGCTGATCGAATGTTGTGTTCCATTGCCCAGGTCGATAGCCATAAGCTACGTAAATGGTCGCCACTTTCGGAAAAAGAAAGACAACGAATGGTTGAAAAGGCGGCAGAGATGAGTAGTGCTCCCCTCTTTGTTGACGATACCCCCGGACGTCGTGTGGTCGAAATTGCCGCTGCAGCGCGTCGAATTAAACGACAAGAAGGTCGTCTGGGATTAGTCGTGATCGATTATCTGCAACTCATTGAGCCAGACAACCCGAGGGCTCCCCGACAGGAACAGGTTGCCAAAATGACGCGACGTTTAAAGCTTTTGGCCCGCGACATCCAGATTCCCATCCTTTGTCTGGCCCAACTGAATCGTCAGGCTGAAGAAGGTCGGGTCACTCGTCCCAGGCTCAGTCATCTGCGTGAGTCGGGCGCCATTGAACAGGATGCCGATGTTGTGATGTTCATCCACCGTTCGGAGGTTGATCAGGAGAATTCCGAAGGTCGAGCCGATGTTGAGGGTGAAGCAGAATTGATTGTGGCCAAGCAGCGTAATGGTCCGATGGGCAGTGTCAAACTGACCTGGAGAAAACAGTTTACCCGGTTCGATGATCGAGCGCTTCCCTATCAAGAGGACTTTGATGGCTTCAATCAGAGCGGCTCATTTTGAGCCGGTTTGTACGGGTGTCCGGCCATCATTTTTAAGACGGGCTGCTTTCGCTTGGAAAAAAACTTCGGCCGGGCAACGGCGTGGGCACTGCAGCAGCCAGTACAAACACGTGCTTTCATGCTCGGGAAAACCGGCTTTGCAAAAGGGAGCGGGAAAAGATAAACGGCCGCGAAAAATCATTGGGTGGCGGGTGTTAAACAATTCCAAGTCGAACTGTAAAACAGTGATTGAGCCACCGGCGGCAAGAATTAACGCTGCTCCAGGGGCACGAATTCACGGTGGCCTTCACCCACGTAGACCTGTCGAGGTCGGCAGATGCGTTTGGTGGGGGATTGGTGCATCTCCTTCCAATGCGCAATCCAGCCGGGAAGCCGTCCGATTGCGAACAACACCGTAAACATAGCCATCGGAATACCGATGGCGCGATAGATGACTCCGGAGTAGAAATCGACGTTTGGATAGAGTTTCCGCTCAATGAAATACTCGTCGTTTAACGCGACTTCTTCCAGTTGTTTTGCCACATCAAACAAGGGGTCTTTGATTTCCATTTTGTCCAACAGTTTGTCGCATGCCTTTTTGATAATGGTTGCCCGGGGATCATAGTTTTTGTATACGCGGTGCCCGAATCCCATCAAGCGAAAACTGTCGTTCTTGTCCTTCGCCATGGCGACATATTTCTCGACATTGACGCCGTCGTCGATAATGCGTTCTAACATGGCAACACAGGCTTCGTTGGCGCCGCCATGAAGAGGTCCCCAGAGTGCACAAATTCCGGCGGCGATTGAAGCGAACAGATTTGCATCTGAGGAACCTACCATCCGTACAGTGGAAGTGCTGCAATTCTGTTCGTGATCAGCGTGGACGATGAACAACATATTCAATGCGTTGACAAAGTCCGGATCGATGTCGTAGGGCTCACTGGGCACAGCGAACATCATTTGGAGGAAATTCTGGCAGTAGGTGAGATCATTTTGGGGATAATTGAATGGTTGACCAGTCGATTTCTTGTAACTGTAGGCGGCAATGGTCGGTAATTTGGCCAGCAGACGCCGAATGGAAATCTCGACCTGTTCCGGGTCCTGCGGATCGAGGGAATCCTGGTAAAAGGTTGAAAGTGCTCCAACGACGGAACTGAGAATCGCCATCGGATGCGCATCCCTGGGAAATCCGTTGTAAAAAGACCGCATGTCTTCGTGCAACATGGTGTGCCGACGTATCGAATGGCGGAAATCGGTTAACTGTTGTTGATTCGGTAGTTCTCCGTAAATCAGCAGGTAGCAAGTCTCTACAAAATCACAATGTTCGGCCAGGGTTTCGATCGCGTATCCACGGTAGCGAAGTGTACCGGTTTCACCGTTCAAAAAAGTGATGGAACTGGTGACAGCACCGGTGTTTACATAACCTTCGTCTAAAGTGATCAGGTTGGATTGAGACCGCAGCTGGGAGACGTCAACGGCGATTTCTCCCTCACTGCCCACAACGACGGGCAAATCCATTTCGATGTCCTGATACTTCAGATTAACGACTCCTGACATGGAATCTTTCCCTTCGATCACTGAATCCATAGATTCGCTTTCACTTGCATTGAATAGAAGGTGAACTTCGTTAGCGTCGGTCGGACGTCCCTTTGGCCAAAGGCCGCAAGGAGACGTCATCCAAAAGAAACATTTTCGATCGCTTGCTCTTGCACTAGTTTAACGGTCAAACTGCAGTTCAACAACTTCGACGGAAAGAAGTTCACCCAGTTCTTTTGTCTCAAGTCCCTTGATTCGGAAGAGATGGCCGGTGTTGAAACTTTTTCGAATTTCTAGGAAATTTCATGTCGCCGTAAGATGTTGACAATAAACTGTTTGAATTGATGTTGAATTCATGGCATAACTCCCGAATTGCCACCTGGCCTTCAGACTCTCCGGTTTCCGCAGATAACACGGCTTCAAATTCAATGAAGTTTCCGAGTTCTGCGACTTGGTCAACGTGTATTCTCACGAAACGCTGCAAAAAAATTTCTCTTTGCTTTGCCACAATACCGAGAACCCCGTAAGCACCAGTCAAGAGTTGTTTGAGTTCCTCCACGTTGTGAACGGAAAAAATTTGATAATCGCTACTTCGTGGTAAGTGGGAATCCTCACGTTGATACCAGATCAACTGTGCATCAGATCCTTCAATTTCACGCATCTTGAGGCGACCGTGGGAACACACAAAGTAGGTATCTACCTGAAATTGAATTCCCAGATACTCGGTTGCCACACGATGAGCACAGTCTCGTGCTCCGGAAAGAGAATGGAGTCTGGCCTTGACTTCGATATTTCTTCGAAGTGGAGGGTTCTTTGTGGGAGATATTGCCATGCGCGAATTTTATCGCCGGTGTATCCGGATGAAAGAGGTGGGACGCCGTGCGTGAAACATACGGTGAGCAGTATGGCCCGCTCTCCCTGCAGCCCGATTGGGGATCTAGCGGCGTTTGAAAGTGGACGATTTGCCTGTTTCAGAGACGCGCTGTTGATTGTCGGCGTCATAGATCGTCCAGACTTTGGTGCCTTCCCGGAGATGGACCAGATAGTCTTTGACCTGTTGGTTTCGGCGATCCGCTTTGATTTTTTCTTTAATTTTTGTCTGGGTTTCGATAAAAGGTACACGTCCGGCATCCACGCGTTGGATCACTCGGACGATATGATATCCATCTGCATCACGAATGATTTGGCTTAATTTTCCGATCGGAAGAGTAAAAATCGCGATGTCAAGTTCTTTCGAACGCAAGCTGTCTTTGTTCGTCCACTCGTGCTGTCCACCTTTTTCCCAGCGAGGACCTTGGCGGCTTCGGCGTGCGACGGCATTCAGCGGTGCGCCGCGTAAGACTTCATTGCCCATGACTGCCAGTTCCTGCCTGGCCAATGTTTCGTTCTTGTAATGGCGATACTCCGTTGTCAACTCTTCCCAGAGAGTCTTAGCTGGAAATTGGTAGTCCGGAATATGCTCCCAATAGTACTTCAGCATTTCATCGTGTGTAATTTCTTCGTCATCATCGCTTTGTTGACGGATCATTTGATGGGAAACGACTTGCTCAGCGAACTGTCGTTTCAGCTTTTGTAATGAAGAACCGTAGCTTCGCAGTTTTGCTTCGAGTTCTGCGACCGTCTCTACCTCATATTTGTTGAGAGTTCTTTCCAATTGTTTCTCGTTGAACTGTTGGTTGATTGTTTTTAAGACGATGCTGTGGTTTTCAGCAGGAATATTCTTAAGGAAATCGTGATAAACAAGCTTTGTGTCAATGTGTTGTTTGAGTAATTGCTTTCGAAGCTTGGGCCGTTGCACATCAAATTCTTCGTCCGATACCTTGCCCTGATATTGTTCCCGTAGTTGGTTAATTTCTCCTTCGAGATCCCCTGCGAGAATCAGTTGATTACCCACGACGGCGACGACCTGAGCGGCATCAACGAGTCTTTTGGGTGACTGGTCGTTGGGAATCGCAGGCCCCGGAATCATGCTTGGTCCGGGAGGGGCAACATGTTCAACAGGAGGAAAATTAACGGGAAATGCCCGCTGAGACTTTGGCGGAACCATGCTGCCCGGCGTTGTAAAAAAGGTTTGGCCGGATGGTTTCTGACCCGCAGACGGTCTTCTCTTTGGATCATTAGAGGTGGGGATGGTTGTGCCTGAATGGCGCGGCGGGGCCACAGGTTGTGGATAGAAGGTTTCTGGCTGAGTGGAAGGGTACTTGGGAACCGCGGGGCCACTTCCAGAGGTACCGGGTGGTACAGATGATGATTGAGTTGACTGGGCCAGGACTAGCGGCGCAAGACAACAGATGACGACGAATGGTTGAACAAGGAGTTGCATGGGAATCGCTTGCAAAGGATCTGACCTGGAGAAGGGGCGGGATTGTATCGACTTCCCGTAATCGCAGTCAAGTTTGTTCCTGAAGGATTCGCTGGCGGTTCAACCCGTCTTTGAGAGCCAATTTTTCAGAACGCTGTGACGAACTTTCCGGGAGACTGTTGTTCCAATCGTGGTAGCATCGTTTTATTTTGGTTGAAAAATCACTGATACTCAGGTTTCATTGGAAATGTGCCCGTCCGGTTTTTCCTCGGAACAGATTGCAAGACTCGACAAATCATGATGCTAGCAGCGTGGCAGTTTTCGGCCAAGTTTTTATTGACTTTTACGGACTGCACTACGTGAATGTTTGCGTTGTAGTCTTTTCTCTTGGCAGCACTTGAAGCGGGAGTATGTTTGCAAGCCGGGCCGTGCTGATCGTCAGTCTGAAGAACGGTCGCTATACGGGCACGTTCCATTGAATGTGTTTTGTTGAGATACCGGCCCCGGACGAAAGAAACTCGAGTTTCGAAATCAAGCAGAGTTGGGCGCCCGTTTGTCAACTTCTAAAAAGCTCTTCCTTGGCGGGATCGGTTTTACAATCGGCTGAATTTCTAGCGATCGTCTCATAAAGCTTTGGGGATTCAAAACAGTTGGCGAGGTGACGGTGTACTTCGTTGTCCCTCAGGGCGCCCCGGACTGTTTGATTCTTCTTTTAAGCGACGTTGTTTTCGATCAGGCCGTCCAGAATGTCCACGGGCTTCATACCCGTACATTGCCTTATGGTTTGTCGTTCGTTCCATCCGCGATGGACTTTGGCAACCAGACGTTTAACTGGAGTGTGGATTCTGACGTAATGTTTCAGTTGCGAATGGCCAGACAGGATTTTGTGGGTCTGGAGGTAGCTTCCTTTAATCAGTTGTTGAACGTCGGGCGCATAGTGTTCTGCCGGCTTTTCCAGTGTGGCCATCAGGACTCCACCATCCCTCGATGTTTCAACGTGAAGGGCTCGCAGTCCGGCCAGAGCAGCCGTGGCGACCAGGGTTTGCGGGTTAAAATTGTAGAGATGTCCGACGTGCCACTTTTGGTGAGGTGCAGTACCTGTGAAGTCAACATTGGGAACTTCCACAAAAAAATGACCGCCTACCTTCAAGAATCCGGCCAACCTGGACAGTGAAGAGACTGGTTCTTCCAAGTGTTCCAAGACGTGGAACAGAGTGATGCAGTCAAACGTATTCTCGAAATTTGCATCCTGATAAAATCCATTGAAGATGTCGATTCCGTATTGGTTGGCGGAGAAAGTGGCGTACCCCTTGTTAGGTTCAATTCCCGCAACCTGATAGCCAGCCTGTTGACAGATATAGACGAACTCGCCACCTCCTGATCCGGCGTCCAGGATGCTTCCGCCCGGCGTAACGTGTTTCTTAATATGCTGGATTCTTTGAAGTGCTAGTCTGCCGGATCTGAGAATGTGCTTGTTTTTGGGAGTAATGGTGTTCTTGTATTTTTTCCTGTAATCTTCACGATAGAAGTGGCGAATTTCGGCAGGAGTGGGTCGTGGGTCGGAAAAGACTAGTCCGCTTTCCGTTGATATGACGGTTCGCAACGGGTTGTCGTGACGGTCGGCTTCTGCCACGACCACCGCAGCCTGACTGCCTGTGATACAACAAGGAACGGTCGTTGTAATTTGCTCGTCCATCTTCTTTCCTCGCCGATTTGCATGCCGGAGAATCCGTTAACGATTGCGGGAGTGTTCGCGACGTTGACGTATTCAAGCTTGCCTGGGTACATTGGATCGCTGGCGAATTGTACTTTTAAAGAGGTGATATGGACATATTAAGCCAGATCATTTGCGGAGATTCGCGGACAGCGCTTAGAAAATTACCCGCGTCGTGCATTGACACCATTGTCACCAGTCCGCCCTACTATTTACAACGCGACTACGATGATGACCGCCAGGTGGGGGAGGAAAAAAGCCCCGACGAGTATGTCGCTAGCATTGTCGAGATCATGTCGCAGTGCGATCGGGTATTAAAAGAATCGGGGACGATTTGGCTGAATCTGGGTGACAAATACCACAAGTCAAAACTCCTGGGAATGCCTTGGAGAGTGGCACTGGCGCTTGCTGACGCTGGATGGATTTTGCGGTCGGACATTGTTTGGCACAAGCCCAATGCCATGCCCCATTCAGTCAACACTCGACCTACGCCCGACCACGAATACATGTTTTTGTTTAGTAAATCCTGCAAATACTACTACGATGCGGACGCTATCAGGGAACCTCACGTTACCTTTACCGAACGGAGTAAAATGGCGGGTGGACGCAATCATTTCGGAAAACGTAACGGAACTCCGGAGGCTGGTAAGAACCGCGGAAACTCTAACTTGCATGATGCTCGTTGGGACCAGGCTTTTCATCCCGAGGGAAGAAATAAGCGTACAGTTTGGAGTGTTCCCCTGGGGAAATTTCGTGAGGCACACTTTGCAGTGTTTCCTCCCAAGTTGATCGAACCCTGCATCCTGGCAGGGTCTCCCCGTGGCGGAATCGTACTCGATCCCTTTTTTGGTGCAGGTACAGTGGGAGTTGTGGCTACCGAGTTGGGACGGCGTTACGTCGGCGTGGAGTTGAATCGTGAATATGTGAAAATGGCCAAAAAACGCTTAGCAAGTGTCCAAGTTCGTTTATTGGAACCGCTGTCCTAGAATCGCACAGGATTTGGATCGGGTAGAAACAAGAAGGCCAAAACAAACGCTGATCATGTGATCATGTATTTTCCTTGAGAGGTGTGAATGTGAATGTGAGTGTTGTACGTTAAGCAGTTGCAACCTCTTCACGCGCTGCGGGCGGTTGGCAACGTAAATACCGATCGACATTCGGATAGGATCTCGTCGGGTGTATTGGCTTTTGCCGACAGCGTTCGGTAGATGCTTTGCGAATCGACAATTCGCAAGTTGTTCTTGGATGTTGCAACGAGCTGTTCGGCACGACGGCGGTCAGTGTAGGTGTAGACGAGGTACGTGTCTTCGTGCCGAATGGAGTCGATTTGCCAGACGGAGGCGTCGATGCGCAGGGCTTGCAATTCGAACATTCGTTGGACGGGTGGGGGCAAGGAGCCAAACCGGTCCCGTAGTTCCTCGGCCAGTTTCTCCAATTCGTCGTCGCTGGAAATGCGGGAAAATCTTCGATAAAAATCGATTTTGCTGCGCATATCCGGCACGTAGTCGTTGGGTAAATAAGCCTGGCCGGGCAAATCAAGGGCCACATCAATTTCGGTTTTGGGTGGTTTCTGCTGCAGTTTACGGACAGATTGCTCCAACAGGTCGCAATACAACTCGTAACCAACCGCAGCAATATGTCCACTTTGCTGCGTTCCCAGAATATTGCCCGCGCCGCGGATCTCGAGGTCCCGCATCGCGATTGCAAAACCGGCCCCCATATCACTGAATTCTTCTATGGCGCGCAGGCGGCGGGCCGCATTCGGGGTGACGTTTTTGGCGGCGTCGATCAAAAGATAGCAGTAGGCCCTGTGTTTGTAACGTCCTACCCGACCACGCAACTGGTGCAGATCTGCCAGTCCATAGCGGTCGGCCTCGTCGACGAAAATTGTGTTGGCATTGGGGATGTCGAGACCACTTTCGACGATGGTTGTGGCCACCAATAGGTCGAAGCGGTGATCAACGAAGTCCATCATGACTTGTTCTAACTCGGCCTCCGCCATCTGCCCGTGCCCAATCTGCAGCCGCGCTTCGGGTACTATCTGCTGTAAGCGATTGGCCAGGATGCCAATGTCATTCACCCGGTTGTGTACGAAGTAGATCTGGCCACCCCGATTGAGTTCCCGAATGATCGCCTGTCGAATGGTGTCATGGTGGAAGCGAGCAACACGAGTCTCAACCGCTATACGTTCTTCAGGAGCCGTTGTCAGGTTCGAGATATCGCGGACTCCCACCAGTGACATGTGCAGTGTGCGGGGGATGGGGGTGGCAGTCATGGTGAGTACGTCCACCGTTGTCCGCAAAGTTTTGAGTCGTTCTTTGACTTCCACGCCGAATCGCTGTTCCTCGTCTATCACCACCAGTCCGAGATTTTGAAAGGCCACGTCCTTCGACGCCAAGCGATGTGTACCGATCACGACATCAATTTTCCCGGAGCACAAACCCGCCAAAACTTCACGTTGTTCGGTGCCTGAACAAAATCGGCTGAGTCGCGCGACCCGGCAGGGAAACTCGGACATGCGCTCCTGAAAAGTCCGGAAATGCTGTTCTGCAAGAATCGTGGTCGGAACCAACACGGCCACTTGATAACCGTTGTCGATAGCGGTGAAGGCCGCTCGAATTGCCAGTTCCGTTTTTCCGAACCCCACATCGCCACACAGCAGTCGGTCCATGGGCCGAACCTGAACCATGTCCGCGCGGATGTCTTGCATGGCGATCCATTGGTCGGGTGTTTCCTCATAAGGAAAGAGGGCATCAAATTCTTGCTGCCACTGAGTGTCACAAGTGAAGGAAATACCCGGTCTGGAGGACCTCGTGGCCTGCAGTTGCAGCATTTCTGAAGCCAGGTCGACGGCTGCCAATTCGGCTGCTTGCTTTTGGCGAACCCATGTTTTGCTGCCAATGCGGGCCAAACGTGGGCGACTTTTTGTGCTTCCAATGTATTTCTGTACCAGCCCAATCTTAGACGCTGGAACGTAAATTTTTGTTCCACCTTGAAACTCGATGGCAAGATGTTCTTCGACGGAGATCTCCTTGTCGAGCAGTTCAAGACCGCGATAGCGCCCAATGCCGTGCGACAAGTGTACGACGAGGTCTCCTGCTCTCAAATCAAGGAAGTTGTCGATCTTTTTTCCTAAGCGACGGTTGGGCATTCGCCGGATGTCTGTGCGGTGAAAGAGTTCGTTGCCACTGACCAGAACGATTCGCTCAGAGGTCAAGCGGAATCCAGATTGCAAACGTCCGACCGGAAAGTGCAGTTTGCCGCGACTTGCTAGCGCTGTGTCTCTAAAAATCTCCTGGAGTCTTTGGACTTCACCTTCGGTTTGACACAGTACAAAGACCTCTTCGCGGTCATGGTACTGTTCCAACTCTTCGCGTACCTTTTGGACATCGCCGCTGAAGCGTTCCACTGACTCAACCGGCAGGCGACATTGCGTTTCCCAAGTGCCCTGAGCCAATGTCGAGGCACTGACGTTAGCGAATTGTGCAATCCGCTTGAATGTTTCGGGAACGCTGTGCTGATCTTGCGGTCTTTCCAATCGTTCCACGTAATGAGAACCTGCGGTTTGAACAGACTCCGGATCCAGCAGCAGAAACCAGGTGTCCTCGGGCAGGAAAGAAAAAAAGTGGTCCTGGGTGACGAAGTCGGACCCCAACGCAGTGATGTCGATTTCGTCCAGAATGTCAATGCTGCGCTGAGTCGCAACTTCAAATCGGCGGAGCGAGCTGATCTCGTCATCAAACAGTTCAATCCGGACAGGTAAAGTCCAATCCGCCGCAAAGACATCCAGGATTCCCCCCCGGATTGAGAACTCACAGGGCAGTTCCACGGCGCTCGTGTTGTGATAACCACTATCGACGAGCCAGGAGAGTAACGACTCCAGGTCCAGTCGCTCCCCTTGTCGGAGCACCCGCGTGTTGGCTGCTAAGTACGACTTGGGAGGAACCGGTTGCAACAGGCTCTGGATACTGGCCACGACTAAAGGGGCACAGTGGCCTGTCATCAGCTCTTTCAAAATCCGCAGACGCTGGCCTTCATTTTCATCTTGCAGGAGGGGATTGCCCTCAGCAGCGAGTCGAGCGGGAAATTCAGTAATCGGCAGTTCTGTAAATAACGCCAGGTCGTCAGAGAAATCGTCACCCGCATTGGATGACCCAGAGACGGCGACAATGGGCCCCTGAAGATCGTTGTGACGTTGGCGTAGCAGTTCAGCGGCAACCAGCGCGCACGAAGACCCCCAAACTCCGTCAATATTGGCAATCCCACCAGATTCGAGGGAAGCAACAACTTGAACGAAGTCTTTTTGTGCAGCCAAACAACGGGATAGCTGGCGTAGCCGATCCGTTTCGGTAAGCGTCGCCGTTGAGGAGTTCATCGGATCCTATCTTGCTTCCCATTGTAAGTAGAATTCTCCGTCAAGGTCAGAGCAGTGTTGATGGTTTCTAGCTGCTGTCCCTGCAGCAACAGTCCAACAGGTGACAGCATGGGCTCAGCTTATTCTTCGCCCTTGCCGATGGGGCGGAGATTGCTTTTAGCAATCTGAAACTTTTTTTGGGAGGATTCGGCAAAGAAGTGGATGGTAGCTGTGCGTTTGTCTCCCTGGCCATGCAGTGCAACAACCTTTCCAAGTTGATACTCCGGGTGCGCCACTGTCATCCCCACAACAAAATCTTCAGGAGACGGGTGCCGGGTGGCGTTTTCTGCTCCGGTGTCCCGTTCCAACATGTCAGCAGCGGTTATGAGACCACGGTTGGAAGAACCTCTTGTGGCAGGAACCTTTGCAGTCGGTCGATTCGAGTAGACGGGAACTTCTTCGTAGGACTCGACATAGGAAGTCGATGCGACACTCGCCTCCTCGGAACGAAGTAATTCGATTTCCTGGCGGGGCAATTCCACGAGGAACGAACTAGGCACCGCTGGCCGACGACTTCCGCGAAAATCTCGGTAGGTGGCCATGCTCAAGTGCAATTCTTCCTGGGCGCGAGTGATGCCTACAAACAGCAAACGCCGCTCTTCTTCCAATAAATGTAATTCTTCCTTGTTGCGCTGATGAGGCAAAATTCCTTCCTCAATGGCTGTGATGAAGACGACGGGAAATTCCAGACCCTTGGCGGCATGTAATGTCATCAGGGTGACTTGATCAGGTTCGGACTCAAAGGCATCCGTATCGCTGACCAGGGAGACCCGTTCGAGAAAAGCATCCAAGGCAGTTGCCTCGAGGTTGTTTTCGTCAAACTGGCGTGCGGCAGAAAGTAATTCTCGAATGTTGTCAAGCCGTTCTTCATCGACCGATGCCCCGGAACTCTGCAAATGCGCTTCATATCCGGATTCGGTGATCACATGCCCGAGAAGTTCTTCAAGAGGAGCATCCGCAACACTTCGAAGATGATCCATCAGACCGACGAAATCGGATATCGCCTTGGCAGCGCGACGACTGAGACTTTGCAGCAGGTGAGTCTGTCTGGCTGCTTCAAGCATCGACAAACCATACCGCGTCGCATGTCCCGCCAGACGGTTTAAAGTTACTTTACCGATGCCACGTGAAGGTCGGTTAATCACCCTCTGTAGAGCGATGTCATTCCGGGGATTGTTGATTAAATGCAGATAAGCCAGAACGTCTTTAATTTCTTGACGCTGATAGAATTCAACTCCACTGACGATCTGGTAAGGGACTCCCTGTTCATAGAGGGCTTGTTCCAGGACACGTGACAAGGCGTTCACGCGATAGAAAATGGCACAGTCGCGGGCCCGACGTTGGCCTGAACGAATTTGGCCGGCCAGGCTTGATGCAATACTTTCGGCTTCATCCATTTGGTCGGCATAGGCCGTGAGTTTCACGGCACTTCCTTCCATGTTCTCGGTAAATAAAATCTTTTCCTTGCGTTGTGTGTTGCGCGCAATCAAAGCGTCTGCTACACGTAAAATTCTCTTGGTGCTGCGATAGTTCTGTTCCAGTCGCACAACCTGGACATTCGCGAAATCCTTTTCGAACTCGAGAATGTTCGACAGGTTGGCCCCTCGCCAACTGTAGATAGATTGGTCCGGGTCCCCGGTTACGCACAGGTGGGGGTGATCGATCGAGAGAGCACGGGCGATCGCATATTGCGCCAAGTTCGTGTCTTGATACTCGTCCACCAACACGTAACGAAATGTGTCATCCAGGCTCGCCCTCAAGTCATGGTTTTTGTTTAGCAGACTGGCCAAGTGCAACAACAAATCATCAAAATCAACTGCATTGGAGTTGATCAGCGTTTTTTGGTAGTCCGGATAGATCTGAGCAACCAGGTTGCCCAACCGATCTCCCGGGCGAGACTCGTAGTTCTCCGCAGTGATGAGATTGTTTTTGGCACGGCTGATTTCCTGAGCAATTCTCCGGGGCGAGGTGCGCACCAGTTCCACCTGCTGTTCTTCGATAACACGTTTGATTGCGTCCAGACTGTCGTTGGTGTCATAAATCGAAAAATTTTCTTCCAACCCAACATAGCCGGCATGCTCGCGTAGCATGCGCGCACAAAACCGGTGGAAGGTGCCCATCCAGACAGACTCGCCTGGCACGAGCCTTTGGATCCTGGCGCGCATTTCCTCGGCCGCTTTGTTGGTGAATGTAAGCCCCAAGATCTGTCGGGCTGCGATTCCCTGCTGTAACAGATAGGCAATTCGATGGGTGACGACGCGGGTTTTGCCGCTACCTGGCCCGGCCAGGACAATCAGTGGTCCATCCACATGCTGCACGGCCTGGCGCTGAGCTTCGGTCAGGGACGCAAGCAAATCGACTGATGAAGGCTGTCGCTCCATGGGTCCATTATACGCCAGCTGAAGGCAGGTGGGTAAGCGAGACGTCGGGGAATGCTATCACGATGTTTGCAAGGAGTTGCCCGGTGAGACCTCCTTCAGCTGGCACGCATGCCGTCAAACCCAAAAACACGAAACTTTTGGCTTGACGCGATGTGGCAAGTTTGACGGACTCAGCAAGGATCGCCAACAGAGTTTTTCCAAAACGGGGACGCCTGCTCCCGCATGCCGGAAGATTGGGTATATTTACGGTTTGCTAGAAGTGATTTCGTGCGACTTGCAATTCGACGGCATGAAAAAGTCGCTGATGCAACTAGTGAGCATCAAGACGAGTCACTGCTCTATGTCTGGTCAATATATGTTTGGTGTAAGGAGACCCTATCTATGACACGCATTCCGCTCAGCCTGATACGTGAAGAGAAGGTAGAACAAAACGAGCGACTTGAGATGAGTACAGCCGAGATCGGACTTTCGGTGCGAACGACTAACTGCTTGGAAGAGCGCGGCATCTTTACGGTGCGCGATCTGTTGCATTGTACTCGTGCAGATTTATTGAATATTTCCAACTTTGGCGAAAAGACGTTGGAAGAGGTTTACAAGGCACTCGAGGGCGTAGGGTTTTATCGCTCCAAATCTGTGCGGTAGTAAGCTTGCCAGTCGGGGAGTCTTTTTTGTCGAAGGTCGTGACCCGCTCCGGGGGGCTACTGGGTGTGGTTGGCGACACGAACGCATTTTAATGTGCTGCTGTTCCTTGCAAATAACAGGCCATTGGAAAGCGCGGGCAACGCTCGGCTCGTGTCCGGAAACAGGCGGCTTTGTTGTTCGATCTGAAAACTGTTTGGCATGGCCCGTAACAACGTCAACCGGCCATCGGAGTGGATCGCTAAGATGCGTGTCCCGACGAGAATCAGATTGGCATTGCCAAAGTCTGTCTGACTCCAAGCCACATCTCCCGAATCAGCAGCGACACACTGTAACGAGGCTGCCCCGGCGTCTTCCCGACCGTCAATTCCATAGAGATAACCATCGCGATAAACGGCCGAGTTGTACTGGCTTGCCAGAGTCTCTTGTTTGGCCCATACAACTCGCAGGCCATCCATCGATAAGCGTGCCATTACGGCACCGATTCCATAGCTTGCTGACAGAAATAATCGGTCGCCGATAATGAGCGGTGATGCGGCGTTGACCGTCGGCCCACGTTTTCCAAACGGCAATCGCATTGCCACCGACCCATCTCGTGGGTCGACTACGACCGCGTTCAGTCGAGTGATGAAGCAAACGTACCGTTGTCCGTTGATCCTGGTGAGTACGGGAGACGAGTAACTTGCTTTTTCGTCCGTCGTTGCCCAGAGTGTTTTTCCAGATTCAACTGATACTGCAACGATGCCAGCGTTCTCTTTGCCCCCGACATTCACCAGTAGTTTGTTGTCGATGATGATCGGCGTGCTGCCTGCTCCGAAATATCCTTCATCCGCCTGGTAGTCGGAGTAGAGATGTCGTGTCCACACGCTGTCGCCAGTACTCCAACGAACACAATACAGGTCTCCTGCCGCACCAAAAGCGAACACGTGTTCCCCATGAATAATAGGCACGCAACGCGGGCCGTGATCCGGATTGACTCCTCCGCGGTAGGTTGCCTTGAAATCGGTTGTCCAGATTCGGTCACCCGTTTTCCCATCCAAGGCTTCCAGGATCTCACTTCCGCCCGTCCGATGAAAAAGAATCACCTGGTTTTCCCGAACCGCGGGACCGGCGTACCCACTGCCGATCGTCTGTTCCCAGACTGTGGTCGGACCTGACGCAGGCCATCGGCCTGGAATCGGTTCGTCCCGGGCTACCCCGTTCCGTTGGGGTCCCAGAATTTGAGGCCAATCTCCAGCCAAAGAGACCGTTTTTACTTGGGTGCTTCCTATCAGTCCGACAACAATCACCCCCCCAATCGCCTTCCATCGTAATCCTGGGAAGGGATTGTTGATGCCGCCACACGGCTTGGAATCTTGTTTTGCAACGAAATCCGCCAGCAGGGATGCGCAAATGATCGAAAGGTTGATAGTTTTCATGGGTTACTCCCGCTGTCCGAAAGCATCGTGTCGATTAAACTGGGGCATGACTTCAACGACGAGACCTTAACAGGATACCGCAGTCTCAACCGGTAGAGGAAGCCGACTAGAGAACGGGTGGATTGATTTCACTTCTGGGAAGGATCCGGTCAGAGGATACCCGGTGTTTGACACGTGAGGAGTGACTGAGTGTGTTACGTTGGCTGAAGCCCTGGGGGAAAAAACGAGGCGCTCGGAGATCTGGTTCCCGCCTGCTGGGAAGTTTGGGAGAAGCTCTGTTCTTTGCGTTTCTGTTTTTGCTGGGTTCCCTGTCGCTTGTCGTGATCCTCACATCAGTTCGACTGGGTAACTGGCCTTCACGCCACTATTTTCCAGAACTTTTTTTCATTGAAGCGACAGGAAAGGTTGTCGATCACCGGCAAAATGTGACAGATGCCCCGGTTGGCTCACCAAATTTTCAGCCTGAAATTCTCGTCAAGCTGAAAACACATTCTGAACCTGTGTGGGTGCGAATCGCTGGCCCACCGATCGAACAGGAAGCGGCGTTGTTGGAACTGGGAAAGTTCGAAATTGGCCAAGACTGTACTTGCTGGCATTCCCTGGGGGATTTGCGGCAGATACAAACGACCGAACCTACTCGATATCGCTTTACCCTGGTAATCGTCACCTTGGTCTCGCTGGTTTTGATTGGTGCCGGTGGTGTTGGCTGGACAGTCGTTCATGAAGGAACCACGCCGGAACGGCGATCCTCGATCGCACAGCGCGCTGCCGATTTGGATCTGGCAGGCGATACCAACAATACGATCATCGACTATCCATCGGTTCCTGACGACGTTGAAATGACGAACAGTCCTGGTATCCACTTTGCCTATCGCCTGCCGATTGCTCATTCTCCTGTTTTACGATTGTTGGCAGCAGTGGTGTTTTCCCTGGTGTGGACCAGCATTGCAGCCGTGTTTGTGCAGGTTGTGGTGCGCGGTTTTCTGGAAGGGAAGGGCGAGTGGATGTTAGGAGTAGTCACCGTTGTATTCCTGGCACTTGCTTCGTGGTCAGTGTACGACCTGTTTCAGCAGTTGGCTTTTTTGGTGGGAATTGGGCCAACCAGTGTCGAAATATCACACTATCCCCTTTCTCCGGGAACCAGTTGTCGTTTACTGCTGACCCAGAGTAGCCACATGGATCTGCAACACCTGAACTTGTTACTCGCGTGTGACGAGCAGGCAACGTATCGTCAAGGGACCGATGTCCGTACAGAAGTTCGTCGCGTGCGGGAAGACACAATCCTGAAACTGGAACAGGTTCGATCCAAGCGAGACTCGGCTTTTGAGCACGAATGCGAACTACATCTTCCTGAAAAAGTGATGCATTCCTTTCGATCGCCGAACAATTCAATCCAGTGGAAATTGATCGTCAACGGTAAGGTTGGGAACTGGCCGTTTGAGCGAGTATTTCCCATCGTTGTTTTTCCTGAAGATTCCATTCGAAAGTATGACTGATGGACCCCGTGGTCACTTTGACCATCGTCGACCGTCGCCGGAATTATGCACCCGGAGAAACGATTGTGTGCGAATACACGATCGAGTCGCTCCAGGGGAATAGGATTCAGGCAGTTGAAGCTTCTGTCCTGTGGTATACCGAGGGCAAGGGTGACGAGGACATGTTGGTGCACTACTTCGCACGCAGCGGTGCAGAAGGTGTGATGGGCGAAGCGTTTCAAGGCTCCCGCCGTTTCCAAACAGAATTACCCAAGAGCCCACTCTCCTACGAGGGTTCGATCGTTAAAATACAATGGTGTGCGCGCATAAGAGTTTTCTTAACCAGTGGTGCGGAATTGCATCATGAAACACCGTTTCATTTGGGTGAGGTTCCACGGGCAAGGAGTCGTTCGAAATGAGCAGCCACTGCCCCCCTCCGAACGCAGTTTGCAATGAGTTACCGAACCGGCATCCCGACGGCCGAGTGGCCGCACGGAATCCGTTTGCCACGCGATGCACGCGCCCGGGGACGATTCCTTATTTCTTTGGTTCCGGTGAGAATTTAGTCGCGTTGCTCGATCGGCTGAACGATTCGCAGGGAATGGCTCAAATTGTCGGCCCCCACGGAAGTGGGAAAACGACATTGCTGGCAATGCTCATGTCGCATTGGAAATCCGTGGATCGCAAAATTGACCAGCACCAAATTCGAAAAACAGATAATTCGACCGCGATGCTCTTCGCCAGTTGTGCCAGTTGGAATGCCGGAACACAGGTTGTGATTGACAGTTTCGATCTGTTGTCCAGGTGCCAGAGGGCCGGGCTACGCTGGTTTGCAAAACGTCGTGGCTGTGGATTTCTGGTCGCGTCGCACCGTGAGTTGGCAAGGATTCCAGTACTCTATCGAACACGGGGTAGTTTACAGACAACGTTTCGTATTGTCGAAAGATTGCTGCCCCCGACATGCGAACTGATTCGAACTTCTGACGTGGCTGGTTGCTTCCAACGATGCAACAGCAATGTGCGCGAGACATTGTTCGGTCTGTACGATTTGTATGAACAACGCCGAAGATAGGCATTGCTTCATGTTAGCGCGTTTCCTCCGGCAAGTGTCACCCGGTCACGAGGCGTGTTTTCTTGAATAAATTCGCGCTATTTCTGCTAGCTCGACTGTTTTGCTTATGGTGAAGACTTTCTTTCCCTTCCCGATTTCGTTCTTCCGCCACGATCCGCAGCCGATTTCAGAAGAATCGCAAAATATACTAATGTTTTGCTTTCCTGCTCCCTACTTGTGTCCTAGGATTCAAAGAGCGGTGTAGTAGGATCCACGGAGCAAAACAATGTTGTCCAATAAAAGAATGTTGACCGTTAGTCTGAGCCTGGCTGCCGTTTTGTCGTGGCTGCCCCAGCAGGCCAATGCCTGTTGGTTACGTAACCTGTTCAATCGCTTGCGCGGACAACAGGTGGCGTACTTTTCCCCGGCCGGCGAAAATAGTTGCCCACCTACCCAGTGTTGCCCGCCTGTCAGCCAAACGGCTGTTCGTAACGTCGTGCAGTACGTTCCCACCACGGCCTATCGAACTTCATGGGCTCGTACCCCGGTAACTGTTTACCGACCGGTGACGACCACGGATCCGTACACCTCCTGCCAGACGGTGACCTATCAGCCTTGTATGACGTACCAGTGGCAAGCCCAGCGTGTACCCTTCACGACCTATCAGCCGGTTCAACGAACGGTTGCAGTCGCCAGTCCCGCAACGCCTTGGACGCCCGTGATTGGCGGCTCCAACTGCTCCACTTGTACGACGACTGTGCCACAGCAAGTGCTGGTACCATCAGCTGCTCCGCCCACGCTGGCGCCGGGTTCCCAGTTGGTTCCCTTGCCAAACAATTCAAACCAGTCAACACCCAGCCAGACTGATCCGGCTGACCAGGTGCCTTCCCTGAGTCCTGACCAGACTTCAGATGCCAGCTCCAGCTGGAATCGACCTCGTGTCCGTATTGAGAGAAGTCATGCTGCCGAGGGATTCCCGTCGGGTTCCGACGCGAACGAACTGCGACCTATTCCCAATCTTGAATCAGACCCGAACTATGACGCCCCCCCACTTTTGCCACCGGGGGATCGCCAGACCGCCCTGACCATTCGACTGGTTTCCGCCCACAGCCAGGTCGAATGGGCAGCACAGAACGAGCAAAGTCCGTCTGGTGTCAAGGAAACGACACATTGGGATGACGGGGGATGGACAACGGCAAGTCCGTAAGGTGTTCAATCACGTTTCCCGAGGGGGGGAGTTCTCAACGTCAAACAATCAAAAAAGGCCTGGCTCCTTGGGGGAGTCAGGCCTTTTTAGTGCGCCTGTTCAAACAGTTTGCAATGCGTCTCTTGGCGCTACACTCGCAACGGTCGAACACGATCCCGATTTCACTAACGGCGGATGTTTGTGAATCGAAAGAATCTCGGGCCACGATAGAAGCGAGCTTCGCTCTCTGCCGCCGGTGGTGCAGGCACGTCTTCGGATGCACTGGGGGCCTCTTCCTCGGCTTCCTCACCATCACAGGCTGAGCAACAACCCGCGTGTTTGCCACAGCCAAAGTTCAGGAAGCAACTGTGTTTTACGCCACAGATGGGTTTCACATCACAAAATAGCTTAAAAATGCAGTCGAAGTTCAAAACGCAGCAAGCACTTTTGCCCCAAACGTTAGCGCAGCTATCGTCATCAACAGCTTCGTCACTGTGGCTGCCATTACCAGCTTGGGCTACATTTGTGCCAGCGGCAAACGTCAGACCAACGATCGCGAGAAACATCACGAATCCGAACAAAGTCGCGCGATTCATTTCAAATTCTCCTACTAACAAGAAAAGACCAGGGGACTGTCAAACGGTTTTAACTTTTGCGAGGCACCTGCAGCGTTAGTCACCTCCGGCTTTCCCAGAGGGCCTACCTGTCCATGTGCCGAAAGCTCTTTTCCGCAAAACGTGACAATCAACCGTTCTGTTTGACTTTGCGTTTTGCGTAGAATAGGTGGTAAATGAAGGATGGGTAGTGAATCTTAACACAGAAGGGTTTGCTGTCAAGCGACTCGAGGCGTCGGACAGAAACCATACCTTCTTAGTGTCACCTTTCATTAGTGCTGGCTGTTGAGAGAACCAACCGGTCCGAAGGTGTGACCGCCGGTTTTAATGACAGCCCGTCTTGTAAAGATAATTTCCGTGATTTCCCCGGGATTTTTAGAAGGCAAACCTTGATCCGTTTTCTCTCCGCACAACGGACTGGTTGGCCGCCTCTGAAAGAAGAACAGAACCTGTTCCCGGCTTTGATTTGGCAGGGGCTGAAACACAATCTCCGCTTGTCCCGATGGCTTCCAGCCGCAGCGATGGCAGTTCATGTGATCATGCGCCATCTTCCGCAGAAGGGTGTCTCGCTTTGCTCAATAAGATTTCAAGCACAAAAACAGTCATTGGGGCCGTCCTAACGCTAAATGCCTTGCGCCAGTGTCGGCCGACGCTGGTGAGGCCATCCGACTCACGGTAAACTGGCGGTTTCCGATCAGTTTTTTGCCCCTGCCCGCGATTTCCGTTCAATCCATGCCTGCCAATCTCACCGCTCAGTATTTGAAAGCGGAGGAACAATATCGGCGAGCCCAGAGCCCGGATGAACAACTTCATTGCCTGCAGTTGATGTTGCGTGAGTTGCCAAAGCACAAAGGCACTGACAAGCTGCAAGCTGAACTGAAGCAGAAGATCAGCAAGTTAAAGAAGGAACTTGCCGCTCCGGGAAAAGCAGGGAAACGCAGCTCAGGAGTGCGACTTCCTCGACAAGGGGCCGGCAGTGTTCTTCTGTTGGGTGGAGTCAACTCCGGCAAAAGTCAACTGCTTGTGACTCTCACACAAGCCAGGCCCGAGGTGGCTCCGTATCCCTTTTCGACACGTGAACCATTTCCTGGAATGATGCCCTGGGAAGATGTCATGGTCCAACTCGTCGACACACCGCCGGTCACCATGGACTATATGGAATCGTACATGCAGGGCCTGATTCGTTCTGCTGACCTGGTGCTGTTGCTGGTCGATTTAGGAAGTGATGACGGTGTTGAACAGTGCCAGGATGTGTTGGATAAGTTGGCGACGACCAAGACTCGACTGGCTCGCCAATCGAGTCTCGACGAAAACGACATTGGGCTGTCGTACACGAAAACCTTTCTTGTCCCCAACAAAGTCGACCTGCCGGAAGCACCAGAGAGGTTGGAACTGCTACGGGAACTTTGTCCGTTGGAATTTCCCGAGTTCGTGATCTCGGCCCAGCAAGGAACACAGCTGGAACCGTTGCGGGATGCCATCTATCAGTCGCTGGATGTCGTGCGGGTCTACTCGAAACTTCCTCACCAAAAAGAACCGGACTACGACCGGCCTTTCACAGTCCGGCGAGGTGATTCACTTCTGGAGGTAGCCCAACAAATTCACAAGGACTATGTACAGAACTTCAAATTTGCCCGCGTGTGGGGAAGTCAAGTCCACGACGGTACCATCGTCAAGGGCGACTACCTTGTGAACGACCGGGACGTTGTGGAGTTGCACCAATGACAACCAGCATGACGAATTCCAGAATTGCCGAAACGTTTGAACAGGTTGCGGATTTACTCGAATTTCAAGGTTCGAATCCGTTTCGCATTCGTGCGTATCGCAACAGTGCGCGAACGATTCGTGACTTACCCGAACTGATTTCTACTATCCTGGCTGACAAGAACCGCAAGCTCACTGAAATCGACGGCATTGGAAAAGACCTGGCTCAAAAGTGCGAACAACTGGTGCAGGAGGGTGCGCTGGAGCAGCTGCAGGAGCTACGGGAGCAGATCCCATCGACGGTTTTGGACCTGCTGAGAATTCCAGATTTGGGTCCTAAAAAGGCCAAAGTTCTGTACGCGGACTTGGGGATCACGACGTTGGAACAACTCCGGGTGGCTTGTGAAGAGGGACAGGTGCGTCAACTGAAGGGTTTTGCTTCAAAAACCGAACAGTCGATTCTGCATGGTATTGAGATTGCCGAGCAGGCCAATCAAAGGATTAAGTGGGTGAAAGCAGATGAGATTGCTCAGCGGCTTGTGGAACACTTGAGAGCTTGTGCCAGTATTCAACGTTTGGAACTGGCCGGCAGCTATCGCCGCGGAACAGAAACGGTGGGAGATTTGGATGTTCTCGTTGTTTCAGACAAATCTGACGAGGTAATGGACCGCTTTGGGGATGCTCCTGACATCGCCCAGGTCATTGCCCGTGGTGAAACGAAAATGTCGATCCGTTTGACAACAGGTCTCTCCGTCGATTTGAGGGTGGTGCCCAAAGAATCTTTTGGAGCAGCTTTACAATACTTTACAGGTTCAAAAAGTCACAACGTTGCGTTGCGAGGCATGGCAAAAAAACAAGGCCTCAAGATCAACGAATATGGTGTGTTCAGGACGGAAAATGGAAAGGAAAAGTACGTTGCCGGTGGCGAAGAAACCGATGTCTATGCCTGCCTGAGTTTGCCGCTTTTTCCGCCTGAACTGCGCGAAGCCAGACGCGAATTCGAGTGGGCTGCACAAGACGCAGTCCCCAGACTGATCGAGTTGTCGGATATTCAGGGCGATCTGCATGTGCACACGACTGCCACGGACGGCAAGGCTAGCCTGGAAGAAATGGTGGCGGCTGCCAAATCGCGTGGACTGTCTTACCTGGCAATCACCGACCATTCCCAACGTGTCAGTATGGCTCGAGGTTTGAATGCCGAACGATTGCTCAAGCAGTGGCAGGAGATTGATCGTCTCAATGAATCCCTGGGACCTGAATTCAATATTATCAAAGGTCTGGAATGTGATATCTTGGAGAGCGGTCCCCTTGATTTGCCCGATGACGTATTGGCTCAAGGGGATTGGATCATCGCCAGTATCCATTATGGCCAAAACCAGTCACGGCAGCAGATCACAGATCGCATACTGGGTGCTTTAGAGAACCCGTTTGTCAGCGCGATTGCACATCCCACGGGCCGCCTGATCAACCGTCGCGAGCCGTATGAGGTCGACATGGAACAGGTACTGGCGGCTGCCAAGCAGCATGGGAAATTGCTGGAATTGAATGCTAACCCCGCCCGTTTGGATCTGAATGACATTCATTGTGCCGTCGCCAAAGCACAGGGAATTCCCGTGGTAATCAACACCGACGCACACAGCGAGTCAGGTTTGGACACCATGCGTTACGGAGTTTTGCAGGCGCGTCGAGGAGGGCTTACCAAAGAGAGTGTGGCCAACACTCGTCCCTGGCGGGAAGTTCACAAGTTGATCGGTGCAGGCAAGTCATGACGGGACGGGCCATTTTTTGTGGCAGGCAATCTGCCACATTCAAACGGTCCATCTGGTCGTGAGGTAATGAACGCCAGGACTCGTCGGGGTTTTGTGATTGGTTGATCGGCGTTGATGTCTGCGATGTAGACTCGGGTGTTCGCCCCGTCCATATTGTCCATCCGGAAGTACACAAATCGTCCGGTACGGCTGAGCCTGGCACCGGATTGGGTGTAATGGTTGGATCTGGGAGCTGGTGGAATCACCCATGACCAGTACGGGGCTCTTTCTGGGGCGGGTGAACCGAAGACGGTTTAACAGGTATCGGTGCGACAGGGAGTTCGGGCCGGAGGACCAAGACAAGAGATGGTTGCTGACGGGAATGTTACCAAGGAGAGTGAGATCACTGACAAGGTCCGCTACTTCATGGTTATTCCAGGCGTCTGTAGTAGGGACACAAGAAGGAAAAGGTTCACAAGTGTGGGACCCGACTTCTTGTCATGAGCCTGACTGTTTGATCCCTGCTGGTTTCTCCTTTATACTCGTTGCTTTCGTCGGTGGAGTAAACCGTTGGACTGAACCGGTTTTCAGTCCGCGCTCTTGGGAAAACAGAAACAATAATCCGGCCCAACACTTCCGATCGGTGCCAAGGTGTTCTGATCACAAATGGTTGTGTATCGGACAATGGTGAAAACAGTGTCGGACCATGACTGACCGGAGAATCATCTTGATGGTCCTGCTGAAACACCAGTTGTTCGCCCGGGGCATTAAAATCTGGTTATTGGCGTTGGGGCTGGCAACTCCACTTGTGGCGCCTGCCGGAGCGGCGGAGCACGGAATTCTGGACATCGGTTCGAGGCTGGAACTGTTTGTCGACCGTTATCTGGTCGACCGTCTGGAGGGTGCTCGTTTGAAAATGCACCAGCCACAGCCGGCGGAAGTCGTGATCCAACCGGATACGCCCTGGGAATTGAACCCGGAACATGCCGAAAGGACATACGGGTGGGGCCGTCTCGTCATCAAGGACGAAGACCGCTACGTGATGTATTACCAGGTGGTCGGACAGGTCAACTATGCGGAAAGCAGGGACGGCATCCATTGGACCAAACCCCTCTTAGGCCTGATTGAAGTACGGGGCAATAAGCATAACAACGGAATTGGCACCGTTGACGGCATTCCATTTTTTGACGCAGCAACCGAGCCGGCGGCGATGGCGTTTTTAGACAGGCGGCCTGACGTGCCGTTTGACGAACGCTACAAGGTGATTTGGCCCAACCAGGGACACCCTTGGAATGAGTCCTGGGCCTGGGTGTCTGGCGATGGAAAACTGTTTCGCAAACTTCAGGACGACCCCATCATCCGCCTTGACAACCGGGTGCTCCCGTCCTGTTTTGACGGTGGCTGGAGCCTGTTCTGGTCGGAACACGAACAATGCTACGTGGTTTATACACGGTACAAGATCTTCAACGAGGAGGGAGTGGAACGCAGGGCGACGTGCCGGTTGACTTCGACCGATTTCATCGATTGGACCGAGCCGGTGCCGATGACCTACGGTGAGTTTGGCAGATTTCC